>JAFAQT010000031.1 GCA_019246215.1 Verrucomicrobiota bacterium
CTCCAAAGAACCGGCTCCAGAACTCTGGAAGATGAAGCGGCCCTCAACGGTTCTGGACAGACAGTGGTAAAAACCCTGCCCCTCGGCTTTGACCCGGGGAAAACGCATAAGCGAGGGCTACATTACACAACATAGAATAAAAGTGTAGATCAAATTAAACATTCGCCGCAACATTTGACCTGTCCGTGCCACAACCCCACATTTGACCTGTCCCCTTCATAACCTTCTGTCCCCTTCATAACCTTCTTGGACTGTGCGGCCAACGCTTTGCCGTTATCGCGCTCCAAGATCCGATCCTCTCCGAGCGGATCGTTCTTGCCGGCGATCAAACCGTGGATCGGATCAGCCGCAACTGGTCATGACCATTCAGATCTTCGTAGCCCAAGACCAAGCCATGAATCCGCTGACTGAGAAGTTCCTGAACGCTGTGTCGATCTAGCGCTGGTCACGGTAGTCGATGAAACACCCGCTAAAATCTCGCAACAACCCGCCGTGGCGCTCAAATACGCGAAGGATTAAGCCGCCCGATCGCTAGAGAGGTAGCCGCCTCCGAAATCTACCTCTACGTTCCGGTTACCTGATTCTTAAAATAGCCAACGTCGTTCTCTACACTCTGTCATCGAAGCGGCGTCCTTTTTGTAAAGTTAACTTGCTGAACACAAAGAACTTACAAAATCAGGGCGCCGCTTTGCTAGTTTGTTTGTGAGTTTTTCAGGTTAGGGGGTTACGTCAACGCTTTCTTTCGCCACTGTTCGATAGCCTCAAAATAAGCCGATTCGAGAAATTCAGTCTGGCGCGGCTGCGCGAATTCAGTGGCTACCGTCCGTGAGGCAGATGCGCCTAACGTTTTCCAGCGTGGAGGATCTTCAACGAGGTTGAATAGAGAGTTTACCAGTCCGTCATCGTCTCGTTCCGCGACCAGCAACCCGTTCACGCCATCAGTCACCGCTTCGGGAATTCCACCGTGGCGAGTTGCCACCACGGGCAGCCCGCTGGCCATGGCCTCAAGCATTGAATTTGGAATCCCCTCCTCATTTGAATCTGGAGGCAATTCACTCGGATGCATAAAAATGTGCGCCTTTTCGTACAGCGCGCGCAGTTGGGATTGACCGAGAAATCCAAGAAAGACAACGACATTTTGCAGACCCAATTGTCGCACCAATTGTTCCAGCTCTCGACGCAATGGACCGTCGCCCGCGATCAGGAACCTGGATCTTGGAAATGCTTTTACGAATCGGGCGAATGCTCGCAAAGCCGTTACCAAACCTTTCTTGGGAACTAATCGACAAGCTTGAACAATTGTCCATGCGCCTGCTACCGGAACGTTTCTGGCCAAGTACGGAAATTCCTCCAATGGAATTCCCGTGCGGTTCAACCGAATTTTTTGCGGATCGCAATCAAGTTCAATCAGTCGCTGCGCGATAGATCGACTGCGAACCAGTACAAGCGGCACTAGCCGAAGGAGCTTCCTTAACTTGGCTTCGTAATCTCGCTCGTTTTTCCGGCGTTGAACGTCCATCCCGTGGAACGAAACGACGCATGGGCGATCCCATCTCTCGATGAGTGGCAGCAGATGGACGCCGGTATTCCCGAAATAAATGTGCATGAGATCCGGATTCCGCCGCAGGAGCACGCGCCGGATGACTTCGAACTCGCCCCTGTACACTAAGGCAGGCGCTCTGACCAGATACTTCAACCGCCCCCGAAAAACAGGACTTAGGTTGGAGCTTTTAAGCAACTCTAGATCTTGAAATGGATAGAGCGCCGCATTTTCCCTGATTTTCGCGATAACAAATGTATGGACCCTTTGCAGTGAAGTGATCTGACGATAGATGTGAAGCATCTCCGCCTTGAGAAAATAGGTGCAAAAACTGGCAACGATCGGTTTCATTTTGAATTTGAAGCAGCAGCCGAGGGTCCCACAGGTTCTTCATAAGCGAGGAGACAGGACCGGTTCGCTTTTCAACGCTTGCCCCCGACCTCCTTCCCAAAGAGTTCCCCACGACCAGTTCAAGGGTTTAAAAGCGTTTGCAGCGCCATTTTGAAATCTTCAACACCGCGGCCGTTTGCGGCAATCATCGGCACTATGACCTTATCGGAAAATCTGTTCCGGATAATTGCCAGATTCTCTTCAACGCCGTGCAAATCCATCTTATTGGCCGCAATAATCCATGGTCGTTGACTCAGCGTCGGATCGTACAGGTCGAGTTCGCGGCGCAGGCAACGGAGGTCCTCGATCGGATTACGTCCTTCGCTGCCGGCGATATCGAGAACGAACACCAACAACTTACAACGAACAATATGCCTGAGGAAGTCATGGCCCAATCCCATGTTCTGATGCGCTCCCTGGATGAGGCCTGGGATATCCGCGACCGTTGCGCGCTTGTATCCTTCAAATTCCACAACCCCAACTGCGGGGTTCAAGGTAGTGAACGGATAAGGCGCAATCTTGGGATGTGCGGCAGAAACCTTGCCAAGCAGGGTCGATTTGCCAGCATTCGGATAACCGACTAGCCCGACATCAGCAATCTTTCGCAGTTCCAGGAGAAAATAGCCTTCTTCACCCGGTTCACCTTCGGTGAACTGCCGCGGAGCGCGATTAGTGGAGCTTTTGAAATGTGTGTTTCCTTTGCCGCCGGACCCGCCCCTGCACAAGACCAATTCCTGATTTTCCTGACACAGATCAGCCACCAATTCACAATCGCCCGGCGAAATCACTGGCTTGGGTGGGGGCACATCCAATGTCTCCTCTATCAGAGGCAGCTCGAAAATTCGAGATGGTATCCGGTAGATGAGCGTGCCTGCGGGCACTTTGTAGACAGCGTCTTTGCCCGCTTTTCCGTACATGTTCTTGCCCATTCCATGTTCGCCACGCGACGCTTTCAGTAGCGGCTGAAAATAAAAGGCCACCAGGTTGTCGGTATGCACATCAGTTCGAAAGACGATATCCCCGCCTTTTCCACCGTTCCCGCCGTTTGGGCCGCCTCGCGGCACAAATTTTTCCCGCCGAAAACTGACGCACCCGTTTCCGCCATCTCCAGCCTTTGCATGAATTCTGATCCGATCAACAAACATGAGCGTTCATCGTTCACCGTTGGGCGAAAGTGAACGTGATAGGCGAACCGAGGACGTTACGCTAAGCTAGGAGCGATTCGTACATTTTTTTTGTTTCGGCAGCGATTGTCGACCAGCTGAACTTTTCGACAGCTCGCTCGCGCCCAGCTTCTCCGAAGGCTTTGCGTAATGCTGGGTCGGCCATTAATAGATTTATTTTCTCAGCCATATCGCGAGAGAATTTGTCTGGATTTAGTGGCTCGAAGGGGGTCGTCTTCATCTGTTCCAGGGGCACAAGAAACCCGGTTTCTCCATCAACCACAACCTCTTTAATTCCTCCGACAGCTGCCGCAACAACCGCGGTTTCACAGGCCATTGCCTCAAGATTGATGATTCCAAAGGGTTCGTAGATTGAGGGGCAGACGAAGACAGCCGCATGGGTGTAAAGCTGATAAACAACCTCTTTTGTCACCATTTCGTCAATCCAGATGACCCCTTCTCTCTTGCTTATGGCTTCTGTCACAGCGCGTTGCATTTCCTGGGCAATCTCGGGCGTGTCAGGTGCGCCAGCACAAAGAACGATCTGGAATCCCGGGTCCATATATTTGATCGCGTTGACGAGATGGATGATACCCTTCTGCCGGGCGATCCGACCGACAAATAATACAAATGGTTTGCTGGAATCTATCCCGTACTTTGGCAGCCGGTCACTGGATTTGCGGGGGTAATATTCTTCAGGATCAATACCGTTGTAGATAATGCGAATTCGCGCAGGATCGATATTGAAGAGTCGCAGGACGTCGCTCCGCGTTCCCTCAGAGACAGCGACCACCGCATCCGCCATTTCGGTCGCCGTTTTTTCCAGCCAGGTAGAACAATCGTAGCCGTAGCCCAACTGTTCACGTTTCCACGGTCGAAGCGGTTCCAGCGAATGAACGGTCAGAACCATTGGGACATGGTAATTGAGTTTGGCCAAAATACCGCCGAAATGAGAGTACCAAGTGTGGCAATGGACTATATCAGCGTCCAAACCTACCGTGTTGAAATCGATGCAACGCCGGATCGCTCCAAACACCGAATTCAGATTCTTAGGGCAACGGAAGACCGCGCTGTTGACCCCAAATCCTCTTACACTCAAATGTGGCTGATCGAATTCCTGATCCCCAAAACAGCGCACCTCGACGTCCATTATTTTCGCCAGTTCACGACTCAGGTAATCGACGTGAACCCCGGCGCCCCCATAAATGTTAGGGGGGTACTCGTTCGTTAGAAAGAGGGCTTTCATGCTGGCATTAAGAATTGAAGACGACCAGAAGGCAAGCAGGAGAAGCGCTTCCACCGAGCGGTGTTACTTCTCTTATTTGAAGACAATCGGGATAATCAGAATGGCTACGATGTTCGCAACTTTGATCATGGGATTGATGGCGGGGCCTGAGGTGTCTTTGTACGGATCGCCGACCGTATCGCCAGTGACAGCAGCTTGGTGCGCGGGAGATCCTTTCCCGCCGTGGTGACCTTCCTCGATATATTTCTTGGCGTTGTCCCATGCGCCGCCGCCGGAAGTCATTGAGATCGCAACAAACAATCCAGTCACAATCGTCCCGACCAGAACAGCTCCCAGCATCACATATCCAAAAAACGATGCCACTAGGACAAACACCACTGGGAGAAGCGCCGGAACAATCATCTCCTTCAGAGCTGCTTTGGTGACGATATCCACGCATTTTCCGTATTCTGGGGTTTCAGTTCCGGTCAAAATCCCAGGTTTACTCTGCAGCTGTCGGCGCACTTCTTTCACGACTGCACCGGCAGCTTTTCCGACAGCTTGCATGCTGAGCGAACTGAAAAGAAAGGGCAAGAGTCCGCCAACGAATAGTCCGATGATAACTTTGGGCTGTTCCAGCGAATATTCAGAAGAATGCGTTTCGTGACCCCCGAGAGAAGAGAAATGAGCCCTCAGTTCCGAGACATAGGAACCAAAAAGAACTAGGGCTGCCAATCCGGCGGAAGCAATCGCGTAGCCCTTTGTAACCGCTTTCATTGTGTTTCCGACTGCATCCAATTCGTCGGTTACCGCCCTAGTCGATTTAGGCAAGTCGCTCATCACAGCCACTCCGCCCGCGTTATCGGTAATCGGACCGAACGCATCGAGGGAAATGATTGTCCCGGCCATGGAGAGCATGCTCATCACTGCGATTGCGATCCCGTAAAGTCCAACGCACGAATAACTCAGGATGATCGCAAGCCCGATAAAGATCACCGGCAAAGCTGTCGCTTGCTGACCGATCGCTAGACCGGAAATGATATTGGTAGCGTGACCGGTCTCTGACGCGAGCGCAATACTGCGAACTGGTTTGAACGCCGTCGACGTGTAGTAATTCGTGATCGCAACGATGATTCCTGTCATCACCAGGCCGATCAGAGTGGCCAGATAAATCTGTCTGGACGTGTAAGCGGATGGTCCAACCTGAATCGTGGCTGGAAATAGTAACTTTGTTGCAGGCCAGTAAAGAATTGCGGAGACAAGCGCGTTCACCCCGACTGCCTCCACCAGTACCTGTGTCGGACCCGTTTTCCGAAAGCTCACCCACCAAATCGCCACAATCGCACCGATTACCGAGATCCCACCCAACAGGAAAGGGTAAACAATGGCCGCGGGCGAATTTTGAACGGTCAGGGACCCTATAAGCATCGCCCCGATAACGCTCACCGCATACGTCTCGAAGACATCCGCAGCCATCCCAGCACAGTCTCCCACGTTATCGCCGACGTTATCCGCGATGGTGGCGGGATTCCGAGGATCGTCCTCCTCGAGTTGACTCTCGATTTTGCCGACCAAATCGGCCCCGACGTCCGCGGCCTTCGTATAGATGCCGCCGCCTAAACGGGCAAAAACGCTGATCAGACTGGCTCCGAGCGCTAACCCAACCAGACTGTTGACGGCTCTCTCCTGGCTTCCAAGGACCGCTTCTCCGACCTTGTAATACAGTCCTACCGATAATAAAGCGAGACCGACAACCAGCAATCCCGTCACCGCCCCGCCGTTAAAGGCGACGCGAAGCGCCGCATGCTTTGAACTCATGGCGGCCTGTGCGGTGCGCGAATTTGACAACACAGCGATACGCATGCCGATGTATCCGGCGGCCATTGAGCAAGCGGCTCCGAGAAGGAACCCAAGCGACGTATAAAAACCTCTGGCAAAAACCAGGATCACGAAAATCACAGTTGCGATCAGGCCCACGGACACGACCTGTCGATGCAGGTACGCCTTTGCCCCTTCCTCCACAGCGCCGGAGATCTGAATCATGCGGTCATTGCCGGCAGAACACGAAATCACCGAACGAACGAGATAATAAGCGAAGCCTAGACCCACGAGTCCGCACAACAGGGCTAACCAAACACCAGAGTTTGAAAGGAAGGTTAAAAAAAAAGGAAACATCATAATTGAAGCGTGAAAGTGGGAATCAGTGGCTGACCAACTGCACCTTTACAACCTGCAACGCAATCATTTTCTCACGTCGCTCAGGATTGCTTTTTGAACATGGAGACGGTTTTCGGCCTGGTCGAAGATCGTCGCGGCATGCTTTTCCAGCGTCTCGGCGCTGATTTCCCTGCCGCGGTAAGCAGGTAAACAATGCAGTACCAGCGCTTTTGGGGCTGCCCTCGCGACAAGCGGCTCGTTGATCTGAAACGCGTCAAGTTCCGCGAGACGACGAGCGCTTTCTTCTTCGAAACCCATACTGACCCAGACATCGGTATACAAAACATCCGCCTGATCAGCGCCGGCAAGAGGGTCGTCAGTTACGAAGATTCTGCTGTTTGTCATCTTTTCGAGTATGGAATCTGCCGGACGATAACTGTCTGGAGCCGCAATTCGTAGCTCGAATCCCAGCCGCTCGGCCGCCCAGATCCACGAGTACGCAACATTGTTCTTGCCGTCTCCTATAAAGCATACCTTTAAATCGTCCAGACTCCCGCGTTTCTCCAAGATGGTGAGAAGATCGGCCATGATCTGGCAAGGATGCTCGTAGTCGGTCAAAGCGTTTATGGTCGGTATCTGACTGTACTCAGCAAACTGCTCAATATCGGATTGAGCAAACGTGCGTATTACCGCGCCTTGAACCATTCGGCCCAAGACGCGAGCCGTGTCGATAATTGGTTCGCCTCTGCCCAGTTGAATATCGCCGCGAGAAAGGAAAATGACGGCTCCTCCCAATTCACGAATGCCAACCTCAAAACTGACACGAGTACGCGTCGAGGGTTTGCTGAAAAGCAACGCCCATGTTTGCCCATCCAGAAGCGATTCCGATGCCTTGCCCCGATTTGCCTTAAACTGAACAGACGATTCCAGCAAAGCTACCAAGTGCTCCGCGGTCTCGGATTCGATCGAAAGAAAATGCTTCATAGGCTGAGGCGACCATTTAGCCAGACCGAAAATCAACAGGCTGAGATGCTCGAGAGATTTTCGCACTATGGAGCCGCTTTGGAAGCGGCTCGGGACGAACTTTGGAAGTAATCAGGAATAAAACAGCGTGTGGACTCTTTTGAAGTTTGTAGGCGACTCAAGCTAAAACCGCCATTACCGAGGGCGTATTTCATCCAGGCTCCTAGCCAGAATAGACACGGCCTCATCAATGTCAGTTCGAGAGACGTTGAGCGGGGGTAGCCACCGAATCACTGATGGGCCCGCCGGTACGGTCAATAGCCCGTTCTGCATCGATCTGACCACAATGACCTGCGAAGGCGTCTTTCCATTCACTGCCAGGGGCGCAAACTCTTCACCCAATTCGATTCCGAGCATCAACCCTATCCCGCGCACTTCCTTTATTCCTGGGAGAGCCGAGAGCTGCTTTTTTGCATAATCGCCATGGTTCCGGGCGTGTTGGAGCAAGCCTTCCTGCTCAATCGTCTCCAAAACGGCCAACGAGGTCGCGCAGGCCAGAGGCGTGCCTCCGTAAGTCGTTCCATGGGTTCCCGGTTTCAACAGATCGCAGAGGTCGACAGCTGCTCCTGTAAAACTGTGAATAGGCTTTTTGCGGATCCAGGTGGCGCCCAAGGGAAAACCGCCACCGATACCTTTGGCCCAACTGATAGTGTCGGGAACCAATTCCTCTTTCACGATCTCTTTCCA
Source organism: Verrucomicrobiota bacterium (assembly GCA_019246215.1). GTDB lineage: Bacteria > Verrucomicrobiota > Verrucomicrobiia > Chthoniobacterales > JAFAMB01 > JAFAMB01. The sequence continues at coordinate 8,186 of JAFAQT010000031.1, forward strand.
TCCGCACCAGTTTCCAAGACGACCTAACCCGCATTGAATTTCATCCAGCATGAGCAGGAGGCCGTGGTGATCGCAGAGCCGGCGTAATCCGAGCAGAAATTCATTGCTGGCGGGATAAATACCGCCTTCACCTTGGACCGGTTCGATCAGGATGGCTACAGTTTCGCCGGTAATCGCTTTTTCCACAGCTGCTAGCTCATTGAAAGGCAGATGTTTAAATCCGGCCAGCAACGGCGCAAATCCTTCTTTGATCTTCTCTTGGGCAGTAGCCGAAATCCCGGCTATAGTCCGCCCGTGAAACGATCGATGAAAGGTCAGGATCTCAAATTTAGGACTGCCGTTTTTGAGAGGTCCCGAGCATTCGTTGCCGAACTTTCGAGCTAGCTTGATAGCAGCTTCATTGGCCTCCGCGCCACTGTTGGAGAAAAAGACCTTCCCCTGTACGTCAACGAGTTCGACCAGCTTACGGGCCAGTTCACCCTGGGGCCGCGTGTAATAGAGATTCGAAGTATGAATCAGCTTGCGCGCCTGTCGGTCCAATGCCTCGATCATACGCGGATGCGCGTGCCCCAGAGTCGAAACTGCAATTCCCGCGCCGAAATCCAGATACTCTTTCCCCTCTTCGTCCCAAACGCGAGAACCCCGTCCCCGAACCAAAACAACATCGTAGCGGCTATAAGTGGGAACAACGAATTCTTCGAAGAGATTGCGGGTATCTGGCTCGTCGGTAGGCATGGGAAAAGGTCGAAAGTAGCCTTTTTCGGACCTTCGCACAAGCAACAGGCTTTTAGGTTGACAGCAGGTTCGCCGAAGCTCTAATAGAAGCCCGGACTTGGTTTTTTTGCCCTTCGAAAAAAGTCAGCTTGCATAGGCGTGAGTTTCCGATCTGTGCCGGTCATTTTGAATCAAAGTATCAAGTCGATTACCGCTCCATCACACTACTGTTAACACTACGAAGCTTCCCACGCTGGAAGGAGTTACAACGATTATGCGTATCAAGTTCCCCCACATCTTGCCACTCGCAGTTGCGCTCGCAGCCACAACGTCGGCGGGGTTCGCCACCGAGCTCGATCTCTGGTTTACACCGCTCTCAGCCGAAGGGCCAATGAAGGCTCCTTTGACCCAATGGTTGAAAGAACACCTGCCCAAGGATCTACCGGGGATAACCGTTGGAAACAACTTCGGACCTCCCGTGTATCAGGACGGGCAACAAAAGTTTGTCGTTCAAGGTCGCAAAGGCAAACCCGACGTGATTGAGTCCGTGCTCGAAGGGATGATCGCTTATCAGAGGGCCGGGTTGCTGGAGCCGCTGGATGATCTGTTCGACAAATGGTCCGACAAAGACCAGTTCATTCCGAGTACAATCAAAGCTTTAACGCTGAACGGAAAATTGTTCGGCGTCCCATACAATACCAATGTCCGCGTCCTGCTCTATCGGAAAGATCTCTTTCAGAAATATGGGCTCACGATTCCAAAAACGTGGGACGATTTCCTTCGGGACGCGGCAACAATTTCCTCCAAGGAGTCCGGCGTTGCTGGCGTAGGGCTAACGACAAAAAATGGAAGTGTCAGAACTTTCCAGGAATTCATCTCTTTCTTCTTTGAGGTGAACAATGGCGAGAATCCCTACAAATACGATGAAGCGGGCAAAAAATGGGCAATGAACACCACCCCGGAAAAGCTGACTCAGGTCCTGAAGCTGTACAGCGATTTCTTTTTCGGAGCAAGCCCGTCGGCTGCCAATCAGAATACGCGTGGAAACGACTATCAAGCCACAGACACCGACTATGTCTCTGGTAAAAGCGCTATGGTACCAATGGGTCCGTGGATCTACAGCTACCGGACGAACGGTGAGGTCGCGAAAAAGATCCTCGAAGAAGAAACGGGTGTAGCTCCGCTGCCGCTGCCGCCCGAAGGTGTCCAGGCGACTTATTTGGAAGTTAAGCCGATCTCGATCAACGCATTCAGCAAGGATAAAAAGGATGACTGGGATCTCGTCAAGATTTTGACAAGCAAAGACTTCGTTGCGACGGCGAACCGGATTGAAGGGGTTAACCCGCCAAGAAAAGACGTCGCGCAACTGCCAGAATTCAAAAACGATTGGTGGGAACAGGCCTTCATCGCGCAGTTGCCAACTGGCGTGGCGCTGGCGCCGATCAACTGGGGACTTGTTATCAACGATATTACAGAGGCCCTGCAAAAGGCGATTTACAAGAACGCAACCCCGGAAGTAGCGGGCAAGGCGCTTTACAATACCCTCGAACAGCGGGCTAAGGACAATCAGCTCTAACTGATTCAGAAATTGTAGCCAGGCTCTCAGCTTGTACGAAGCCTCTTGCTCTATGCCGCGCGCGCGCGTTGTTCATGGGCGCAGATTTCGAATCATCTTAAAAGCTCCGCTCGAAGAGAAAATTGCAGGCTGGAGGCTTAGGCTACCTTGACTCCGAACTCCACGGATGATCGCAGTGACTCCGCAGAGAAACAGTTCGCTCTCACTTTGGCAAAATCTCGGGCGGAGGAGCTTCGCTTACTGGCTCATTTTTCCGGTCTTGCTTCTCATCCTCGGGTTGAACCTTTACCCGACGATCCAGGGGATTCTAACTTCTTTTACTAATCAGTCCCTCATCGATCCGAGCCATTCCGGATACATCGGGATCGACAATTATTTCAAACTCCTGCAGGACCCGGTCTTCCGGGTGTCGTTGGGCCATTCTTTGGAGCTCACTTTTGCTGCCGTTCTGCTCCAGGTGATACTCGGCCTCATAATGGCTCACCTCCTGATCCAGAAAGTGCCCGGCATCCACTTTTTTCGAAGCGTCGCAATGATCACCTGGGTGCTCCCAATCATCGCTTCGGTCGTCATGTTCCGGTTCATAACTCTACCAAATTACGGCCTGATTAACATCGTTTTGAAGGAGCTGGGCCTGGCACCGCTTGCCCGGAATTGGTTTGGCGACGAAAAGTACGCCTTTCTTCTTGTATTGATCATGCACCTGTGGCGAAATGTGCCATTTTACGCAATCGCCTTCATGGCGGCCATGCAGGCGATTCCCGCGGACTTGTACGAAGCCGCACGGATCGACGGAGCAGGCGATTGGCGCCAATTCTGGTTCGTTACACTTCCTAATCTGAGATATATCATCCTAGTGATGGTCGTGCTGCATGTGACCTTCACCTTCAATAATTTCGACTTTGTTTTTCTCTCAACCGGGGGCGGTCCGGTAAACGCCACGGAAGTGTTGCCCACCTACATCTACAAGCAGGCTTGGAACGGATACGCCCTCGGATACGCCAGTGCAGGTGGCGTGATCATGCTCGTAATCCTCGTTGTCCTGGTACTGGTCTGCAACAAGTTCATTAAGGGCTTGTCAGAGCAATGAAAGGAGCATTTCCAATCCGCCGACTCGTCACCTACTTCGGGCTCTCAATTTTTTATGTGTTTCTGCTGCTACCGATTGCTTGGCTAGTCCTCTCCAGCTTCCGCAACAGTGATTCGGTTCAATCGGGTCGTTTGATTCCCGCATCGTCGGAACTCACATTCCAGAATTACGTCGAAACCTTCCAGATCAGCAACTTTGTTACCTACCTGGTCAATTCCTTCGTCATCGCATTCAGTGTGATGTTACTGACCGTTTTCCTGGGCAGTCTCGGCGCCTACTCTTTGAGCCGGTTTGCCATGAAAGGCAAAAAGCTTTTTATGATGGCCGCTCTGCTGCCGCAATTTTTTCCCTACGTCCTGGTTCTGATCCCGTTCTATGTTCTAATGTCAAGCTTGAACCTCGTCGACACCCATGTTGGCCTAATCCTCACGCACAGTTCGCTTACGCTCCCGTTTGCGCTCTGGATGTTGACCGGCTACTTCAATGCTATTCCGGTGGAACTTGATCAAGCGGCACTGATCGACGGTTGCTCGCGTCTTGGTGTGCTGTTTCGCATCCTTTACCCGGTTGCGATTCCGGGGTTGGTGGTTGCCGGATTCTTTGCCTTTGTGGTTTCTTGGGGCGATTACCTGTTCGTTTCGATTTTGTCGCAGAGCAACCAGACTCAAACGCTGCCGATCGGTTTGCAAACGTTTATGAGCAGTTTGGAGGTCCGATGGGGATTGATAACCGCAGGAACAGTCCTTGCCATCATACCGACGGTGATTTTCTTTTCGATCGTGCAGCGCCGATTGGTCTCGGGTCTCACGGCGGGCGCGGTCAAATAAGAGCCAGAGGATTTTTATTTAAAGACAAAAATAATCGCGAGGATGTCGGATTGACTTGAAGCAGAGTTCCCCGACTTTCCGAGGAGAACAGCGATGCCAAAGATTGCCATCATCGGTTCTGGAAGCCTGGTCTTCACCCGAAACCTTTGCAGCGATATGCTGCTGGCGCCTTGTCTGCGGCGATGCACGATCAGCCTGATGGATGTCGATTCGCAACGCCTTGAACAAAGCCGCCAAATCGTCCAATGCATTGCAGAGCGACGAAAGTTACCCGCTAAGATTGAGGCGACAACAGACCGCAAGGACGCTATCCGAGATGCCGATTACGTCATCACCACTTTTCAACAAGGCGGCCTGGAGGCATACAAAACGGATATCGAGATTCCTCAGAGGTACGGCGTGGAACAGTGCGTAGGCGATACGCTCGGTCCGGGTGGAGTATTTCGAGCGCTCCGCACAATTCCCGTTTTGGTCGACCTTTGTCTGGAACTTGACGACTTTGCGCCGGACGCCCTCTTATTAAATTATGTAAACCCGATGGCGGCAAATTGCTGGGCGATCGATGTCGCCACCGGTCGCCCCCAGGTTGGCCTTTGCCACAGTGTTCAGGGAACCGGCGAGATGCTCGCAAACTGGATCAATGTCCCCTATAACGAGATCACGTTTTTCTGCGCCGGGATTAATCACCAATCGTTCTTCCTCGAGTTCCGACGGGGAAAAACAGATCTCTATCCCATGATCTGGGAAGCGGCCGAGCGGCCGGAGAATTACGCAAAAGAACCGGTCCGCATCGATCTCATGAAATACCTCGGGTTTTTTGTCACCGAGTCCAGTGGTCACGCCAGCGAGTATGTTCCGTACTTCCGGAAGAGCGCAGCGATGGTGAAGGATGAACTAGTCCCGAAATTCAGCGACGAAATCAACGCCTGGTTTGACTATGGGCGAACAGGCGGATATCTGCGGCACTGCCTGGATCGGCTGCAGAAATTCCAGCGGGAATTCGAAGAAATTTTGGCGCAGGGTCCTGCGACAACCCGTAGCCACGAGTACGGCTCCTTCATTATTGAGGCTATGGAATCGCACTCGCCGATCTGTATTAACGGCAACATTCCAAATACGGGGCTGATCGATAATTTGCCCGAAGATTGCTGCGTCGAGGTTCCCTGCCTAGTGGACGGGAATGGCGTGCAGCCCACAAAAGTAGGTTCTCTGCCACCCCAACTGGCTGCTCTTAACCGGACTAACATTAACGTTCAGGAATTGATCGTCGAAGCGGCCCTGAACGGGAGGACTGAATCAATCTATCACGCCCTAATGCTGGATCCGCTCACGGCGGCGGTTTGCACCTTGCCCCAGATTCGAAGCATGGTGGACGAAATGCTGGAAGCGCAAAGACAATGGCTCCCACAATTCTAAAGAAAGTTGCCAGTAAGTTGTCGGTTATCAGTGAATTGAGCATCACGGGCATTGCTGGCTTATCGTCGGCAAAAATAATGACCAGAACTTCGTCAAATTGAACGTTTCGAATCCACGGCCTCGCCTCCAATTCCGTTCAGAACACTGACAACTGAAAAAACTGGCACTGGCACCGGCAACTTTCAGGGAACTATCTCCGTGCCGATGCCGCCGGCTGTGAAAACTTCGAGCAGCAGCGCGTGTGGTATCCGCCCGTCGATCAGGTGAACTTTCCCAACGCCTTCATTAAGGGCCTCGATTGCCGAAAGGACCTTTGGAATCATGCCTCCTTCGATGGTGTCATGTTCGATGAGACGCGCCGCATTCTCTCGACTGACCGTCGGAATGAGCGAATTCGGATCTTTTACGTTGCGCATGACCCCCATCACGTCACTGACATAGATCATTTTGGCGGCCTTCAGAGCGCCTGCCATCGCGCCCGCTGCTACATCGGCATTAACATTGAGAATGACTCCTTCCTCGGTTTGCGCGATCGGCGAGATGACCGGCACCACTTCCCGATCGATTGCTTCCGTCACCCCGCTGAGCTCGAGTGAGGTGACCTCCCCCACAAACCCGATATCCACCAGATTCTTACCATCGATCTGAGGAACCAACCGCTTAGCTTTAAATACATCCCGACCGGAAAAGCCCTCCGCGCGTCCACCAAATTGCTGCATCGTCTCTACGATGCGAGGGCGGATCACGGTGTCCAGAACCTCCTCCACAATTTTGATGGCAAACTCGTCGGTGACGCGGAGTCCATTGACAAAACGCGGCGTCAATCCAGCCTCGCGCATCCGCTGGGTGATTGATTTCCCGCCGCCGTGAACAAGCACGGGATTGATGCCTACGGCTTCAAGAAAAACGACGTCACGAAGCAACCGTTCGATCAGGTGATCATCCTCCATGGCACTGCCCCCATACTTGATCACGAAAGTTTGACCGCGGAACTTTTGGATGAAAGGAAGCGCCTCTAGAAGGGCCTCTGCCTTTCCGACTCCCGATTGATTCTGCATTCCTGTTTCTCCCTCTGCTCGAGTTACTCGCCCATGTTAAACTTCACGTACTCGGGCGTTAAGTCGGTCGTAAAGACCTTGTATTCGGCCGAGCCCAAGTGGAGGTTGATGGTAACTGTAAACTTTCTGTTTCCGAGAACTTCTTTGAGCGTTTCCTCCGGAGTTCCGCTTGCCATCCCGTGCTGGGCGGCAACGGCCCCGTTGAAAAATATATCGATCATCTCTTCCCGGACTTTCGCCGAAGAATAGCCGACTGCATCCATGACTCGGCCCCAGTTTGGGTCTTCACCGTACCAAGCGCATTTCACCAGCGCGGAATTGGCGACCGCCTCGGCGGCCTTTCTTGCGTCCTGATAGGTTGCTGCGCCCTTCACATGAACCTCGACAAACTTTGTTACGCCTTCTCCATCTTCAATGATCATCCGGGCCAATTGGCGCGTCACAAAATTGAGGCCGTCAGTGAACCGCCCGTATTCTTCGTTATCCTGCTCGATGGGTGCAACGCCCGCCTGCCCATTCGCAAGGCAGATAGCGGTGTCGTTGGTGCTCATATCGCCATCGATCGTAATGCAGTTGAATGATTGCTCCACGCTGTCGGAGGTTACCTTTTGCAAGTCTCTCTTCGAAATCGAGGCGTCGGTGGTAATCAAGCAAAGCATTGTCGCCATGTTAGGGTTGATCATTCCGGCCCCTTTCGCTATTCCCCCAATCCGAACACACCTACCGCGCAGCGGCAGTTCTACGGCGATTTCTTTGTGGAAGGTGTCCGAGGTCATGATTGCTTTTGCCGCATCCTCACTTCCATTCGCACTCAATCCTGCTACCAACTCCGGCATGGCCGCCTCGATTTTTTCAATTGGCAAATCGCGTCCAATCCGGCCAGTCGAACAAACCAGGACTTGTCGCTCTTTAAGACCCAATTGCCGCGCGACAGCCTGTGCCATCTTCTTTGCATTTTGGATACCGGTTGAGCCGGTGCAGGCGTTCGCATTTCCGCTGTTTGCGATAATCGCGCGTGTATCGGCGGCTCGCAAATGCGCCGCCGAAACACGCACGGGCGCCGCTTTGATCTTATTCGACGTGAATGTGGCCGCCGCCACTGCCGGGTGATCGGAAATAATCAAACCAAGGTCGGATTTCTCAGAAGTCCGCTCCTCGATGCCGCATCGAACCGCCGCCGCACGGAAGCCTCTTGGCGCTGTAACACCTCCACCGATTTTAAAATATGTCGATTCCATGGTTGAAAGGCGGTTCACCGTGATACAATAGGACGAGACTTCTGCCGAGAAATTTCGCTATGTTCCAAGTCCCAACGCTTCGTTCCAGCCATTCATGATATTGAAACACTGGATCGCCTGCCCGGCGGCTCCCTTGACAAGATTATCTTCTGCGGACATCAAAATGATTCGCCCTGTCCGCGGATCAACCCGCCAGGCAATTTCCAGACGATTGGTGCCAACCACGTTTTTGAGGTCCGGATATCGAGTTAACCCCAGCAATCGGACAAACGATTCAGAGCCGTAGGCAGTCTCGTAGACTTCTTCCAGAGATTTGGGGCTCACCCCGGTGACCGACTCTGCATGAGTCGTCGTTATGATTCCACGGCTCAGCGGGATCAAGTGTGGTGCGAATTGAATGATCACCGGCTCTTTGGCAACGCTCGAGAGTTCCTGCTCGACTTCCGATAAGTGCCGGTGCAAAGGCAGCCCGTAGGGTCGGGCGCTCTCGTTGCACTCGACAAAAAGCAAATCCATTTCCGCTTTGCGCCCAGCACCGCTGACGCCGCTCAAGCTGTTTACAACAATACTTGTCAGGCGAATCATCTTTGCGCGAACGACTGGCAACAACGGCACCAGAATACTCGTTGGATAACAACCGGGACATGCGATCAATTGGGCGTTTCGAATCTGATCCCGGTAAGCCTCGGGGAGCCCGTAAACAGAATTCTTCAACAGGCCGGGCACCGGATGCTCTTGATGGTAAAAATACTTGTAGACGTCCGGGTCCTTTACCCGGAAATCTGCACTGAGATCGATAACCCTGATCCCCAGTTCCAACAAAGGCACGGCGAACTCGCATGCGACGCCATGCGGTAGCGCCAGAAAGGCGAACTCGATTCCGAGAGACCTCATCAATGTCAGGTCAGGGTAGGAGAATTCGAAATTTATCAATGACGAGCGAGGGCCGATCCAACCAAAAACGTCGGACGCTTTTTTGCGCGCGTGCTGGCGCGAAATGAGGCAACCGAGTTCGACCAAGGGATGTTCGGATAAGCGCTTCACCAATTCCTCGCCCGAATAACCGCTTGCTCCAAAAATCGCTACTTTGGCCTTCTTCATGATGGTGTTCGTGTCGTGCACCAGGGACCCGGTCAGTATAGCTTTTGGCGGGCTGGTAGAAAAACCAAAACTCAAAACTCAATTTTCAGAAATTCTCAGTTTTTCCCTCTGGTCAGCTCCTTTCGGCACGTGTATTTTCCCACCCCTTCAAACCATGCCAGACGACCGGAAATCGCCAGAAGCGAGACCGCAAATGACCGAACTCGAAAGGCTCCGGCATTCGTGCGCGCACGTTCTTGCGAGCGCCATCCTCCGGATTTGGCCTGAAGCGCAATTCGCTGCGGGACCTCCGGTCGATAATGGCTTCTACTACGATCTTGAACTGGACCATCACATTTCGCCCGCGGACTTCGAACGGATCGAGGCCGAAATGAAAAAGGTGGTCCAGGAAAACCAGCCCTTCAATCGGATCGTTGTCTCTCGCCACCAAGCCCTCGAATTGGCAAATGAGGGGCGATTGGGTGCCCTCGGTCCCCGAGCTGCACCTAGTAAATTCAAGCTCGATATTCTTCGGGGCATACCAGAGGACGAAGAAATCTCACTCTATCGCAATGGAGACTTCACCGACCTGTGCGCTGGACCACACGTAATGCGGACGGGGGACATCGGCGCATTCAAACTCACCTCAGTCGCGAGCGCCTACTATAAGGGCGATTTGACCAATCCGCAGCTGCAGCGCGTCTACGGCACCGCATTCAAGACGCCTAGCGAACTCGAACAATACTTCCAACAGCTCGAGGAAGCCAAGAAACGCGACCATCGCAAACTGGGTCGGGAATTAGAATTGTTTCATATCGATGATGACGTCGGACCGGGGTTGGTACTCTGGAAACCAAAAGGAGCGATCGTCCGACAAGAGCTCCAGAGATTTATCTCCGAAGAGCTCCGACAACAGGGATACACCGAAGTGTTCACCCCGCATATAGGGAAGCTGGCGCTTTTCCGGACTTCCGGACACTATCCGTACTACAGCGAATCGCAGTTTCCGCCCCTTATCGAAGCGGACACTCTGGCGCGGCTCGCCGAAGAGGGCTGTTCTTGTGCGGAACTATCTAACCGGTTAAAGCGAGGGGAACTTGAAGGTTATCTCCTCAAGCCGATGAACTGCCCGATGCATATCAAGATCTACTCGTCGAGTCCGCATTCGTATCGGGACCTCCCGATTCGCCTGGCGGAGTTCGGAACAGTTTATCGATGGGAACAGTCCGGCGAACTAGGAGGGATGACCAGAGTCCGAGGATTTACGCAAGACGACGCTCATATCTTTTGCACTGAAGAACAGGTTCTGAGTGAAGTTCAAGGCTGCCTTCAACTGGTACTGAAAATATTAGGCACACTTGGGATGGGCTCATATCGTGTTCGGATTGGTCTTCGCAATACAGATTCCGGGAAGTACGTCGGGAACCCCGAACAGTGGGATCGGGCTGAAGAAGCCCTCCGTGAAAGCGTCCAAAGGATCGCGATCCCTTTCAGTGAAGAGCGCGGCGAAGCAGCGTTTTATGGACCAAAAATCGACTTCGTCGTCAAGGATGTGATCGGGAGGGAGTGGCAGCTTGGGACCGTCCAGGTTGATTACAATTTGCCTGAACGGTTCGCGCTGACCTATGTTGCACCGGATAATTCAGCGCGAAGACCCGTAATGATCCACCGGGCGCCATTTGGCTCACTTGAACGTTTCTGCGGCGTTTTGTTCGAGCATTTTGCAGGAAGTTTCCCGGTCTGGCTGGCGCCGGAACAGGCGCGCGTCCTTCCAATCTCTGCAAAGCACCTTGAATACGGCAGATCCATCCTGAGGCTCCTTTTAGGTCAGCAGATCCGGGCCACAATCGACGAAACCTCAGACAAAATCGGCGCTAAGATTCGCCTTGCCCAGCTGGAGAAGGTCCCATATATGTTGGTCCTCGGCGCACGAGAAGAACAAGCCGGCAAAATTGCGGTGCGAAGCCGCAAAAGCGGTGATGAGGGTGCCTTCAGTGCGCCAGAGTTTGTGGAACGAATTCAAATGGAAGTCAAGGAACGTCAACGCGATTGAGTGCACGGCGGGCACCCCGGATGCACTCTGAGGAGATAGGTTTATTCAGCAACAGCAGATTCGAGTCAATGGTCGAATTCGCGCACGCGAAGTGCGGGTTATTCTGGGAACAACCAACGAACAGTTGGGGATAATGAAATTGCAGGATGCCCTGCGAAGAGCCCAGTCCATTGGGCTTGATTTGGTCGAGGTTGCTCCGACTGCAAGTCCCCCAGTTTGCAAGATCGTCGATTTTGGAAAATACAGGTACGATCTGTCCAAACAGGAGAAGGATCGCAGGTCAACCGCCTCAAAGCTTAAAGAGATCAAGTTCCGGGTTAATATCGATCCGCACGATTACGGCATAAAGGTTCGACACGCGGAACAATTCCTCGATAGGGGCAACAAAGTGAAGTTCCAGCTCCAGTTTCGCGGCCGCGAAATGAGCCACAAGGAATTAGGCGACCTTCTAATGCGACGTTTGAAAGATGACCTCTCAACAATGGGACAGGTGGAGATGGAACCCAAGTTGATGGGAAAGAGCATCAATATGACAATGTCCCCTCTTCCTGTGGCAAAGCGGAAACGAAAATTCACCGTCGAGGACGAAGAGCTCCTCCCAGACCCGTCCGATACGGAAATATAATCGTCTGGTGGTTTAATGGGCAAATCCGCCTGAAGGCCTTGCCCATGCAAAGCTGCGTGGAAGCGGCACTTAGGCGATACCGGATAACGTGGCGGCCTGATTTTCCAGACATGAACTCGCCGAACCCTACTTGACACGCACTCCCTCGGGATGTACTGATGGCGTCCCGCCATTTTTGAAGGTGTGCTCTATGGCTGACACCCAAATTATTCTGAAAGAAAATGTTCCCGGTCTCGGCGCCGAGGCCGAGGTCGTTAAAGTCCGTAAGGGCTTTGCGCGAAATCATCTGATTCCTACTGGGAAAGCCTACGAGGTGACTACCTCTAATCTCAAGCGTTTGAACCACTTGAAGGGTGTCCGGGCAGAGCGCGAAGCCCGAGAGCTTAATGATGCCGAGGATTTCGCCCGCAAGATCGGAAAACTAAAGCTCGGATTTACGCTAGAAACCGGCGAGACCGGAAAAGCCTTCGGCTCGGTGACGACCAGAGATATCGAGGAGAAGCTTCAGTCGGAGTTCGGCATCACCATCGACCGACACAAAATCGAATTGGAGCGGCCAATAAAGGATAGCGGCGAAAAAGAGATCTCAATCAAGCTTCACCCCGAAGTTGTCGCAACATTGAAGATCGAAATTAAATCGTCGACTCCAGCTGCGCCGGTTCGCCAGGAGCGCGAATCGGTTGAAGCGAAACCAAGAGCAAAAAGGAAAGCCAAACCCGGCGCCTGACGACTGATGCCAAATGGTTCTCACGGTTGGACCAAACCCGTCGAGAACCCCTTGAACACCGAAGGGGCAGACACTGGAGCAAAAAAAACGGGTTATTCACAGGATCTTCACAGCTCGTTCACCACGCAGCGGGTGCCTCGCTCCCTCCCATTCAGCGAAGATGGTGAAAAGGGCGTCCTTTGTTCGCTGCTGCTTTCGCCACGGGACGTCGGCGACCTTTGCGTTCTGCACCTTCGGTCTGAAGCGTTCTACATTCCCGCTCACGAAATCATTTATCGACTGGTGCTCGAGTTTGGCGATAAGTGCAAACCAATTGACTTTATCTCACTCAAGCAGGCTCTCAAAGATCGCAATCAGCTGGAAGAGATTGGGGGACAGGAATTTCTCAGTGAGCTCTATAGTTTTGTTCCTACCGCTGCCAACGCAGGCTACTACATCGATATTGTCCGCGAAAAGTATGTCCTGCGGCGATTGATTTCTGTCTGCACGAGGCTTTCGACGCAGTGTTACGATCAACAGGGGGAAATCGAACCCCTGTTGGACGAAGCTGAGCGACACATTTTTGCGATCACCGGAGAACACGTAAAAACCGAAATTGTTCCGACCAAAGATCTGGTCATGGAGGCAATCGAACAAATTGAAAGATTGTACGAGAACCGTGGTTCGGTGACGGGTTTGGCCACTGGATTTGTGGAACTAGACCGAATGACGAGCGGACTACATCCAGCAGAAATGATTGTCATTGCGGCACGGCCGGCTATGGGCAAAACGGCTTTCGCCATGAACATTGCGGAGCATGTAGCGATGGACATTGGTAAGGCGGTAGCCGTCTTTAGTCTCGAAATGAGCAGTCAGCAACTGGTCCAAAGGATTCTTTGCTCGCGAGCCAGAGTCGATCTGCAGCGTGTGAGAAACGGGTTCTTGTCAGAGCGCGATTTTCCAAATCTTACTGCTGCCGCCTCACAAGTCGCGGCCGCGAAAATGTTCATTGATGACACGCCGGCCCTCTCGGTCACGGAACTGCGCGCCAAGGCTCGCCGGATGAAATCGCAGTACGATATTCAGCTTATCGTGATCGATTATCTTCAGCTGCTGCGTTCGATGAGCCGTAGGGCGCAAGACAATCGACAATTGGAAATCTCCGAGATATCCGCTGGGATAAAAGCCCTCGCCAAGGAGCTTGGTCTACCGATTATTGTGATCGCTCAATTGAACCGGCAACCAGACGCGCGCGCGAAAGAGGGAGGGCGTCCCCGCCTAAGTGACTTGCGCGAGTCGGGCTCGATCGAGCAGGACGCTGACGTTGTCGGGCTCCTTGTCAGACCGGAGTACTACGAGACCGATGATGAAGCAAAACAGGAACGAGCCGGCGAAGCGGAACTTATCATCGCTAAACAGCGAAATGGCCCGACCGGCGACGTACCGCTGACATTCCTCAAGCAGTACACGCGATTTGAGACGCGCGCTCGCGAGCATTCGTGAGCATTTAATCGTTCGAATCAGGGGCCAAAGCTTCCGTCGGCTGCTTGGCGCGGTGCAATCGTCAGAATGAAAACTCGTCTTGTATTTTTGTGAGCAGTAACCACAATATATTGGGGGGAGCATTCCATCCCACTTTAACCATGCGATGCCCAAAATGCGGAAACCTTGAAGACAAGGTTATCGATTCCCGGTCAGCAAAGGGTGGGGCTGCTATTCGTCGTCGTCGCGAGTGCCTTGCATGCCAGCATCGATTCACGACTTACGAAGAGATTGAGCGTCGCGACTTGCGCGTGACTAAGCGGGACGGACGCCATGAGCCGTTCGATCGGCAAAAGTTGCTGAGCGGAATGATCAAAGCCTGCGAGAAGCGCCCTGTCAGCTATGATGCCTTGGAGCGCGCAGTCGAAGAGATCATTCAGGAATTAGAGCAGGCGTATACCCACGAGGTGCCTACTAAGGCCATCGGCATCCGCGTAATGGAACGGCTTCACTCGCTGGACGAGGTTGCATATATCCGATATGCGTCCGTTTACAGACAATTTCAGGATATTGGAGAATTTATCAACGAGATTGAATCTCTTGGTCGCAAAACAAAACGCAACGCACTTCAACCCGATTTGTTTGTGCCATGATAGCTTTACGTGACTCCTTGCCGCTTCTTCGACAACGGGACAATGAGTACTGTTCCATCCGACAGGACTGGCTTTGTTTTTGTCTATTTCGCGCTGCGCAGAAGGCCGGCTACAGTCGTTGGTGGCTTGCAGAACACGTCTCAGCGAGTGTGTTGTGTTATCTATCCAAAACGAACGAAAGCAATGTTGTTACGTCAAAACAACTGCGCGAGATGGTTGTGTCCGCTCTGCAGGCGATTGGCTACGCGGAGATCGCGCTGCGTTTGGACGTCATTGGTCCGCCATTCGAGCTTTCTTTGGTGGAGTTGGCAAAAGAGGCCGGTCCTGGATACGAGCTGGAATTTTTTCGGCTATTGAAAGAACGGATTCAACCGGCGCTCTGTGATGGCGCTTTGAGCCTCGAAATCTCTGGACTGCAGTCGTGCGTGCGGCACTTGAGATCGGCAAAGACCTGGAGTCGTGAGTGTTCAATGCTGAGGAACGAAATCGTGAATTTCCTTCGAGCACATCTGGAACGAACCAAAGTGAAAACTGACATCCACCTGACGATCAGATGACATTGTTTCAAAAAATTGTTGCGCGCGAGATTCCCGCAAAAATTATTTCGGAGGACGACGAATCGATCGTCTTCCACGATATTAATCCACAGGCGCCGATTCACGTTTTACTGGTGCCAAAAAAGCCGATACCGCGCCTCGCCGAAGCGACGGAAGAGGACAGGATTCTTTTAGGCAAATTGCTGCTCAAAGCTCAGGTGACGGCCCATGCGCTTGGAATTTCGCAGACAGGATTTCGAATCGTGATCAATAGTGGACGCCACGGCGGAGAGACGATTCCCCATTTGCATCTACACCTGCTTGGCGGACGTCCGCTCGGCTGGCCGCCCGGCTAGCTAGCCCGGGATATCAAGCCAAAGTGCCAAAGCACTGGTCGTAGTTTGCACTGTAATGCCGCTCGAAAGAAAGAGGAGTCGAAAAGAAAGGAAACAGGGTGTCTACTCACTTCGAGAGTTTCCGAGCGATACACCTTCAGAGTTTGCCCCACAAATGTCGTTCAGGCGAAGCTCCCATTCCCCTTTGAAATAAGGGCGGATAACCGCTGACGTGAACTTTGACTTCCAATCAAGGCCTGTCATTGTCACACGCGCAGCCTGGCCTCCTGGGATCTGAATTAGTCGGGTCTGGGGCATTGGCCTTAAATCCCGAGCACCGCAGGGCAAATTCTCAAATCTTCCCACTCTCTAAAGAACTACTCACGTAACGCCACTCCCAGGCGCTCGACGAGCTGCGATTTCAAGCGGCTGTGCGCCGCATTCGCTTCTTCTTGTGTCAACGTTCGATCGGTTGCTCGATAAGTCAAACTGCAAGCGATTGATTTCTTGTTCATCGGCACTTTTTCACCGCTCGGATCCACGAAGAGATCGAATAACTGAACATCGACCAGAAGCGGTTCGTTCGCGGAACCAAACGCATCCAGGACCGACTGGTACTTCAGCTCTTTGTCCGCTAGAAAAGCCACGTCTCGGGCCACCGCCGGGAAACGATCCAACGCTCTATAACGGAATCGTTTCAAATTTGCACTAGGCGCTATAGTGACTTCGGTGACCAGCACAGGGTTGCGCGCTCCAATTTCTTTTGCCAGACTCGGGCGAAGTTGCCCAATTTTACCGATTGAGTTTCCCTCCCCATCGATCATCCCGCAGAGGAGCGGAGCGAAACTGGTCGGCTGTTCTCGGAAGAATATTAAATCCCTGGAAAGGGCTGCCTTCAGAATACCTTTGAGATCGAATAGGTCGAAGGTGGTGGCTCCCTGATTCCAACTTTTGCTTTGTCGTTCTCCGCAAACAAGAACCGCAAGAGAAACTGATTCTTCCTGTGTCGCGACCTTGAAAACGCGGCCGATTTCAAAGATCGCCACGCTGCTCGAGCCACGATTGAGATTTCGCTCGGCCGCTCGAACGAGCCCCGGCACCAACGATGGTCTCAGAACCTTCTGATCTTCGGTCAATGGATTTCGCAATCTGAGAGCGTTTGATGTTGGCTCCATCGTGTACTCCAAGTCCCGTTCGTCCATGAGCGCCAGGCTTCGGGCTTCAAACAGACCCAGACCTACAAGTCTTTGGCGCAGCTGCATTAAATCATCATAAGCGCGATCGGAAGGTGAGCTTTCGGTGGCAGAACCAAAAAGACGCGAAGGGATTTTCTGGATGCCGGCCATCCGACAAACTTCTTCGATCAGGTCTGCCTCTCGAGCGAGGTCCTGGCGATAGCTTGGGACCCTCCAGCGATTTTCACCTGCATGTTTGAGCCCGAGCCGAGCCAGGAGTTGGGCCGAGTCAGGAACCTTCACACCTAAGAGCTTATTGCAACGTTCCGGGCGCATTTCCACGACTCGATTCCAGGGCAGTATGGATCCGCCGATCACTACGCTTTCGTCGGCCTTACCTCCACCGACTTCCAAGACAAGATCCATCGCCCTGCAAGAAGCGGGCATTACCGCTCCCGGATCGACCCCCCGTTCAAAGCGAAAACTGGATTCCGAAATCAACCCTAGACGTCGACTGGTCCGACGAATGAATCCGGGGTTGAAATAAGCAGCCTCGAGGAGGATATCGATAGTGGTCGTCGCCACACCGCTCTGCTGGCCGCCCATTACGCCGGCGATCGCCAACGCCCGCTCATGATCCGCGATGACGAGATCGTCAGGATGCAGCTCATATTCCTTCTCATCCAGCGCTAGCAATCGCTCCCCGGGATTAGCCATTCGAACAATGATACCCCCTCTGATATTCGCGAGATCGAATGCGTGAAGCGGTTGGCCAAGTTCCAGCAGCACGAAATTCGTAACATCGATGACATTGTTAATTGAACGCAACCCCGCCGCTTCTAACTTCTGCCGGAGCCAGCCAGGACTTGGTCCCACTCGGATCCCCCTGATCACACGTGCGATGTAAAAGGGACATCCTTCTGGAGCTTCGAGCTTAACAACGCCGGGATCTTCACGAACTCTCTCGGAAATGGCGCTTATCTCGGGCACTTTTGCTGGCGGAAGATTAAGCAAAGCAGATAGATCTCGGGCGATTCCGTAGTGGCTCAATAAGTCAGGTCGATTTGGCGTCACCTCGATTTCGAGCAATGTGTCCGGTGGATAAATATCAGACAATGGAGCTCCGAGGGGCGCCTCACGGGGCAAAATCAGGAGACCGGCGGCATCCTCCGCAACCTTCAGTTCCCGCGAACTGCAAAGCATGCCTTCGGATTCAACGCCGCGTAATTTGCCTGCTTGGATTTTTACGCCGTCCGGCAAAAGAGCTCCGGGCAAGGCCAACGGCACCTTGTCTCCTGCGCGGAAGTTTTTCGCTCCACAGACCACCTGTCGCGGCAGACCAGAGCCGTCGTTGACGCGGCAAACACTCAAACGATCCGCGTTGGGATGTGGCTCGAACGACTCGATCTGCGCCACGATAACTTTCTCGAAAAGCGCACTAGGTTGCTGGACACCTTCGACTTCGATCCCAGCAAATGTCAATGCTTCGACAATCTCGGGGACCGAGCGCGTAAGGGGCAACATTTCTTTGAGCCAATTGAGAGACACTTTCATCTGGCAAACTGGGCTAAAAATCGTTGATCATTCTCGATCAGCAGCCTGATGTCAGGCAAACCAAACAAGGACATGGCCAAACGTTCGAGCCCCATGCCAAAGGCGAACCCAGTCCAGTCTTCGGGATCATAAGCGCTGTCTCCGCGCTTCGCGTTGATTTCCTCAAACACGGCGGGGTGGACCATTCCGCACCCCAACAGCTCCATCCATTTTCCGCCTTGAATGGCCTGCAAACGGATGTCGAGTTCAAAACTTGGTTCGGTGAACGGGAAAAAGTGGGGCCGCAGGCGGGTCTGTACCTCGTGACCAAGCAGCTCGCGCACAAAGTATTCCAAAGTTCCTTTCAGGTCGGCGACACTGACGTCGCGGTCGACATAAAGTCCCTCCAGCTGATTGAACTGATTGAGGTGGGTGGCATCGATTTCATCACGGCGGTAAGCTGCTCCGGGGCCAATCACACGCACGGGAGGTTTCTGCGCCCCCATCGTTCGGATCTGAACGCTTGAAGTGTGCGACCGCAACAATCTTCCATCAGGAAGGTAAAAGGTATCCGAATCATTGCGCGCGGGGTGATTCGCCGGCGTGTTCAGCGCGTCGAAACAGTGCCATTCCGTTTCAATATCAGGGCCATCCGCGAGTGCAAACCCCAATCGACGGAAAGTTCGTACGGCCTGATCCTGAAGAAGCGTCAACGGATGCAGACCGCCGACCCGAAATCGGGTGCCCGGAAGCGTTTCGTCAATATCGCTCAGAATTTGCGCCGTGCCTTCCGCCTCGATGGTATCGAGGCGGCTCTCGAGGGCCGCAGTGACAGCGTTCCGAATTTCATTTAGCAGCTTGCCCGTATGAGGCCGATCCTCTTTCGGCAGCTTGCGCATGTTTTCGCTCAATCGTGAAATCGCGCCAGCTTTCCCCAGAAACTTCACCCGAAGATTCTCGAGCGCCATTTTGCTCTCAGCCTGCTGGATTTCATCCAGCGCCGTGCGCTGCAATTTGTAAAGATCGTTGTCCATCAGTAGCAAGTGGAGCCTCCTCGGCTTGCCTACTTACCTGAGCAAATTAAGAGCGTTGGCTTACAATCAGGCGGCGCTTTTCCGATCTAACGCCACGGCAGCTTTGTCCAAAAGAGCCTTGAATGTCGCCTCGTCGGTGACAGCCAAGTCAGCCAGGACCTTGCGATCAACTTCTATTTTGGCGGCGGCCAGCCCTTCGATAAAACGGCTGTAGGTCGTGCCAAATTGCCGGCAGGCAGCGTTGATTCGCAGGATCCAGAGGTTTCGAAAATTGCGTTTTCGGGTCTTACGGTCACGATAAGCCCAATATTTCGCTTTCATGGTAGCGTCTTTGGCATACCGAAAAAGTTTGGAGCGACGCCCTCGGTATCCTTTGGCGCTGTCGAGAACTCTTTTGCGGCGTTCTCTACTCGCTGGCGCATTCGTTGCTCTAGGCATATTTATGGTCGGCAATCGCCGAATCCTTACGCACAGGTTGTTTCACAATTCGTCCTCCGACCTCACCTGTTGCATCAGTCCGAAGGTTTCGCGCAGGTGGAGAAAGTTGGCCGCTTTTAGTGGAACGGCAGGTTTTCTTTTATCCGCGCTACATCAGTTGAATCCAGCACCTCGGGCTTCGCAAGATGGCGTTTGCGCTTTGCGCTCTTGGACACCAGCAAGTGTCGACGGCCAGCGTGGCCGCGCAACACTCTGCCGGTTGCCGTTATTTTGAAGCGCTTTGCCACTGCTTTTTTTGTTTTCCGTCTCGCTATCGGTTTTGGCATAGAGAGCGTGGAATCTATACTCTTGGAACCAGTTCGCAATAAGAAAACGACGGGCAGAGAAAGCCGCCAGGCGGCGCATCTTCCCGCTTCGCGCGGCGGCTTGGAAGCAAAACGGGGAAGCTTTCCCCTACTCAAGGCTGAAATTCAAACCTGCACCGGTATAACCCAGACGCCATCTCTTCCTCGCGTTCAACGCGCACACCGAGAATTCGCTCCATCATTTCCCGTTCGAGACGTCTGACCAGAGGGAACGCTTCGAGCAGATCAAAAATGGGTGAGTGATACTCCACGATAGCGATCGGATCACCACTCGAAAGCTCGGACATATAACCCTCCTGCTCGCGGATTTTCACCAGCCTTTCAGCAAGCTCGAGTACCGTTTTCCCGTGCAGCTTTCTCATGTAATCCTCCGTTTTCAAGGAGAAGACAGAATACAACAATTTCTCCCCGGCCGCGTGACCGTAGAGCCGATTGGCAGCGTGCAGGACTTCAATCGTCATCGCGTTGGTCGCACTCGGGAAAAAAATGTGCGCTTTCGGAGTCAGCCGATAGACCATCTCTGGGCGTCCCACCGGTTTCGGACGACGCCAGGTATCAACATAGCCGTGCCGCTCAAGCTCGTCGCAATGCTGTTTCACACCCATGTAACTGAGCTTCAGCCGTTCCCCGAGTTCCTTGACACAAAGTCCCTGGGTCTTTTTCAACGTGTCAATAATTCGCATTCTCTGCGAACGGCCTACTTCACTTATCCGTTTCATCGAATTTCTGCACTGCGACGGCGATCGCCCGTAACAATCCGTTCGGGGACAACGGTTGCCCACATGAGCAAATCCCGTCCGGTGAACCGAACCAGAAAGCCTTCCGTTCCGCCGGGAATGGGCAGGTCCCGACTTTTTTGGACCAGCCGCATTCTCAGAGCAGAATCAGGGACGCGCAGATCATTTACCGATCTTTACAATGGAATAGGTTTTTACACCCTTGCGATCCAGCAAAAGCAAAAGGTTCGGCTTACCTTTCTGGTCAGCCAATGCTTTTTGGAACGATTCCGTATCGGTTACCTGGTTTCGCCCAACTTCAGTGATCACGTCCCCTGTCTGAATATCGGCCACCGCCGCAGGACTGTTCGGGATAACCTCGGTCACCACAACCCCGGAATCCGACTTTAGTCCTAACTCTTGTCTCAGCCCGGGAGTTACGTCCTGGACCTGAACGCCGAAGCTGGACGCCACATTTTCGCGTTGCGAGGGGGGTGGCTGATTACTCGCCAATTTGTTGGTGTCGCTCGGCAACTCTTCGGTAACAACGTTCACAGTGGTTTTCTTGCCATTCCGCCAGACGCCGAGAGTAACTTGTGCACCTATTTTTTTCTTCAAGACCTCGTTTTGGAGTTCCCTTGCACTGGAGACTTGGACGCCATCCACATCCGTGATGACATCTGCCGGACGCAAATCGCTCTTTGCCGCAGGGGCATCGGCTTGAATCGTTCGCACAACCACTCCACTGTCCACTCCTTTGAAAACCTCTGCGCGGTTCTGATCATTGAGACTTTCGATGATAATCCCAAGCCATGGCCGAACAATTTTGCCCGAAGCGATAAGTTGATCGCTGACCCGCTTGGCAAGATTGCTGGAGATCGCAAAACCTAGCCCGCGGTTCAGGCCATGGATCAGCGTATTCATGCCAACAACGTTGCCATCAATATCACACAGCGGACCGCCGCTGTTTCCGGGATTGATTGCGGCATCCGTCTGGATGTAGTCCTCATATTTATCCGGTAAGAGTTCGTTGCGTCCTTTGGCACTGACCACGCCTGTCGTAAATGTGTAAGCAAATTTGTACGGCGTTCCGATCGCACACACTATCTGACCTACTTTCAGCTCGTCGCTGTTAGAGAAAGCGACGGTGGGGAGATTGGCGGCATCGATCTTTAAGACCGCCACATCGGTACGCTCATCAGAGCCAATGACCTTGGCTGCGAGCGTTCGCCCGTCCTTCAGTTTAACGTTTATCTTATCTTCGCCCTCAATAACATGGTTATTCGTGACGATGTACCCGTCCTCACGCACAATAAAGCCGGAACCTTCGCTCTGATCGGGCTGCTCACTTTCATCGCGTGGACCTCTAAAAAAGAAATCAAAACCATCCATCGGATTAGTGGAATTCCCCGCTCGCCCACTTTTCTCGACATCAACCACCACCACTGCCGGAGCAACTTTTTCGTACACGGCCGTATAAGCATTGTTCAGCTGGTGCGCGATATCTTTCGCCGAGTCCGAGGCCGACGTCTCGGCATAAAGTGGCTGGGGCGCCGGTTGGCTTAACAGAAGTAGCCCCCCAAAGGCGAGGGCCGAGACACGATCAATTAGGCTCATAATGCAAGTACGCTGCGACAGGGGGGAGGTTAACCGCCTGTTCAATCTTCGGATTCTCCGCTACGGGTGGCATGAACGCAACCATGGTTCTAAGAGGTAAGGGGTCCACCTGATTGACAATCGGAAGTGAGCCCTTACTCTTTAACCAACTAGTCAATCAAAATGCACAGCTTAGCCGAAACCGCCGATAAGCGGTTCCTTTCTTTCGCCCCAGGTTTCTGGTCAACGATCGTTCCTGAACTCTGGAATGACTGGAAATGGCAACTTAAGAATCGGATCACTAATCTTCAGCAACTTGAACAAAAGTTTGCCTTAACCCCCGAGGAGCGGGCCGGGGTGATCCTGTCCGGAAATAAGCTTGCGCTCGCGATCACACCTCACTTTTTTAATCTCATCGACCCGGAAGATGCAGATTGCCCGATTCGTCGACAAGTCATTCCGCGTGTCGAGGAGTCCTATCAATCTCCGCTCGAAATGGCTGATCCGTGCGGCGAAGACTCCCACATGCCAGTCCCGGGACTTGTCCATCGCTATCCCGATCGGGTGCTCTTTCTGGTTACCGACCGATGCGCCTCGTATTGTCGCTATTGCACTAGGAGCCGCGTGGTGAGTGGCGTTGGCGAACACGAGTTGCACACCAATTTTGAGGAAGCTTATCGATATTTGGAAACTCACCTAGAAATCCGAGATGTCTTGCTTTCCGGTGGAGATGCCCTGCTACTTTCCGACGATAAACTCCGCGGGATTTTGCGGCGTTTGCGCGCCATCGAACACATAGAGTTTGTCCGGATCGGCACACGTGTCCCAATTTTCCTGCCGCAACGGATCACACCGGAGTTGTGCCGGATGCTCCAGGAATTTCATCCCCTCTGGATGAGCGTTCACGTCAACCATCCCCGCGAGTTGACCACCGAGGTGAGGACAGCTCTCGAACGCCTCGTCGATCATGGAATACCGCTCGGAAACCAGAGCGTGCTCCTGAAAGGGGTAAATGACGATTTGACTGTGATGAGGGCACTTGTTCACAAACTGGTGATGTGCCGCGTCCGCCCGTATTATATCTATCAGTGTGACCTCATCCACGGGTCGGCTCACCTCCGAACCTCCGTGGCGAAAGGGATCGAGATTATCGAAGGTCTCCGGGGTCACACGACCGGCTACGCTGTACCGCAGTTCGTCATCGATGCACCAGGGGGAGGCGGTAAAGTTCCAATAAACCCAGGATACATTCTCTATCATGACCACGAGAAGATCGTGATCAGAAATTACGAAGGGAAAATCTTCGAATATCCTGAATCGGAGACGACTGGGCATTCCAGTGCCAGCTCAGACTATGTAGACGAATATTTGTACTCCTGAAAGCAGTTTGCCAGCGTCAATTGTCAGTTGCCAGTTAAAGAAAGATAATTCGGAACCGCGCAGCTTCTCCCACGGCTAACTGCATTCGAGCGCTGGAATCTGGGCGCGACGCTGCTTTTCCAGCTGGCAACTGACAATTGAGACTGGCAAACTGGTATACTGCTTGCATGGCCGGGATCGTCGTCAAACCGCGTGCGCGGATTTTCCACGGACACGACTGGGTCTACAGCTCAGAGGTTCTGAAGATCTTTGGTAACCCAGAGGCTGGGGATGTTATCTCGCTCAAAGACGCGCAAGATCGCTTGTTGGGATCTGCGATCTACAATCCGAATTCGCAGATCATTGCCAGACGATTCTCGCGGCGCAAACAGGCGTTAGACCACGATTTCTTTATCCGTAGAATCGGCCAAGCGATTTCCTCCCGCGAAAAACTCGGGATTCTGCGAAGCCCAGGGCGAGTCGTGTGGAGTGAAAGCGACGGATTGCCCGGGGTGATTATCGATCGTTACGGAACACATCTCGTTCTGCAAACTCTCACCCTGGCGATGGATCGGAAAAAGGAGTTAATTGTCGAAGTTGCCAAACAGCTCCTGTCGCCCGGTTCGATTATCGAAAGGAATGACGCACCGATCCGGAAAGCAGAAGGCCTCAAAAGCGCCGCAGGTCCCCTCTATGGGGAGCAGCCGGGCACGATCACAATCGAGGCGAAGGGAATACGGTTTCATGTCGACCTGATGACAGGACACAAGACGGGACTTTACCTAGACCAACTGGACAATTATGAGGCAGTAGCAAAACTCTCTAATGGTTTAAGGGTCCTCGACTGTTTTGCAAATCAAGGGGCATTTGCGATTGCATGCGCCAACGCTGGAGCCTCGACTGTCACGGCCGTCGAAATCAGCGATCAATTAGTGAAGCTGATCGACGAGAACGCTCAACTGAACGGAGTCAGCATCACCACGGAGGAAGCGAATGTCTTTGACTACCTTTCGACGCAAATTCGAGAAAACGTGCAGTTTGATCTAATAATACTTGATCCCCCTTCTTTCACCAAAACCAAAGAATCGCTCAACAGCGCGCGGCGAGGTTATAAGGAGATTCATTTACGCGCTCTTCAATTGCTGGCGCCGGACGGATATCTGGCGACATTCTCCTGCTCACATCACGTTTCACGTGAAATGTTCCTGGAGATGATCGTCGATGCTAGCGTGGATGCAAAGCGACACGTGCGAATCATCAAGTATCTATCGCAGCCGCTCGATCACCCGATTCTTCCACACATTCCGGAGACCGAGTATCTAAAGGGGTACCTGCTCCAGGTGCTGCCGGGACGTTAAGGCAGTTGCCAGTGCCAGTGTTAACGTCAGTGCTTGCCAGAGGGGGAGCGTAGCCGGCGTGGCGGTGCTCTTGACGGTGGGACCCCTCGTCCGAATCCGGCAAAGTAGCTCGCGGCCAAATAGGAGGCTGGACCTGCAAATCCCGGCTCAACCTACCCGCGGTTCAACACTGGCATTGCCACTGACACTGAGAACTGGTTTGAGATCACAGATTTTCGTTGCGGCCGCCTTTGTTTTCCTGACAATGGAGTTTCATGTCGGAGAGTATGAAAGAACCGTTTCTTGATCTTCCGGACGAGCAATCTCCCTCACCTGAATTGCTCGATTCGCAGGTCCAACGGGCTCAGGAGCAGCTTCTGCAGCTAAAGCGGCAGCAGGAGCAGATCGAAAAACAGAAACGTGAACTCGAGGAGCTCAGCCGGAAACAGGAGGACCTTGAGAAGGGTCGCGCCGACATGATCGAAAAGCTCACCCGATCGCTCGTGGTGATCGAGCGAGAAACCTATGAAGCCGAAAAACGTGTGGAACAGTTGCGGCTCACAAACGCGACCTTCGCGCAACATCTCGATTCTCTCGAAAGGATTAATCCGAAAAGTTGGAGCAATTCGGATCTCCACAAAGAATTGAGCAAAGCGTTGAGCGCGGTGGATGACGCCCGCGCCGAATACACGAAATCACTTACGAAAATCAATGCCAAGTCCGATGGAGAAGTAATCAAGCCAGGTCCGACGGTGGAGGAGGGTTACTATACGCCACCAGACGATGCCAGCTTCGCGGTGTGGCTCAAAAGGGGTTTCGCATTTACGCTCCCCGTTTTAATTTTTGGGTTAAGCGCGCTGCTGGTTTTCTACTTCATGCGCGGATGATACTGTTAAGCGATGGGACGCAGACGATTTAACGATTCCCCGATTTCGGCGAAACAGGACGAGCTCGCGAAACAGGAAGAAGAGCTGCGTCGCCAGATGGAGGAATTGCAGCGCAAGATCGAGGAAGCCCCAAAGTTGGCGCAGGCCGAGCAGGAACGGCAGCGACAGGAAAGGATCGCGCGGGCATCCACGAGACGGAGCCCACTGGATTCCCCGGACATCTTGCAGGATTCGCGGCACGGCGAGGATTTGTTCACAGAGCGCCCGCGTCGGCCGAGACGCGCGCAACGGCGTCAAGCCCGACTGCGCCTGTTGATTTCCTGTTTGGCGGTGCTAGTCCTGGTTGCCATCGTTATCTTTCTGACGATCCAGATGTTCAATCACCTCTGAGTAGCGAAGTCTCAGTGCCGGTCTGCTGATAAAATCTACAGGCCCTTCTCTCGGTTGCGAAACGCCCGCACTAGCCCTATTCGTTACCACGATCACCATGAGCTCAAAGAACTTTGACGTCGAATACCTGGCCGAACTGGCCCGCATCAAATTGACTCCAGACGAGATCAAAACATTCGAAGCCCAATTAGGACTAGTGCTAGAGCACGTAGCAAAACTGAATGCGATCGACGTCTTACAAGTCGAACCAATGGCTCACAGTTTCCCAATTTACAACGTCTTTCGCGAAGATGAGATGGGAGAAAGCTTGGATCGCGAGGCAGCTCTCGCGAACGCGCCGAAACAAGCCCAGGGATTATTCATCGTAACGAAAGTCGTGGAGTAACGCAGTGGAACTCACCTCGCTGACCGTTCACGAACTTCAGCCGTTGATCCGCACTGGGCAAATCTCGCCAAAGGAGGCTGTCGAAGCGTTGGGGCGCCGGATCGAAGAAGTGGATCCATTCATCCACGGCTACCTGTCACACGATCTAGACCGCGCAATTTCGGACGCTCAAAAAGCCGATGTGCGTCTTCCTCTAGGCGGTGTGCCGATTTCCATCAAAGATGTCATCAACGTCAAAGGCCATCCTTGCGGTTGTGCCTCAAAGATTCTCGAAGGGTACGTCGCCCCGTACGACGCGACGGTCATTGCGAAGTTACGGGCTGCCGGCGCTGTACCGTTCGGCCGAGTCAATATGGACGAATTCGCCATGGGTTCTTCGACCGAAAATTCGGCATTCGGTCCGACCCGAAACCCGTGGGATCTTACGCGCATTCCGGGCGGTTCGAGCGGCGGCTCCGCGGCGGTAGTCGCTGCCGATGAGGCTTTCGCAGCTCTTGGATCGGACACAGGTGGTTCAATCCGCCAACCCGCTGCCTTTTGCGGTCGAGTCGGGCTAAAGCCAACTTATGGTCGAGTCTCGCGTTTTGGTCTCGTCGCTTTTGCCTCTTCACTGGACCAAATCGGCCCGATCACGAAAGATGTGCGGGACGCGGCTATCCTGAT
Source organism: Verrucomicrobiota bacterium (assembly GCA_019246215.1). Lineage (GTDB taxonomy): Bacteria > Verrucomicrobiota > Verrucomicrobiia > Chthoniobacterales > JAFAMB01 > JAFAMB01. The sequence continues at coordinate 35,453 of JAFAQT010000031.1, forward strand.
GAATATTATTTCCGGTCCCGACGAATTTGACTCCACCTCCCTGGACGACCACGTACCGGATTTTACCGTTGCCCTTGAGAAAGGAGTCAAGGGACTGAAGCTTGGTCTCCCGAAAGAGTATTTTATTGAAGGGCTCGATCTCGAGGTGGAAAAAACTGTGCGGGCGGCTGTCGCCAACCTTGAGGGACTTGGCGCCGAGGTGATCGAGATTTCGTTACCCCACACCGAATTCGCCCTAAGCACCTATTATATCATCGCTCCTGCCGAAGCCTCTGCGAACCTCGCCAGATTTGATGGCGTACGGTATGGTGCCCGCGCCAAAGGAACAAAGAGTTTGCTGGAACATTATGGCAAAACAAGAGAAGAAGGGTTCGGCCCGGAAGTCAAACGGCGGATTATCCTGGGCACGTACGTGCTGAGTTCGGGCTACTACGACGCTTATTATCTGCGAGCTCAAAAGGTTCGGACGCTGATACGACAGGATTTCGCCGCTGCCTTTGAGAAGGTCGATGCTATTGTCTGTCCGACATCTCCAACACCGGCGTTCAAATTAGGTGAACGGACAAATGATCCTCTTAGCATGTATCTCGCAGACATTTTTACGTTGGCCGCAAACATCGCCGGGATCTGCGGCATAAGTGTCCCGTGCGGTTTTCTCGAGAGAGAGGAAAAACAGCTTCCCGTTGGTCTCCAGATCCTTGGCAAGGAGCTAAATGAGCCCGTTGTGCTCCAGATCGCTTATGCGTACGAACAGAACACAGTTTGGCATAAGGCGAAGCCGCGCGTCACCTTTTCGCCCGCGAAATCAAGCGAAGGAAGAAGCGACGAGCTCATCGCGGATTAGATGTTCAGTCGTGGACTCCTTTCAGTTTTGCCAGCACGTTGAAATCCTCGAGCGTTGTGGTGTCGCCTGTGACTTGGCCACCGCCCGCAATTTCTTTGAGCAGACGGCGCATGATTTTTCCGCTTCGAGTCTTTGGCAAACCCTCCGCAAAACGGATATCGTCCGGCTTGGCAATAGCCCCGATCGCCGTTGCGACATGCTGTCGCAATTTTTCTCTAAGTTCCGGCGTGGGATGCTCCTTTTCCTTGAGCGTCACGAAAGCAACCACCGCTTGGCCCTTGATTTCATCGGGACGCCCCACTACAGCGGCCTCCGCCACGCAGGGATGGCTGACCAATGCACTTTCGATTTCCGACGTCCCTAGCCGGTGCCCGGCGACGTTCAGAACGTCATCGATCCGTCCAACGATCCAGAAGTAACCGTCCTTGTCTCTTCGCGCCCCATCGCCCGTAAAGTAGCATCCTTTGACCTCGCTCCAGTATTGTTTTTTATAACGTTGTTTGTCGCCCCAAATCGTGCGCAACATCGAGGGCCACGGCTTACGTACCACGAGTTTGCCTCCTACGTTCGGCGGCACTTCTTCCCCCTGGTCATCCACTACCGCCGCATCGATCCCAAAAAACGGCAGAGTCGCTGAACCCGGTTTAAGAGGCGTGGCGCCGGGCAGCGGAGTAATCATGATCGCTCCTGTCTCGGTCTGCCACCACGTATCGACGATTGGGCAGCGACCACCCCCGATGACGGTGTGATACCACATCCATGCCTCCGGGTTAATTGGTTCTCCCACTGTTCCCAGCAATCGGAGCGAAGAAAGATCATGCTGATTTGGATATTCGTCGCCCCACCGAATGAAGGCTCGAATTGCGGTAGGCGCAGTGTAAAGCAGGGTTACTCCATACTCCTCGATCAACTCCCATAATCGATCCGGTTCCGGCCAGTTCGGAGCACCTTCGTAGATCAAAACCGTGGCGCCATTACAAAGCGGACCGTACACGGTGTAGCTGTGACCGGTGACCCAACCAATATCTGCGGTGCACCAGTAAATATCTTCGGATTTCAGATCGAAAACGTATTTCGTAGTTAGAGCCGTTCCCAACAAATATCCGGCACTGGTGTGCATTATTCCTTTTGGTTTGCCGGTCGAGCCGCTGGTGTAAAGGATATAGAGGGGATCTTCGGAATCCATCAACTCGGGCGGACAGTTTCCGTCGACATACTCCATTTCCCTGTGCCACCATGCATCCCGTCCTTCCTTGATGTGAATCTCGTTGTTCGCCCGACGAAAGACGATGACCCGTTCAATCTGCTCATTGTCTTTCAAGGCATCATCGACATTTTTCTTCAACGGAACGATGGCCCCGCGCCGATATCCGCCATCCGCGGTAATCACCATCCTGGCCCCGCAATCTTTGATGCGATCCTTAATGGATTCAGAACTGAATCCTCCGAAAACCACGGAATGAATGGCCCCGATTCTGGCGCAAGCCAACATTGCGATGGCAGCCTCGGGGCACATCGGCATGTAGATTATGACGCGGTCTCCCTTTTTGATGTGGTTCCGCTTCAGAACGTTGGCAAACTTGCATACCTCGCGATGGAGTTGCTGGTAGGTCAAAGTCACCTTATCACCGGGCTCACCTTCCCAGATCAAGGCTGCTTTATTTCGGGTTGCCCCGGTCAGATGCCGATCGAGACAGTTCTCGGAGACATTTAATTTACCGCCAACAAACCACTTTGCGAAAGGCTCTTTCCATTCTAGAACGGTCTTCCATTTTTTCCGCCAAAAGAGCAGCTCGCCTGCCTGTTTTGCCCAGAATTTTTCCGGATTAATTATCGATTTACGATATAACTCCATATATTCCGCCAAGCTGGTGATGTGCGCTTTTTTTGAAAGTTCTTTGCTGGGCTTAAAGATGCGATTCTCGACCAGATGCGATTCAATGTTGGTACTCATAAGGGGGTACAAATTGTTCCTCGTTAGAGTCTCTATTGCAAACAAGAGATCGGAAAGGAAGCACTATCGCCTTGCGGAGGCGGTTTATACTCTCATCACGGGAAGAGGATAGCGGAGGACCAGCTCGTCATCCAAAAGTATCTCGACGTGATGCAAACCGTACTGTTGGAATTGCACGCCGGCGAACACGTTCACATTGGTCACGTGGCCGTCCAGTTCCTTCAGCTCGAATTCGATGTGCGATTCGGCCATTATTTGCACCTCCTCGACACCTAGAATTCGAGATGTCTGGCGAAATTTGCCGAAACCGCCACACCAGCGCGTCCAGAGACAGAGTTTCAAGAGACCAACTGGCAGCGTCGGAGTTGGGAGAACGTTAATCACTCCGACCAGAGTCTGGAGACCATTCACTTCCTGCCTAACATCTTCACATACGATCGATGCCTGGAGATCAGGAAGAAGTTTGTCCGCTTCCATGAAATCTCTTTCGCCGCCGTTCCGGGGCCCCAGCTTCATCGTGCGATCTCCGGGATCGCTGCCCCCAAAAACGGCTTAGATGGCAGAATCACCCCGTTCTTCGGTCCGGATTCGAATTGCCTGTTCAATCGCTACCACAAAAACCTTTCCGTCACCAATCTTCCCGGTTCGCGCCGCTCCGACGATGGTTTCGACCGCTTTCTGAACTCGATCATCGCCCACCACGATTTCAAATTTCACCTTCGGAAGAAAATCAACTGTGTATTCGCTGCCGCGATAGATTTCCGTATGTCCCTTTTGGCGTCCGAAGCCTTTCACTTCGCTAACGGTCATCCCAGCAATCCCTATCTCAGTCAAGGCCTCTTTCACGTCCTCCATCTTGAAGGGCTTAACGATTGCCTCGATTTTCTTCATAAGCGCCCAAGATTGAAATACTCTAAATGAAAACGCAAGGAAACAGACCAGATTTCACGGCCACGGACCAATGCTGCATTCGTCGGCACTTACGCTCGCCGGTGGAATCTTTCGGCGATTTCGGCGATCACCGCCGGCACAAGCACGTGTTCCGACTGCTGGATTCGAGCATGCAAGCTCTCCGGGGTGTCGCCCAACAATATCGGCACGGTCTTTGCGCCCAGAATCTCACCCGCGTCGACTGCCGCTTCGACATAGTGCACGGTGCATCCGGTCACTCTCTCGCCCGCTGCCAGAGCCTGTTTCCATGCTTCCAGTCCGGGAAACTTCGGCAGCAATGAAGGGTGAATGTTGATAATTCTTCGTGGAAAAGCGCTGAGCAACGGTTGCTTGACGATTCGCATGAAGCCGGCAAGAATAACGAGTTCGACTTGCGCTTCCTGCAATAGACGAACGATGTTTTCTTCAATTTCCGGCTCAAGCCTAGTTCTAAACCGACCGGGGCAAACATACAGGCCGGGAATCTTAAAATCGCGAGCAACTTTTAGAATACCGGAATTATCCACGTCGGAAATAACGATCCGTACTTCAGCATCCAATTGGCCATCGACGATCTTTTCCACGATTGCTCGGAAATTCGACCCCTTTCCGGATCCCAGCACTCCAAGCCGCAACGGACGTTTCATCTTCGCTGAATAGCCTTAACGAGCTTCGAAGTCGATTTATCGGGCACCAAAGGTAGAATTTTAATTGTCGCACCGATCTCCTCGAGTGCCGCCACTTCGTTCGGATCCAAAGTCTTGACGGTATAATCCCCTCCCTTCGCATAGACGTGCGGACGCACCTGCCGCAGAAGGTTGTCGACCCGCTTTTCACTGAAAATGATCACGTAATCAACTGCCTCGAGCCCGGCCATCACTTCCGCTCGATCTTCCTGCGAATTCAATGGACGGCCATCCCCTTTCAATTCTCGAACCGAGGCGTCCCCATTCAGACCGACGATCAGAATGTCCCCGAGTTGTTTGGCTGCTGCCAAGTACCGCACGTGACCCGCATGTAAGATATCGAAACAACCGTTGGTGAAGACGATCGTTTTCCCCTTATGCAGGCTTCGCAGATCCACGGCCTTCATTCGATCCAGAATCTTAGTCACCCCGATCATCGTTTTTTGTGTTGCAGTAGCAGGTTATCCCACTAAGTCTACTCATTTCCCATGACAGATGCGCGTTTTGACGTTTTAGCAGAGGTTTTGATCGGTTTCTCAACTAAGCTGAAAAAAGGCGAGCGGGTCCTCATCGATGCCTTCGATGCACCCGCGGAAATGGTTATCGCTTTGATCCGCTCCGCGCGCTCCAAAGGCGCGTTTCCGTTCGTTAATCTCCAATCAAATGTCATCGCGAGGGAGTTGCTCAGAGGCGCTGAAGATGAACAATATCGGACGTTTCGCGACTTCGAGATGGCTAGGATGAAGACGATGGACGCCTATATCGCACTTCGGGGGAGCCACAATGCAACCGAATTTTCAGACGTAGATCCCGTGCGAATGCAGCTCGCAATGAAACTCCTCCAGCCAGTTGTCGAGCAACGTGTGAACAAAACTAAATGGGTTGTCCTGCGTTGGCCAACTCCAGCCATGGCGCAGATGGCCGGGATGAGTACGGAGGCATTTGAGGAATTGTATTTCAATGTCTGTACGCTCGATTATTCCAAAATGAAGCCCGGCATGGAGGCCCTGAAGTCACTGATGGACAAGACGGACCACATCCAAATCACTGGACCGGGAACCGATTTACGTTTCAGCATAAAAGATATTCCCGCAATCATGTGCGGCGGGGAGCACAATGTCCCTGACGGCGAAGTCTTTTCCTGCCCCGTGCGAGAATCCGTAGAGGGTCACGTTCAGTTCAATGCTCCGACCGTTTATCAGGGAACTGCTTTTGATTCCGTCCGCCTCGAATTCAAAAACGGCAAAATTGTAGACGCCGTCTCGAGCAACACGAAGCGCCTAAACGCAATTCTCGATTCAGACGAAGGCGCTCGGTACATCGGTGAGTTCGCACTTGGATTCAATCCCTACATCCGCGAGCCGATGCGCGACATTCTCTTTGACGAAAAGATCTGCGGTTCCTTCCATTTCACACCGGGGCAAGCCTATGAGCGCGCTGACAATGGCAACCGCAGCCAGGTCCATTGGGATCTCGTCTGCATCCAGCGACCCGATTATGGCGGGGGTAACATTTACTTTGACCAGAAGCTTATCCGGAAAGATGGCCTCTTCTTCCCGAAAGAACTTCAAGCGCTCAATCCGGATAATCTAAAATCCTGATAAGTCGGATTCAATTTGAGCTCGGGCCGCTTTGCCATCAAGTCCGTGTCCAACCGGCGGGCAAAATCCCTTACCAGTTCTCCGAATGCAGCAAACGGCACGGTAATCTCTCCCGCCGTGTAACTACCACTGATCGTCATTTCGTCCCCTCGTCGATCAAACTGAAGTGTTGCGTCCGATTCGGTAAACTCGAACGTTTCGCTTCCCTCCGTGACCGCCAAGGCTTCCTCGATCTCCCGCAAAGCCAGTGCAAAATCGATCAGCGGTATCCAGCCCCATTTCGCGCTCAGGTCTGTCTGATCTGTTCGAAGAATGACGTCGCCGGTTGCCGCACAATAGCGGAGATCCGTCTCATCCGCTGCCGCTAGATCGATCAAATTCTCCTCCCAATCTTCGGAAAGCCGGTAGTCGATATGCATGGAGAGCTTCGTAGGTGTCAATCGCAGACCCGAGCGGTTACGCGATTTAGTTCAGAATGGAAATGCGGTAAGGAGTTGGTTCGACCGGTTCACAACGACCCGTAGCCGAGATGCCGGACTGCCATCAACGCCTATCCCGATCGGACGACCAAAATCGTATTCGTAAATTCTGCCGGGTCGTCCGTGTGTATTCTGTCTAACTCGCCCATTGGCGCAAGCTTCGAGCACAAGCTGTCTGAGAGATTCTTCGGTAATCCCGGGAGAAAACTTGCCGGCGCCCTGGGCAGGGCTGTTGGGCCAATGCCGCTCCTCGATGTGACGAATCGCCCGCTGGGTAACGATCATCTGACCCGAGGATCCGCTGCCGGCATCGGCCCGGTCTTGCGCACGAGCACAGCAAACGCCGGACAGAATCATCCCGATCAGGATCCATACAGAGCATGGAAGCGCCTGGAAAACGCTGGAAAATCGCCCTGCCCCCACCTACTCGCGCAACTCCTCGATTGCCAGAGCGGCATCCTGAGCTCTGAAGATATCGGTGCCTGCTACCATAACATTCGCGCCGCATTCACGGGCGATCGCGGCGGTATTTGAATTGATGCCTCCATCCACTTCGATATGAAATTCAAGCGCACGTTCAGTACGAAGCTGAGCCGCCCGCATCACCTTGGCCATCATCGGCTCTATGAAACTTTGCCCCCCGAACCCGGGATTAACAGTCATCACCAGTAACAGATCGATCTGATCAAGGTATGGTTCCACTTTTTCGAAGGGTGTCGGCGGGCTGATCGCCAAACCGCATGTCGCGCCTGCGGCTCGGATACCCTTCAATGTATTTCCGATGTCATAATCGGGCTCGACATGGATCGTTATATTGTTCACGTAGGGAACGAATCGCGGAAAGAAATGATCCGGCCGCTCGATCATGAGATGGGTATCGAGGGGAACAGTGGCGATCTTAGCAATCGACTGCACAACGGGCGGACCAAACGAAATATTGTCGACGAAATGACCGTCCATCACGTCGAGATGCAGCCAATCCGCGCCGGCTTTCTCTATTCGCACGCACTCCGCTTCAAGACGGTTGAAATCACATGCGAGTACCGAGGGAGCCACGATTATCGGTTTGCTGTTCATTGCTTTTGCTTTCTCTTTAGCCCTTATCATGACCGATTTACTGGATTTATCGAGCGATACCTATTTTATGGGCGAAGCTTTGCGACAAGCGAGGAAAGCCGAATCGCAGGATGAAGTTCCGATCGGCGCAGTGGTCGTTCGCAACGCTGAAATTATCGCGCGCGCCTGGAACCAGGTGGAAATCCTGAAAGACGCCACCGCTCACGCAGAGATGCTTGCGATCACGCAGGCTGAAAGTGTCGTCGACGACTGGCGACTGGACGATTGCGATCTTTATGTCACCAAGGAACCGTGCCCGATGTGCGCAGGAGCCATCGTTCATGCCCGGCTCCGGCGCGTTGTTTACGGTTGCCCGGACCCAAAAACCGGCGGGGCCGGCGGTATGATCAATCTGCTCCAAATGCCGCCCTTCAATCATCAATGCGATATCACACGCGGCGTGCGAGAAAGCGAGTGTCGCGAGCTTCTGCAACGGTTTTTCAGAGCAAAACGAGGTTGATCCCGAGAGAAGGCACCCGTACACGCATTTTGCAGGACCTAGCAAACTGCCAATTCGAGGAGCGTTCCGATCTTCGGGGACTTTTGTGCCGCAGAATCGCTTTTGTTTCTTCGACAGCCAGGTCTCACGTTCTCAAGCCAGCGACAGTTCAAATCTTGGGACAGCCGAAAGGGAGGGATTACCGTTGAACTCGAGGACAGCCGAAAGGGGACGACAGCCGAAAGGGACAGGTCAAAGGTTGATGTCCGCTCGCAAACCTGTCTGCGGGGATTGAAAACCGGTCTCCCTAAATAGGAGGGCAGAAATCGGCTCAGCCACCTTTCATCATTACCGCTGAACTCGAGGATTTAGCTGCGCGTGATTTGACCTGTCCCCGTGGCTATAGCGTAGCGTTGCCCCCGCAGCTATATAAATGTCCTGCGGTAAGAGAATTTCGGACCATCCACCAGATCTCGCACCTGCGCCCCGATATCTGACCTGTCCCCTGACTTCGGGCTCCTGTCCCCTGACTTCGGGCTCCCCTGACTTCGGGCCGTGCTGTCCCCTGACTTCGGGCCGTGAATTTCGACC
>JAFAQT010000049.1 GCA_019246215.1 Verrucomicrobiota bacterium
ACCGGAGCTGCAATGATAACAAGAGCCAAGCTCAAGACGCCCACCGACAGCACGGTCCAAGGTGTTAGATAGGGCGAGGTAGGTACCGCCTGATGAATGCTCGGAGCATAGTGTCTCCATTGCGGGAAGTAAATCAAGCAGACGACAAACAGCGCCAAACCAGTTGCGAACGAGTAGGACAGATGCTTTTGGACTCGAGGCATCATTTTGTACCTTGAAAGTCTTAATCCTTTGATCCGAACTCTAATCTCCTTCGATTTAGAATTTCATCTCTCCCTTGATGTGCCGCGTGCGCCCGGCAGAAGTCGAACGCGAAATCTTGGCGCACGTCCTAGGTTTATCGACTAAATCGCTGCGCCCTTAAGAGATTTGTTCCTTGGGAAGAAGACCAGTTTAGCCTAAAACCGAACTGGGAGTTAAACCGGAAATTACACAGGCCGTAGTCGCAATCGCAAAGGACGCGCTGTCGGCGCATCAGCGGGGGTATGGATGGAAACGTTGCTGGCGATTTCGCGGGCTAATGTTCAAGCCGGAATTCTTCATGGACTTCGGCGAATTTTTGTATGGCAAATTGTAAGTCTTCTTTTGAATGGGCGGCAGAAACCTGAGTGCGAATCCTGGCGGTCCCCTGCGGAACAACCGGATAAAAGAAACCGATGACATACACGCCCATGGTTAAAAGTCGATCCGCCATCTTTTGTGAGAGCGCTGCATCACCGATCATGACCGGTACAATGGGATGGGTTCCCGGCCGGATAGCTAACCCTTTTTCCGCAAGGCCAGCCCGAAAAAAACGGGTATTTTCTTCCAAATGATCTCGGAGTTCGGTCGATCGAGAAGCGATTTCGATCGCTTTGATCGAAGCTGCAACCGTGCAAGGCGTTAAACTATTGGAGAAAAGGTAAGGACGCGAACGTTGACGAAGAAGGTCAATAACCGGCTTTCGACCCGTGATATAACCGCCGCTCCCCCCTCCGAATGCCTTGCCAAGCGTGCCGGTGATAATATCGATCCGATCCATCACGCCATGGTATTCCGGGGTTCCCCGACCGGTTTTGCCCAGAAACCCGGCTGCATGGCACTCATCGACCATGACGAGCGCGAAGTACTTTTCTGCGAGGTCACAAATCTCTTTCAGGTTTGCGATAACGCCATCCATTGAAAAAACGCCATCCGTGGCGATTAACCGAAAACGGGATCCTCGAGCCTCTTTTAGCTTAGTTTCAAGGTCGTTCATATCGCCGTGCCGGTACCTGTATCGTCGGGCTTTGCAGAGTCGGACCCCGTCAATAATGGAGGCGTGATTTAGTTGGTCGCTGATCACAGCGTCCTCATCCGACAAAATGGTTTCAAACAGACCTCCATTCGCATCGAAACAACTGCTATAAAGAATTGTCTCCTCCGTTTGATGAAATCGAGTCAGTGCCGCCTCAAGTTCATTATGGATCACCTGGGTACCACAGATAAAACGAACGGATGCGAGGCCAAATCCCCAGCGTTCCAACGCGCTTTTCGCAGCTTCGATCACCTCCGGATTATCGGCCAAACCCAGATAGTTGTTAGCGCAGAGATTTAAGACTTGTTTGCCATCCGCAGTACTAATATGAGCCCGCTGCGGCGTATTGATGGGTCTCTCGGTTTTGTAGAGACCTTGGCCGCGGATCTCCTCGAGCTGATTCGCGAGATGTTCCTGGAATGTACTCAACATGGAAGTTGTCAGTGTCAGTGCCGATACCAGTTCGGTTGCCAGCAACAATCAGTGGCCAGTTGTCAGCGCCGGCACCGAAACTGTCCAGTAAAAAGGGTTATCTGTTTGGAATAGGCGTTTGCCCTTTCGCTGACCTCCTGAATATTCTCTCTGGCATTGCCAACTGCTTTATGGTTCGCTCCAATGGAGGATGATCTTTCCGGATTGGCCACTCTTCATCAATTGAAAACCCTCTTCGAACTCTCGATAAGGAAACCAATGAGTAATCACGGGCGAGATATCCAGGCCGGACTGGATCATTGTCGTCATTTTATACCACGTTTCGTACATTTCTCTCCCGTAGATTCCCTTGATCGTAAGCCCATTGAAAACGACCAGATCCCAGTCGATTGCCGCACTTTTCGATTGTATGCCCAATACGGCTATTTTCCCCCCGTGGCACATGGCGGTAAGCATACTGTTGAGCGCATCGCTGTTCCCCGACATTTCCAGGCCCACGTCGAAGCCTTCCTTCATTCCCAGATCATCCATCACCTCCTTTAGGGAAAGCTTTCGGGCATCTACAGCCCTGGTCACGCCCAATTTTGCGGCCAGTTTGAGTCGATATGGATTTAGATCGGTAATAACGACAAAACGGGCCCCGGCATATTTGGCGATAGCTGCCGCCATAATTCCTATTGGTCCGGCGCCAGTGACTAAGACATCTTCGCCCAGCACGTCGAAGGAAAGTGCAGTGTGAACCGCGTTACCGAGAGGATCAAAACACGAAAGGACATCCAATGGAATCTTTGGATCGGCTACCCAGACGTTCGTCTGGGGTATGGAAAGATATTCAGCAAAAGCCCCTGCGCGATTCACGCCTACCGCATTGGTCTTGTTGCAGAGATGCCGGCGCCCGGCCAGACAGTTCCGGCATCGTCCGCAAACGATGTGCCCTTCGCCTGTCACGATCATGCCCTGATGGAAATCGATGACGTGATTTCCAACCGATTCGATGATGCCAACGAACTCGTGGCCAATCTGCATCGGCACCGGAACAGTGCGCTGCGCCCAGGAATCCCATTCATAAATATGAACATCGGTGCCGCAGATGGAAGTACGGAGAATGCGGATCAGGACGTCAAACTCAGCGATCGCCGGCACCGGGACCTCTTCCAGCCAAAGCCCGGGTCCGCACTCTCGTTTGACGAGTGCCTGCATTTTTCTCATCCCAATACTAATAACGCAAAAATATCACAATCGCTTCGGCTTGTGATATTTTCGGACTGGTGCGTCTATTAGCTCTTGACCCAGCGCTTAGGAACTCCGGTTACGCAATCCTCGAGAAAGAAGGATTAAAGGTGCGTGCGATCAATTACGGAGTGATCCGAAACAGGGTCCAGCTCCCAATGGCTGGTTGCCTGGTGGAAATTCATCGGCAAATCGAGGAGTTGATCAGTGTTCATTCTCCAGAAGCGTGTGCTGTCGAAGGGTTGATTTACGTTCAGAACACACGTACCGCCATTACGCTCGGAGCAGCCCGCGGATCGGCTTTACTCGCGGCTGCGCAACATGGGCTGCCTATATACGAATACGCGCCCAGGCGCGTGAAACAGGCAGTCGTCGGACGTGGAGCAGCGCAAAAAGCGCAGATCTCCTTTATGGTGCGCACGCTCCTGGGGCTCACGGAAACACCTGAAGCGGATGCCGCAGACGCATTGGCGATCGGCCTCACGCACTTTCAAATGCACAGTTCCCCGCTCGCTGTTCTTCGAGCAAATCGCCCTTTATGAAAATCGATTGGTTAGGCCGAATCAATTACCAGACCGCTCTTCGCATCCAGGAAGAAAGGCTCGAGAATTGCCTGAACCACGGTGAAGAGAGTGTGGTTCTGCTCGAACACGATCCTGTCTACACCATCGGTCGTCTCCCGGACAAGTCGAGCTTGCGCGTTGTTGCCCGTCTCCCCTATCCAGTGTTCGAAACCAACCGGGGCGGCCAAGCGACATACCATGGGCCAGGACAATTGGTTGGCTACCCGATTCTCGATCTGCGCCCGCGCGGCCGCGATTTGCATTGTTATCTGCGGAAATTGGAAGATCTCTTAATCGACCTGCTTAACGAGTTCGGAATAAAGGGGGCCAAGGTCGAGGGAAAGACGGGTGTCTGGGTGGAGGATCGCAAGATCGCTTCCATCGGAGTAGGGGTACGCAAGTGGGTGACGATGCACGGTTTCGCGCTTAATGTGGCGAGCGATCTGAGCGGCTTTTCGAGCATCATCCCCTGTGGTCTGTGCGAGGTGAAAATGACATCGGTCAGCATGGAGTCAGCGAACGAGATTTCATTGGAAACAGTTTGCGAAAAGATCTCTCCCTACCTGCACCGCTATCTTGACGTAGAATTGTTCGCGGCGGGATCTGCAGCGGCAGTCTTACCGCCGCAAAGCGGGAATGTTGCCTAACCAAGTCGTAACCAGCGCCAGGATCATGGTGCATCCAAAAAGGGTTGTGGCCGCATCGCCTGCTCTGCCCACGGGTATTAAAATCAACAGGAGCGAAAAAAGCCCTCCAAGATAGACGAGAGCGCCGACCGAGCCAAAAACGATCCGGCCGGCCCTGGATCGGTTCGTGAAAACGAGCGACATCGGGAACGCAGCCGCAATCAAAGTGAGCCCAATAAAAATCATGCTCATTTGCTTAATCAAGAGTCCCGTGCCAAACAACGCAAGCCCAACCAGCACGCCGCATCCGACCACAAGAGCTTCTCTTTTCTCGTCCATTCGCAATGCTAGGCGAGCAAATCGGTCAAAGAACAGAAATAGGTTTCCCACTCCTTTTGCGACCCAGATCCACAAAACGAACAGGCAATAACAAGCGATTAAAGCCATTCCGATGGGCGCCAATCGCCCGACGAAGAATAAATTTGCGACCTGCATCAGAATCAAAAGGCCGATCACGAGCATGCCCCGCCCAGCCCGCCCTATTTTCTCCATCATAAAAATGTATTTCAGGTAAGCGCGGTAAAGCGGGGACCGGGCACGAAATGCATGCAACAATCCCTCCCGCGCTTCACGATGTTCAGGCTCGATTCGAAGGGCCGATAGGAAATGCGATTCTGCGGTCCGCACTTCTCCGCGCTGGAGTGCAAGCATCCCGGCCGAAGAATGGGTCCATGGATTTTCCGGATTCCTTCCCAGTAAACCACGAATTTGTGCAGCGCTTTCTTCGAGTTTGCCTTGCATCCTGAGCGCATCCGCCAAGCTGTCTCCTGCGGCTTCGTTCCCGGCGTCCAACGCCAATGCTTGACGCGCGGCGCGTTCGGCTTCCTGCGGTTTGCCTGAAACCAACATGACGAGCGATTCCGCCACATAAGAGTCTGAAGAGTCGGGCGCCAGGCTCCGCGCCTGGTCGATTTCCAGCAAAGCCTCCTTAGTGCGGCTCAGCAGAATCAGAATATTCGCACGCTGCGCATGATAAAAAGCTCGGTTTGGTCGCAGCCGCAACGCTTGATCAATCATCGATAATGCTTCGGACCGAGTATTCGGGTCGTGCATGAGACAAGTCGCCAGAAAGAAGAAGCCATCTGGATCGTGGGGATCGTTCTGAATGGCCTTTCGCAAGTGGGATTCGGCCTCGCGATACCTGCCCTGCCGGACAAGAAAGAGTGCACGCGCAATAGGGTCGTTCATCAGCGAATTCCCAAAAAATTCAGCACATCGTCGTAAAACCCTCCCTGATTAGCGTACAGCGCATAATTTTTCGCGCTTTCGAACCAGGCGCGGGTAGAAGGCTTTATATCTTTGAATGCCTGCAGCAGGTCTTCGGTGGTTAATGGCACAACCCGACCTTCCTTCATGGCACGGGAGAGAGCGCGCTCGGTAGCAACATCAAAGATCGATTTAAGGTCTGCGCCGGAAAACCCGCGTGTTCGCTTGGCCAATGCCTTGGGATCAAGACGTTTCAATGGTTTATCGCGCGCGAGAATTTCTACGATGGCTTCACGGGCGGCTTCGTCCGGAGGCGGCACAAAGATGATGCGATCGAAACGGCCCGGACGTCTGAACGCCGCGTCCAGGTGCCACGGGGCATTTGTTGCACCGAGAATGAGTATTCCCTCGTTACTTCCAATGTTTCCATCCATCTCCGCCAGAAACTGGTTGATCATGGTCCGAATCGCGCTTTCGCGAAAATCCTTTCGATCGGCCGCCAAAGCGTCTACCTCGTCGAAAAAAAGGATCGCCGGCGCATTTTCACGGGCCAGCTGAAAAGATCGGTGAAGGTTTTTCTCACTGTTGCCGACGTAGAGATCTAGGATCTGATGTATACCGATCGAGATGAAATTGGCTTTAATCTCGCCTGCAGTAGCCTTGCTGATCAACGTTTTACCGCAACCAGGCGGCCCGTAGAGCAGTACGCCGCCACCAAGTTTTTTGCCGTAGGCCTGGAAGAGAGCACGATTCTGAAGCGGGTAAATGATTTTCATCCGTATCTCTTCCTTGATACTCTCCATACCGCCGACACTCGCGAAAGAAATATCCGGCTTTAGGATGTCGGGTAAACCTTCGTTGCCTTGCTCGGACTCGCCCAAAAACTCCCACGTCTCTGAATCGACATCGGGACCCGGGTTGCCGGGAGGAAGCGCCGGTGATGTCACCTGGCCGATCCGCGAATCTGGCTCGATCGCGTCACTCAAGTGGGGGTTCAGTCTGATTGCCTTCTGATAATATTGGGTGGCTAAATTGCGATCGCCTTCAGCGGCTGCCAACCGGGAGAGCAACATCCAGGCTTCGGCGAAACCGGGATCGGCATCGGTCAAGGCCTCGGTGCGAACCACCGCTTCAGAGGTATTCCCGCTTAGATAAAGGACCCGGGCGATTCCAAGCTTGGCCTTAGCATGAGCAGGGTCCGACTGAAGAATCCGATCAAAGGCCGTTCGCGCTTCTTCGAAACACAACTCATCCAAACAAGCCTGAGCGAACAAAAGCAGCAATGGAATATTCTGCGGCGACACCGCAACCGCCTCGCGAAGCGATTCGAGCCTGGAAATCATGGTAAGATCACTATTGAGAGTGGGTAAAAAATTGGACGGAAACTTTCAAACGCGCCGTCGATCAGAAAGGCTCCCGCTCCAATGGTTCGGTTGAGAAGAGGCGAGCCAACATCCCTAAGAATACACAGGTGGTGAAAAACGTGAAATGTCTTTGACACCCGTGCCATGCTTCGAAAAGCTTTTGGGTTAGCTTTTTCATTCATCTCTGCGGAACGCATCGTCGGCAACTTACAAGCCACAAATCAAGCGATAGTTTGCTATGTCATCAGTGTCTGATTCGACGGAATGGCTCGAAGCGGACGGTCTTGGAGGATTTGCCAGCGGCACAAGCTCCGGGATTCGCACGAGACGTTACCATGCGCTGTTGCTGACCGCCACAACTCCTCCATCCGAAAGAAAGACGCTGGTAAACGGGCTTGAAGCCTGGGTCGAGACTGCTCGGGGAACTTGGTTTCTTACTTCGCAGCGGTACGCTCCGGAAGTGGTCTACCCGGATGGAGTAACGCGCATAAAAAATTTTGAGCTTCGACCCTGGCCGGCTTGGCGTTTCGAGCTGGATGAAACGCTCGGCATCGAACAAGAGCTCTTTGTGCCCTACGGACGATCTGCAGTTGTCTTAATCTGGAGATTGGCTGGCGATCCCGGGAACAGAGCTAAACTGATTGTCAGGCCGTTTCTTTCCGGCAGAGACTTCCACGGAACGCACCATGAAAATGACTCGTTTATCTTCGAGCCGAAGTTGAGCGGCGATCAAGTACGCTGGAAACCTTACAACGGTATCCCCGCTGTTGTTGCACAATCAACCGGCAGCTATCGCCACTCACCGACTTGGTATCGGAATTTTTGCTACGTCGAAGAGCGAGCCCGTGGTCTGGATTATGTGGAAGATCTGGCCAGTCCTGGTCTCTTCGATTGGGATCTGCTTGCGGGGGCAGCGACCCTGATTTTTTTTGCGGAAGGTTTCTCCGATATCGGCAACGAAGATGGTGGCACCGTCGGGATTGCAAATAAAATTCGAGCCCAAGAACTTGAAAGGCGCAAGGTATTCTCGAATCGACTTTCCGCTGCCAGTGATAGTTATCTGGTTCAACGCGGTTCAGGAAAGACCATCATTGCGGGGTATCCCTGGTTCGGCGACTGGGGGCGCGACACCTTTATTTCGCTGAGAGGATTGTGCCTGGCCACCGATCGCCTGGCAGCGGCCCGAGATATCCTGCTCGAATGGGCCAGCACCGTTTCGATGGGGATGTTACCGAACCGTTTTCCAGACCGGGGCGTTCAGCCGGAATTCAATTCGGTGGACGCGTCGCTGTGGTACATTATCGCTGTCTCGGAATACCTCAATGCGACCAGGGCAAGACCGGACCTGGAAGACCGCGCTGTAACAGAAAAGCTGCACACAGCGATTGACGCTATTCTTTCCGGCTACAGCGGAGGAACTCGGTTTCGAATCAAAGTTGACGAAGACGGTTTACTCGCCGCAGGCGAACCCGGTGTCCAACTCACATGGATGGACGCCAAGGTGGATGGCCAGGTAATCACGCCAAGGATTGGAAAACCCGTGGAGGTGCAGGCGCTGTGGATCAATGCGCTTTGGGTTGGTCAATCGTTCTCATCTCAATGGAAGCCGTTCTTTACCAAAGCGGCCGAAACCTTTGCAATTCGCTTTTGGAACCAAATGAGAAATCAACTCTTTGATGTTCTTGATGTTGACCATCAACCGGGCGCGGTGGACGCCTCGTGTCGTCCAAATCAAATTCTCTCTGTCGGGGGACTACCTCTCGTTCTGCTTTCTATGGGGCGCGCACGGCAGGTTGTGAAAACTGTTGAAGCAGCCCTTTATACACCGATGGGTTTGCGTTCTTTGGCCCCGGAAGAGCCGGGCTATGTCCCGCGCTATGAAGGTGACGCCTGGCACCGCGATTCAGCGTATCATCAAGGGACCGTTTGGCCTTGGCTAATCGGTCCGTTTATTGAGGCTTGGGTCCGAGTTCGGGGCAATACGCGGGAGGCGAAAGAACTTGCCAGAAAACAATTTTTAGAACCGTTGCTGTACCATCTGGATCAGGCTGGATTGGGCCACGTGTCGGAAATCGCGGATGCAGCCCCGCCTCACACGCCGCGGGGCTGCCCGTTCCAAGCCTGGTCTTTAGGAGAGCTGTTGCGTCTCGATCAGGTCGTTCTACGGTAAGTCAGTGTCAGTCAGTTGTCGGTGGTCAGCTGTCAGCGCGCATTGAAGTCGGATAGCTTAAAAACATTGTTTGTTTGGGAACAGGAGTACTCTCTCCGATACTGACGACTGAACATTGATACCTTTCTCTAATCTGCAGGTGCCCTGGGTTGAATAATTTTGGCGATCAAGCCGGTCCATCCGGTTTGATGGGCAGCGCCAACACCGCGACCGGTCTCTCCGTGAAAATACTCATAGAAATTCAGGTAATCGCGGAAGTGGGGATCGCTCTGTAAGCGATCGTTTTGAGCAAAAACTGGCCGCCGGCCTTTCTCGTCCCGTGTAAAGAGCCGCGTCAAACGGCGGCCTAACTCAGCTGCAACCTCTTCGATGGTCACATAGCGACCTGAACCAGTCGGACATTCGATTTTAAAATCGTCTCCATAGTAATGATGAAACTTCTGTAAGGATTCGATGATCAGATAGTTGACCGGAAACCAGATCGGGCCGCGCCAGTTCGAATTGCCACCGAACAAGCCCGAAGTGGACTCACCAGGCTGGTAGCTCACCGTCATTGTGGTTCCTTCCCAGTTGAACTGGTACGGGTGCTCCAAATGGTACTTGGAGAGGGCTCTGATTCCGTAATCGGAAAGGAATTCGGATTCGTCCAGCATCCGTCGCAACACCTCTTTCATCCGATGACCTCGTAAAAGCGAGAGCAGCCGCCGGTCGCCGGTACCCGGCGTCTGCCAACGGGACACAAGTGCCGCCAATTCGGGACGATGGTTGAGGACCCATTCAAGGCGCCGTGTGAAGCCTGGAACCGGGTTCAACAACTCCGGCTCGAGTGTCTCCACGGCGAAAAGCGGGATCAGCCCGACCATGGACCGCACCTTAAGCGGAATACTTTGACCGCTCGGGAGGTTTAAAACGTCGTAGTAAAAGCCATCGGTTTCGTCCCATAACCCGAAACCATCTCCGATATCGGTCATAGCCTCGGCAATCTGAAGGAAATGCTCGAAAAATTTCGTCGCGATTTCTTCGTAGACGTGGTCATGCGTCGCGAGTTCCAAAGCGATGCGCATGAGATTCAGGCAGTACATCGCCATCCAACTGGTGCCATCGGACTGGTTGATGTAACCGCCCGTCGGGAGAGGGGCACTGCGATCGAATACACCAATGTTATCAAGTCCGAGAAACCCGCCCTGGAAAATGTTTCGTCCGGCGGCGTCCTTGCGATTGACCCACCAGGTAAAGTTCAGCATCAATTTGTGAAAAACTTTTTCCAGGAAGGCAAGATCACCCGGATCATCGGGATGTTGCTGGCGCCGGTATTTGCGATCGATTTGAAAGACGCGCCAGGTCGCCCACCCGTGGACCGGCGGGTTCACGTCGCCAAACGCCCATTCGTACGCGGGCAGTTGACCATTTGGATGCATGTACCATACCCGCGTAATCAACAGAAGTTGTCGCTTGGCGAGCTCCGAATCGACTAAAGCAAGCGACAAGGTATGAAACGCAAGATCCCAAGCCGCGTACCAGGGATACTCCCATTTGTCAGGCATTGAGACGACATCGGCATTGTTTAGATGCTTCCACTCGTGGTTACGACCATAGATACGCACATTCGGGGGAGGTGGCTGGGCCGGGTCGCCTTTCAGCCATTCTCGGACATCATAGTAGAAGTATTGCTTGCTCCAGATCATTCCCGCGAGCGCCTGGCGTTGTACACTCTTCGCGTCCTGGTCGCTTAGATCCCGCTGCAAATCGGCATAAAATTCTTCTGCCTCTTGGCGTCGGCATTGCAACACGTCTTCGAAGTCGGCAAAGGGTGCAGTTTTTAATTCGGAGGCGAACCTGAGCCGCACTTTCACCTCGCTGCCAGACGAAACAGTCAAGGGGCAGTGGACTGCGCATTTGGTGCCCTTTTGCGCAGGGTTCAATGCTTTTGTGTTTCCGTAAATCAGGAATTCATGGAAAGCGTCCTTAAAGTACCCGGGCGCCCCACCGGTACCGAAGACGCGCTGAACATTTGTTTCGTTTTCCGAAAAGAGGAAGGCAGGGGAGCCCTCTGTGTGAAGCCTGTACTCGCCAAGTACTGGATCTTGCACAAGTACCGTTTTATCCGGCTCCAATTGGATAAGAGGCTTGCCGGGATCGCGCCCCCAGGACCACGTATTGCGGAACCACAACTGCTGAAGGATGTGAATCGGAGCGTCTTCCGGGCCACGATTGCAGACGGTAATCTGGATGAGAATGTCTTCGGGTGCGGCCTTGGCATACTCAACGAACACGTCAAAATACCGATTCTCGCGGAAGGCGTCGGTATCGATCAGCTCGAACTCCGGGTCCAGCTTGCCCCGGCGAGCGTTCTCTCTGACAAGCCAAGTATAGGGGAACTGCCCCTGCGGATACTTGTAGAGCATTTTGAGATAGGAATGCGTCGGCGTGGCTTCCAGGTAGTAATAAAGCTCCTTAACGTCTTCGCCGTGATTTCCCTCCCCGTTCGTAAGGCCGAAAAGTCGCTCTTTCAAAATAGGGTCTTTCCCATTCCAGAGGGCGAGAGCTAGGCAGAGGCGTTGATGATCGTCGCTCAGGCCTGCAATACCATCTTCGCCCCAACGATAAGCGCGACTGCGCGCTTGATCGTGAGTAAAATAGTTCCAGGCAGTCCCATTCGGACTGTAATCCTCACGAACTGTTCCCCACTGACGTTCGCTCAAATAGGGACCCCAGCGCCGCCAAGGGGCGCGCCGGCTGTTCGCCTCTGCCAATCGTTCTGTTTCCTTCATGAAGTGACCAAGAAATTGACGTCGTAATCTAATCGTCTCGGAAAACCTTCGTCCTAGCCCGGGATCAGCTGGGCTTCAGTCTTCATGTGGGCAAAGCGCCGGAACCATGTAAGCGAAGCAACCCGGTTTGCACGTTCTTAAGAGCAATGCAGGATGTTTCGCTTACCCTGCCTCGGCGAGGATTAAGTCCAGTAAAACCAGGATACCAACCAACTGACCAGCGTTGTTCAAAACGATCGCTTCTCGATCCGGACTTTGAGCAAACTGCAGCAGCGCTTGTTCCACCGAG
>JAFAQT010000017.1 GCA_019246215.1 Verrucomicrobiota bacterium
GGTCGTGGAGGAGACGTGCCGCTTGCTTCTTTCAACCTGAGCAAATCGAGACGGTTCACCTGCCGGTTCCTTAGTGTCGCTGAACGCCGAACGTTGTACGCCGAATAATGAACGCCCAAATCGACAGAGCGTTCTTTGAGACCGATCCGTTGACCTGTGCACAGTCGCTGATCGGATGCGAATTGGTCTGGGGAACGACTGCAGGGCGCATCGTCGAAACTGAGGCCTATGCGGAACATCATGATCAGGCAAGTCACACATTTCTTCGGCGAGGCGCTCGCGAGTTTATCAAAATGAAACCGGCAGGGACATTATACGTTTACTTGAACTATGGCGTGCACTGGCTGTTGAATTTTCTCGTGAAGGGCGGAAGTGCGAACGGCTTTGTGTTAATTCGCGCGCTTGAACCCACTGACGGTCGCGCCCTGATGAGGCAACGGCGGGCTACGAGCGAGGATCGCAACTTATGTTCCGGTCCGGGAAAATTGACCCAAGCACTCGCGATCAATTGGTCGTTTCACGGTCGAGACTTCTTCCAGATAACGGATGCTCGGCTCTTGCATCGACGTCAGCAGGTAAGCGTCGAGGTCGATCGCCGCGTCGGGATCACCAAATCGGCGGAGCTGGATTGGCGCTTCCTTCTGGCCAGCTCCAATTTTGTCAGCATTCCAAAGAGGAAAACCCGCCTCAGAGCCAACTGAGGCGGGTGTAAATCCTCCTAAGGTCGAGACCTTATTTGGAGTAGCCGGTCGTTGGTGCCGGAGCTGGCGGCGGAGCGGTCTCCTTTTTAGCACAGGCAGAAACGCCAAGCGCCGCAGCGGCCAAAGCCACTAAAGTAAAATATTTTACAATGTTCATCAGTCTCGCCTCCTTTCTTAGCTGGCAGCACATCCGTATTAGGCTGAACACAACGCTCATACAAATGGATTTTCAGAAATTCGTTCGAACGATTGTTTGCTCAGGTCTGTAAATCAAAAACACTGCATCCACGAAAAGGTTTCCATCTTTATGCAATAATCTCAACAAGAGTGCCCACTTCGACCTGGTCAAACAGACAGACAACATCCGCATTTCGCATCCGAATACAACCACTGCTTGCCGGTTGTCCAATCGATTGCTCGTGATTGGTACCGTGAATGTAGATGTATCGCTCCTTCGTCAGCGCATTCTCTGCCTCTAAGCCATCAAGCCACAAGATCCTTGAAGTAATCAGATCCAGTTCCTCGGCCCAATCCACATCAGCTTTAACTGGCCTCCGCCCCTTAAAGACTGTTCCGATTGGCATCTCGCCGCCTATTTTCTCATGAATCCGAAAGATCCCTGTGGGAGTTTTCCGACTGCCGTTTTCGAATCCGAGCCCAAACCGCGAAGTCGACACGGGAGCCACAAACACCAGTTCCGTGCCTCTTAATAAACTGAGCGACTGGGCCCTGCTATCAATGACAATTTTCTGCGCCATTACTATTCTACCGCCTCCGAAATAACAAAACGATGGTATTTAGGCAACAGGACACTAAAGTAGGCCTCACTTCATGAGTAATGGATTTCACGTGGCGATTGTTGGGGCTACCGGCGCCGTAGGCGCCGAACTGATTCAACTTCTGGAGCAACGAGAGTTTCCTCTGAGAGGGCTCAAATTGCTCGCCTCATCCAAGTCGGCGGGGCAAGCGCTCAAATTCAAGGGCGAAGAAATACCGGTCGAAACACTTTCGAAGGATTCGTTTAAGTCGGTCGACATAGCATTGTTCAGCGCCGGTGCCAATATCTCGAAGGAATACGCGAAACGGGCCGTCACCGCCGGCGCCATCGTCGTCGACAATTCTTCGGCCTTTCGGATGGAACCGGATATTCCCTTGATCGTGCCCGAGATCAATCTTTCCGACATCCAAAAACATCGAGGTATCATTTCAAACCCGAACTGTACCACCATCATTGCGCTGATGGCTCTTTACCCCCTGCACGCGAATTTTGGCGTCAAGCGAGTGATCGCTGCGAGCTATCAGGCTGTCTCCGGCGCCGGCGCTAAGGCCATCCACGAGCTCTCGCTTCAGTCCAGATTATTTTTTTCGGGCGAATCGACGGCTCCCGAAGTTTTGCCACACACGATCGCCTTCAATGTAGTGCCTCAGGTCGATGTATTTCTCGACAACGGCTACACCAAAGAAGAAGTCAAATTCGTCAATGAAAGCCGGAAGATTATGCACCATCCGACTTTGCGCGCCTCGATTACCTGCGTGCGGGTGCCAGTATTCCGCGCGCATTCGGTTGCCGTCCACGCGGAGTTTGAACAGCCGGTCTCGGTGGAGCGCGCGCGAGATGTGCTGGCGAAATCTCAAGGGTTGGAGCTCGTGGACGACCCGAGCTCAAGGAAATATCCCATGCCGCTTCTGGTTGCTGGGAAGAACAATTGCCAGGTGGGTCGGATCCGGGCAGATTCCGCCCTCGACAATGGATTGGCGCTCTGGGTCTGCGGCGATCAGTTGTTGAAAGGCGCTGCTTTGAACGCGCTCCAGATTGCTGAAGCACTCGACAAATAAAATCTCGACCTAGATTCAGCCCTGTCGAGGGTACGCGACGGTCAGCCGTTTTGTGCGCGAACCCTCTACGGCCTACCAAATGCATTTCAGATTGGATCCCGCATCGGCTGTCCCCAACA
This sequence comes from Verrucomicrobiota bacterium, assembly GCA_019246215.1. GTDB lineage: Bacteria > Verrucomicrobiota > Verrucomicrobiia > Chthoniobacterales > JAFAMB01 > JAFAMB01. The sequence continues at coordinate 2,657 of JAFAQT010000017.1, forward strand.
AGGCCAGAACCACCATTTTTCTGGCTTTCTTTGCCAACGGATTCCTTTCCACCTGTTGGGTCGTGCATATTCCCAGGATCAGGGCCCTCCTCGGTCTGAGTGACGGAGAACTGGGCCTTATCCTGTGGGCTGGAACCCTTGGTCTGTTCCTCGGGATGACGCTGGGCGGGTGGATTGTAGAACGCTATCGCAGCCAATTTGTCACCGGAACTGCCACGGTGTGCCTCGGTGTCGCTACGATCCTGACAGTCGCCAGCACCAGCCGCCTGGCGCTTGGGCTCTCACTAGTTCCATTCGGCTTTTTCAATGGGCTGCTCGATGTCTCGATGAACAGTCAGGCCGCCACATTTGAACAACGCACAGGCCGCTCAGTGATGTCCTCCTTTCATGGTTTCTACAGTTTGGGAGGGCTGGTCGGGACATTGTTCGGAGCGGCCATGCTTGCTGCGAACTTCACTCCGTTAATCCACGTGCTGAGCGCCGCGCTTCCGTTTCTGATCGCCGGTTCTTTCATGCATCGTGAGTTACTCCAGGAGAAACCGCAGGAGCACCCGCACGCCTTTTTTGTGAGTTTTCCCACCCGAAAAGTGATTCCGTTGGCGCTCATGGCGTTCGTATTTTTTCTCACCGAGGGCGCTATTTTTGATTGGTCCGGAGTGTTTCTACGGACGGAAGTCGGAGTTGACATCTCAGCAGCCGGAATCGGTTACGCCGCCTTTTCCTTACTTATGGCGTCAATCCGCTTCTGCGGCGATTTCTGGGTCGAGCGATTCGGGCGTCTGGCCGTCTTCGTGGCCGGTGCCGCGGTGGGCGCAGCTGGATTGATGCTGGCTTGCCTGGGGCGGGAGTACGCAGTTTCGGTCGTTGGCTTCGGGCTGGTGGGTATGGGCCTGGCGAACTGCGTTCCGCTTATCTTTTCGGCCGCTGCGCGGCAGAGTGAAGCGGGCTTTGGCAGAGGAATAGCCGCGGTGGCCTCAGCGGGCTATGTCGGTCTTTTCGTCGGGCCGCCGATGATTGGCTCGGTTGCTCAATTGGTTGGTCTGCAGAAAGCCCTCCTCCTGGTGGCTCTCGCACTTCTCCTGACACTTCTGCTGACCAGAGTCGGACTCGGGGTTGGGCAGGATTCGCAGACCGAATAAACTCTTTCGCCTGAGTGCTAGTGTACCGTCTCCTAAATCCCTTAAGTTTCGCCCTAGGCCAGTTGGCTGTTTTTCAAGGCGCGAGCGACGAGCATATCTAGATCGATATGAAAGGAGCGAGCAACGCGGAAAACAGCCAACCGGACACGGCCCAGAGGGTTGCGTTGAAAATGGGCCGGCGGCTGCGTTGCTCGTCGGTTACGTATCCATTCAGATATGTGCCCTCCTCGCGCCTTGCCGGCGGCCCATTTTGAACGCAACGAAACTCAAGGGATTTAAGAGACGGTACACTAGCACTCAGGCGAAGAGTTTATTCGGTCTGCGAATCCTGCCCAACCCCGAGTCCGACTCCGGTCAGCAGAAGTGTCAGGAGAAGTGCGAGAGCCACCAGGAGGAGGGCTTTCTGCAGACCAACCAGTTGAGCAACCGAGCCAATCATCGGCGGCCCGACGAAAAGACCGACATAGCCCGCTGAGGCCACCGCGGCTATTCCTC
>JAFAQT010000285.1 GCA_019246215.1 Verrucomicrobiota bacterium
CCCACCAACGCTGTGGTTTTTTTCCTGCGGTACTCTACGTAGCTTCGTTCCGCTCGTGTCGCCAGTGAAACTGACTTTTGCTGCCTTGCGATTCTGATGGCCTCGCAAAATGAAGCCTCAATTCGGGTCTGGTTGGCACCCATACTCGTGAGAAACACACCACGTAGCCGGTGCAGTTCGGCAGACCAATAACGGCTTTCGAATCTTTCGACCAGTGCGTCCGCCTCTTGTATTGCCTCAAGAGCTTCGACGCTACGATCCGCCAAGTGCAAGGCTTCAGCCTTTAATGACAGCAAAAATGGGACGGTCAGCATGACTCCGGTTGCCCGCGTCTCTTGTAATCCGTCTTCGATCCACGAGATGCCTACCGCGGTGTCCCCGGAAGCGCTACGCGCCCAGCCGCGGAGAACGTCTGCATGAGGCAGCCAAGTTGAAAAATTCTGACGCGTTGACAGCTCAATCATCTTCGACGCACAGAATTCCGCTTCAGCAGGATTACTCTCACAGTGGGCAAGAAACGCGGCCCAATATAGAGCCAAGGCTAACGCTGGCATATCATTCAGCTCCTTGGCTAGCGAGATCGCTTCGGCCATCGCCGCGTGGGACGCGGCGATTTCTCCAACATGCCACTCCGATAAAGCCTGATAATACAGGCAAGCAACGGGGTTCACGGTGACCTCTTCGATCTCCCGCAGTCCGCTGCGCGAGCGCCAAATCTGAAGACCTCGCGTCGCGTATTGTCGCGCCGTCTCGAAATCGCCAAGAAAGTGGAGAGTGCCTGCTAAAGCGCGGCAGGCCCCAATCATTAGCGCAGGGTCATTTTGCTCTTGTGCCAGTGAGTAAATTCGCTTGGCGATCAGCATTGTTTCACTCAGTTTATCCGTCACGAGGGAATAGCGCCATCGCTCTAGCAGTGCCGGACGAGGGATAAGTGGGCGATTAAGCGAATGACACAAGGATTCAACGCGCCCGTAGCAAATTTGGGCGTCGCGTGCTGCGAATCCTCGCGTGGCTGTTAGATATTGTCCAGCTTGCATGAGGACGAAAAGCTGATCTTCCGCAGTCAGACTCTGCCCATCGACTTCTGTTTCCACGGGCGAACCCCAGCGTCCCTGTTCAAAAAAATTAGCTAAAACAGAGAGCAGCGTTCCTCCGGCTCCCAGAACCTTAGCGGCAAACAAAGCATCACCTCGCTGGATCCGCGGAATATAAACTTCATGCAGCGCTTCGCGAAGCATGCCGGCGTTGCAGCCGCAGATTACAGCTAAGAAGAGCGGTTCCATGTCCCTCAAAGTATCCGGCAACTGGGGCGCAAGCGTTCGATAATGATGATAGAGCCGCCGATTGCTTTCCTTCCAAGCCTCCGCTCGTTGGGTCCGAAGCTGCTCACCAAAGTGCTCACGCACCAGAGGATGCGTATCGAGATGTCCAGGATTGTGCGGATCTTCTCCAGCGAGAAGCCTCGCCCTTCTTAATCTCCCAAGAATCGTTTGCCACTCGGTCGAGTTCAAGTTTATCAATGACTCGGTGAGGTTCGGGATACCAGGCGGTTTCAGCAGGATTCTTATCGCCTTTTCGTCCGCGGGGCGATCGAATAGACCTAGAATGCGAAGAACTGACAGCTCCGGACCCTTCCCAAACCAGGTTTCGTAAGACTCCATGACTTTTCGGGCATGGACTCCCTGGCGCACATCGTGAGCAAGTCGTTCTGACACTTCTTTGCGGCAGCGAATATCTCCATTGTAAGCATCGCTTAGATAGCTGCCCAGCAACGTTAGAGCGAGGCAGTGGCCCGTGAACTCCTCGCTAGCACTTCGCAACGCCGCTTGCTGTCCTTTGACGCCCAGCGCTCGGAGCAGGTGCGCACCGGCATCGCTGGATAGTTGTTCCAGGTCACGACGAAGAGCCGAGGTGCGCTCGTGATCTGCAATATCGACGACCGGTATCCGTGTGGTAATCACGCAAAGCCCCGGATTGAAGGCAGCGAGTTCGCGCAAAAGCGCCTGGAGAGAAGGTTCGCGGATGCGTCCTTCTTGTGGACCAGGCGGATTTTGGAGCGGCTCCAGGCCATCTAGAACCAATAAGGTTCGACGATTTGCGACGAGTCTCGCCAATCGTTCGCCCTTCTCCCACGCCGTTCCGATCCGTGGATCTGGATCCCCAAACCAAGCGAGAGCCGCGTCAATAAATTCATCTGCCGACGAGGAACCTCTACTTGTCCCCTGCCTGTAGAAGGACCAGCCAAAGACAAGCTGCGCAGAACGATAATGTTCAGCAGCAAGCCGTCCGAGCCAATGGTTGACGAGCGTGGACTTCCCCACACCGGCCCAGGCAACGATTGTAACGACATTTACATCCTGGTTTGCCCATGCATTATCCAGGAAAGCAATATCCTCCTCTCGGCCAAACACGTCGCTTCCTGTAACGGGCAATCTGGCTAGTGAAATTTTTTTCGGTGCAAGTTTTGCCGGCAATCTGCGAGCCCCGACACGCGAAGTTCTAGAGGGCCTCTCCTGTAGGCTCTGACGAGTGATTTTACGCTGTGCCTTGAGAGCGCCTGTTATCGTCGGTATCACCTTCAGGAGCTCGTTCGGAGTTCGAAAACGCTGTGCCGGATCTTTCTGAAGGAGTTTCTCAAGCAGAACAACGACCGGTTGTGCAACGTTTTTGAGCCGCTCAAGCGGTAAGGGCGCATGTTGATGCTGATACATCACCTCAGCGGAAGGACCTTGGAATGGTGTTTGGCCAGTCAACATTTCCCAGAGCGTTATGCCAAGCGAGTACAGATCCGAACGGATGTCCACGCCAAGTCCCGCGAATTGCTCCGGACTGGCGAACTCCGGTGTCCCTGCAAACGCCCCGACCGAGGAAATTCCCGCTCCAGAAACCGATTCGTCTAGCGGCTTCGCCAGGCCGAGGTCGATAATCTTCACCGTTACACTTTTTTCCTCCTTCAAACTAACCATGATGTTTGTTGGCTTGATATCTCGATGGACAAGGTTCTGTTCATGAACTGCGGCCAATCCGGCAGCCACCTGGGTTGCAATTTCCAGCGCCAGCTTTACGTCCAGTCGGCCGGAGCGTTTAATAAGCTGCTCCAGCGTCTCGCCCTCGACGAACTCCATCGCGTAGAAGTAGTCCCCTTCGCTTGTGCCCAGATGGAAAACCGAGGCAACGTTTGGATGACGTAGGCTGGCCGCCGCACGCGCTTCTCGAAGGAAACGAAGCCGCGCCGACTCGTCGCCGACATATCTTGCGTTAATGACTTTCAGTGTCACGGGGCACTGAAGCCCGACGTGGACCGCTTTGTAAGTGACGCCCATCGCACCCCGACCTAGCTCGATCGGTTTTCCATCTTCGCCCGTCACCAGCTTGTAATGCTCAAATCGTTGCACCGGGTATTGCGGCCTCGGCTCGAGTATAGCCTCAGACGAAGAATCGCCGGATTCGACTCTCTCGGCAAGAGCCTTGTGAAGCATGCAGACCGGACAGAATTCGATCCCTCCAGAAAACTTGTTACCGCAACTTAGGCAGGTGCGTGGGGAACCAGTGCTCATAGTTTTCACCCGCATCTAAGCCGGAAGCAAAACCGACGCTCGACCGAGAGGTGCGAATTTGGCCGGCAGGGCCCCTGGCAGACTGTGGTCCCGTTCCACAAACAACGGGTGTTCGCTTATCCTAGCGCATCAGATCAGGTTCCGGAACAAAATTCCTAGCGCTGGTGTCGTGCGGTGTCCGTGGTTAATAAGGAGCGACAGAGGCCCGAGCTCAAGGAA
>JAFAQT010000060.1 GCA_019246215.1 Verrucomicrobiota bacterium
ATCGAGGACTCTGAGCCGGCTCGGCCCGACGCGCCATGACAGAAGCTTTACCTGTCTAAATGAGCCCACGGATCTTGATTACCCCCCGCTCGCTCACCCAGGCCCCAAGCCCGGATCTGGAGCCGCTCGAAAAGGCTGGCTACGAACTGGTCTACGCTCCTGCTGGCAAAACCCCCACCGAGGGCGACCTTCTGAAGCTCGTACCGGGTTGCGTCGGTTGGCTCGCTGGAGTGGAACCTATCTCGGAGCGGGTGTTGAGGTCGGCTACCGAGCTGAAAGTGATCAGCCGAAACGGGACCGGGGTTGACAATGTCCGGGTCGATCTGGCGCAACAACTTGGCATCACAGTGTTACGGGCCAAAGCCGCAAATGCCCGCGGGGTTGCGGAACTCACCATCTGCCTGGCCCTGGCTTCCTTAAGGCATTTGCCGTCGCTGCATCTCACCTTAAAGAAGGGGCAATGGAAGCCCATGCGGGGTAGAGAGATTCGCGACCGACAGTTCGGCCTGGTCGGCTGTGGCGCTATCGGGCGGCTGGTGGCTCAAATGGTTGCGGGGCTCGGTGCACAGGTCAGGGCGTTTGATCCTTACCCCGACACCTCGTTTCAGCCTAGCGAGAACTTTGCCTGGCGGCCGTTCGATGCAGTCCTGGCGAGCGCCGAGATCCTCAGCCTGCACTGCCCGCCTTCCCCCGGTGGGCGACCGATGATTGACCTCGAAGCGCTAAACCAGATCAGAACCGGGTGTTGTCTCATCAACACGGCACGAGCCAGTTTAGTCGACGAAGATTCCATCATCGAAGCCCTTGATGCCGGCAAACTATCGACTTACGCGACCGACGTTTTCCGAACCGAACCTCCCGACCTCGCTTCGCCTTTGTTAAGGCATGATCGGGTAATCGTTAGTCCCCACATCGGTGGGTTCACCGACGAAAGCGTCCAGCGCGCCACCCAGAAAGCAGTCCAAAATCTCATAAGTGCGCTGGCTTGTTGAATCTTCAAAGCCATCTGACACAAACATTCGATCGAAGTTTGCATCCATTTTTACGATCACAAGAAGACCAATACTAAAAGCGGTAACCCGGGGTTTCCTGGGATTTTTATTGCCTAACTCTCCAGCATACTCCCAATTTGGCTCGGAAAACCTGGACTTCTTTCTCTGCCCGGATTGCCGAATCTATAACCTTTGGATCGACTGTATTGAACCCGAACATATCAAAATGATGCGCTACCAGCGCAGGGATGAGCCCCTCTCGACATAGTTCGATAGCTTCAGGCAAAAAGAAATTTCCCGCAATCCCGACCAATGATGGGTTACGACCGTTTACCGGCAACAAAGCAAGATCAATTTTGTGTTCCCGTAGGCGTTCGATCAAACCAGGATAGGGAACGCAATCACCGGAATGATAGATGACGCCGCCCGGAAGCCCGAGGATGTAACCGAGGAAATGATGCCAGCCTGCAGCGTTGATCTTGTACGCTTCGTGCGCAGCGGGAATGGGATGGATTCGGAGATCCGAATGCAGGGTCATCGGATTATCCGCATTCGCAAGAACCAATTGCGATTCGGCCACGCCCAGCTCCATCGCAAAAGCGAGTTCGGCGGCCGGAACAACGACCCGGCATTTTGGATTCTGATTCGCCAGGAAGGGCAGCGCTTCCGGGTCCATATGATCGCCATGCCGGTGAGTACAAAGGATGAAGTTTAGGTTATCCAGCCTTTCTGGTTTTACGGGCGGGGGCATCATCCGAGCATGCGAATAAGGAGAATGGGAATATTTTCCGGCGAGATAGTCGGATAAATACGGATCGATCAAGATCCGGAGTTCCGGAGTTGCGATTACAAATCCTGCCTGGCCCAGCCAATAGAGCGCAAACGCAGTTTCGTTTGCAGCGAGGCGATTTACCAACGATCCAGCGAACGGTTGTTCAATCATCGAAGGGATGTTTTTGCGCATTCCAATTTGACAGCACACGTTCGCTGGGATCTCCGTCGTTTTCATAGGCTAAGGGTTCTTGGCACAGCGAAAGCCACCTCTTCCATCACGCCACGGTGCAGGTTGTGTCGCGCCGTGATCGCTGGTCAAACCAAGAATTGTGCCCGGGCATTTTGATCGGCCGCCCGCAGCAGTTCTCTGTTCAGGGCCGGCCCTTTTTTGTCAGGCGTGTTGAGGATAAAGACGTTGACGGTTTGGGAGAGCATATCGTCAATATCGGCAAGATGCTTGATCATGTCGACTTTCGGCGCAGATTGCGTCGACCTGGTCGTTTTCCATCCCTGCCAAACCCTATTTACCAATATGTCATTTCGGAACGTGTCCAAGCGTTGGTCAACCGCTCACAGGCTAGCTTGCCCCGCCCCTCGGGCCGCCACCAAAACATGCGCGTGACCTGCACGGCATTTACTAGTGCCCCCTCTCACATTTAATGAGGAGCCGATCCGATGAGCCCGACCTTTGACTCGGCCACTCAGCCCACGATGTATTTCATCGGCGTTTCAACAGGGGACTCCTCCATCATGAAGGTCTTCCCACGCTGGGCGGAATACCTGGGAGTTCCTGATGCCCAACTTAAAGGCATTGACTTTCCCTTAGGTGCCGACCCTGCCGCCTACCGGGCGGCGGTGGAGTTCATAAAAAGCGACCCGCAGTCACAAGGAGCCTTGGTGACTACCCACAAACTGGACCTTTTTGCGGCTTGCCGGGATCTCTTTGATGAGATTGATCCGCACGCTCGGCGGCTGCGAGAAACCAGCTCTCTATCGAAATCGAAGGGCAAGCTCGTTGCGCACGCCAAAGATCCGATTTCCGCCGGTCTGGCCTTGGACGGATTTCTGCCCCCCAACCATTGGCAGAAGACCGGGGCCGAGGCGTTCCTGATCGGGGCTGGCGGCTCGTCGCTTGCCACAACCTGGCACCTGATGTGCAGCGAAAAAGATGACCGCGATCGGCCCTCGCGAATCTTGATCTCCGATCGGCAGCCGACTCGTTTGGCGGAGATGCGTCACCTTCACGCGGATTTCGGCGCGAACGTTCCTGTGGATTACCTGCAAATTGCGAGTCCTGCGGATAACGACGCGGTGCTCAGGTATCTCAAACCGGGCTCCTTAGTGGTTAACGCGACCGGGCTGGGCAAAGACGTGCCGGGTTCGCCGCTGACGGATCAGGCCATGTTTCCGGAATGTGGGATTGCCTGGGAGTTCAATTACCGGGGCGACCTGGTGTTCCTTCGCCAGGCCAGGTCGCAGAAGGAAGCGCGCGGTCTGCAGGTCGAAGATGGCTGGACGTACTTCATCCACGGCTGGACGCGCGGGATTGCTGAGGTGTTTCAACTGGAGATCCCTGTGAGTGGGAAAAAGTTCGATCAACTCTGTGAGATCGCCGCCATGGCGGGCAAGCCTTTAGAGACGAGCAAATGAGCCAACAAAGTAATTCATGCCCAGGCGATCCCGCACCTTGACCCTACAAACCGACCAGGCGAAGACCGCCGGAAATTAGGAACCATCAAACAAAGCTCTCGCAGACCACTGACCAACGTTTTGCAAGACTCTACCTCCATATTGTACCGTCTCGCATAGAATGGTGACATCGTTCTGTCAAAATGGACCGCCGGCAAAGCGCGAGGAGGGCATATCTAAATCGATACGTAA
>JAFAQT010000114.1 GCA_019246215.1 Verrucomicrobiota bacterium
GCAAACCGACTTACCAGCGCCAGATGCCGATCCGGATCCGCACCGCTCACGTACTCGGTGAAAGGAAATTCAAGACCTGCTTCCTTCAGACGCTTCTGAAACTCTTCGAACTGATCGGGCGGCCCCATCTCGGCGACGCCGAGTATATCCGGGTGAATTTCTTTGATGATCCGCACCAGCGCGGTCTTCTCGCGTTCAGGTTTAGGCCCAAAATCGGCTTGGCTGCCCTCCCGCCGGTTCATTTCCAGATAGTTTTCAATATTGTAGTGCGCAAAAGTTATCGCTTCCTCGCAAATAGCGGTCCCGCTCAGCCAGAACAGGCCCGCCGCACCAAAGCTAAGAATCTTCCGTACAGACATAAGAAAAGCCCGATCTGGCAAAGCCGGACCGGGCTTCTAGAATTGGTGCGACTAGATCTAAGAGGGCTGAGTTGGCTGTTGGCTGGGTGGTTGAGCCTGAGCGGGCGGGACAGGTGCAGCCGGGACTGGCGCAGGGGCAACCGGTGCATTTTGTTGAACCGCCTGTCCAGCCTGATGCGGTTGCGTACTCTGAGGTGGAATTTTGAGGTCCTGCCCGGCTTGGTGGAGTTCTTTGTCAAATTCCTCACGAGCCTTCCGAAACTCATTCATGCTCTGACCCAAACTCCGCGCCAGTTCGGGCAGCTTTTTTGCCCCGAAAAGAACAAGCACGATGACGAGAATTAAGACCCACTCCGTCGGCCCGGGCGTCACTAGAGCAATCGTATCCATATTTTTACAACCTATGCCAGGCCCGGCTTGGTTTCATGTAAAACCTGCAGGGGTTGCTCATTTATTTTAAGGCGTTCAGACGCGAAATCAGGTCCGCCTTACTGGTCAGCCCGACGACCTGGTCTTTGACTTCGCCCGACTTGAAAAACAACATCGTAGGAATATTACGGATTCCGAAGCGATTCGAAAGCGTTGGATTGTTGTCGACGTCCACCTTTGCGATTCGAACTGCGGTCCCCTGCTCTTTGGCAATTTCGTCCAGAACCGGTGCGATCATTCGGCACGGGCCACACCAAGTGGCCCAGAAGTCAACGAGGACCGGGACATTCGCGGCGCTCACCGTCTGATCAAAAGTGGTTTCGTCCAGATGAGTAACTGATTCGGTAGACATAAAAACTTGGATTTTTGGCCTCGCGTTCGACCGATCCATGCTGAGTCAGCTGAACGCAATCAGCATTTGCACTATAAGCGATATCACCGAAAAAGCTAGCAACAAGCCGACCAATGGAACGGTCATCGGATCCCGTTTCGCCTGAACGGTGTTCGACATCAACATGTGCACACCGCGCGATTCGGCCTCTGGGAGATGTGGTTCTGCTCGGATGTTTTCCATCCGTGCAGAATCCTCCGCCTGGGGCTGTTTCCGCGGCGGTACCGGAATTCTTACCACTCCCTTCTTCGCTTCAGCCATTGGCTTATATACCGTTCCAAAATTGCCCCCTGTCAACTGGTTAAGTTCTGAAAGAACACCTAAGCGGGAGATTTCTAGTCTTTCTGCTACAACTTACTCCTTGCGCTCCTCGTCTTTTCCTCCCAGTTTCGAGCCGGTCGCGATGAAAGTACTGGTCACAGGGGGTGCCGGATTTATCGGTTCCCATTTGGTCGAGTCTTTGTTAGCCGGTGGGCACACGGTCTCGGTCATTGATGATTTCAACGACTTCTACGATCCCAAGATCAAAAAGAAAAACCTGCAACCAGTTCTAGCCGATGTTCGGCTCCATCGCATTGATATCCGAGACAAGGACGCCGTTGGGCGCGCGTTTTTGGCGGAACGGCCCGACACGGTCGTGCATCTGGCTGCGCGAGCTGGCGTGCGGCCTTCCATCGAGCGCCCCGAGATTTATCTTTCAACCAATATCAACGGAACCTTCCATCTTCTGGAGGCCTCCAAAGTACACGGAGTCAGCCGCTTCATCTTTGCGTCCAGTTCTTCGGTTTATGGGGCGTCGCCAGTGATTCCATTTCGGGAAGACCAGGTTCTGACCCAGACGTTGAGCCCGTATGCATGCACAAAGCTCGCCGGCGAACATCTCTGCTCGAACTACTCTTACCTGTATCAGATCGGTGTGATCTGTCTGCGCTTCTTTACCGTTTATGGGCCGCGTCAGCGCCCCGACCTGGCAATTCACAAGTTCACCGATCTGGTTCACCGCGGCAAACCTATAGATGTCTATGGCGACGGGACTGCTCGCCGCGATTTCACCTACATTGAAGACGTCATCCAGGGCGTACTCGCGGCGATCCGGTTTGATGGTGCGCCTTTCGAGATCTTCAATCTCGGAGAAAGCGAAACCACCGAACTCCGCGATGTGATCGCCAATATCGAAGCAGTGCTTGGGAAGAAGGCGCGAATCAACACGCTCCCACCGGTGCCAGGGGACATGCCGGCGACTTACGCCGATATCTCGAAGGCCAGGAACCTCCTTGGTTACGCGCCTGCAACTCGAATCGCTGCCGGTTTGCGGAAATTTATTGAATGGTATCTTCGGGCGCATGCTCTATGAAGGTGTCTTCCGTCCATAGCGCGGTGGAGCTGTGCCAGGCTCTGGTTCAGATTCCGAGTGAGAATCCGTCCGGCTCTGTTGCCAGCAATGGAGAGGAAGCCATTGCCCAGTTCGTCGGCGAATTTCTGGGGAGCGCTGGCGCTCGGGTCGAATACGAGGAGATCGCGCCGGGGCGCCCGAATGTCTACGGAATGTGGCCCATCCCGTCAGGAGCAACCAAACGCATCCTGTTCGCGCCGCATTTGGATACGGTGACGGTGGAAGGAATGAACGTCGACCCGTTTCTCGCTAAGCGTCTCGATGGAAGATTGTACGGGCGCGGAAGTTCGGACACCAAGGGATCGATGGCGGCAATGCTTTGGGCACTCAAATCGGTCGATTTATCAAAACTCGATATTGCCGTTGGTTTCGCCGGGCTTGCAGATGAGGAGTTTGAACAGCTTGGAGCCCGGGCATGTGCCGTCAGGAATATGGCTGACTTCGCCATTGTGGGTGAACCGACCAACCTAGACGTTGTTTACACGCATAAAGGAACGGCTTGGCTTGAAATTGAGACTCGCGGCAAGGCGGTGCACGCCTCAATCCCGGAAACCGGTGTCAATGCGATTGACTGCATGAGGGATACTCTAACGATTTTAATCGAGCGATTTCCTGAGATTTGCCCAGTACCGCCGGATCCCATACTGGGCAAGGCAACGCTCAGTACCGGGCGGATTCGCGGAGGTTCTAAGATCAACGTTGTCCCTGATCGGTGTTCCGCCGAGCTCGACATCCGTACTTTACCGGGACAGGAATCGATGGCTACGGCAATTGCGGAATTCCTGCAGCAGCATCAGCTTCCCGGTATCGTCAATCCGATCAAGGTTTCCGCTCCTCTTTATACATCGCCTGATAACCCGTTCATCAGGAAATTCGTCGCCCTCGGGTCAAGGCTCATGGGAGCCAACTGGTTCTGCGACGCGGCGTTCTTCGTGCGCGAGGGCATGCCTGCCATCGCAATCGGCCCCGGTTCAATTGCCCAAGCTCATACTGCAGACGAATTTATCGAAATCGCCGAGCTCGAGCGGGGTGCGAAATTTTTTACTGATTATTTACTCTCTTTCGACCATGACCGAATCAAAACTTAAAGCCGCTATTACCCCTGCCCGAACAGAAGATTTCCCTGAGTGGTACCAGCAAGTGGTTCGGGCAGCTGATCTCGCGGAAAACTCTGAAGTTCGAGGTTGCATGGTCATCAAAGCATGGGGATATGGGATCTGGGAAAATATCCAGCACCAACTGGATTTGATGATCAAGGCGACGGGGCACAAGAATGTTTATTTCCCCTTGTTTATTCCGCTCAGCTATTTTCAGAAGGAGGCAGCGCATGTCGCAGGATTTGCCAAGGAATGTGCCGTAGTTACCCATCATCGCCTGGAAATCGGCGATCACGGCGAGCTGCGTCCTGCGCCATCAGCCGAGTTAGCTGAACCACTTGTGGTCAGGCCCACCTCGGAGACGATTATCGGCTCCGCTTTCGCGAGGTGGGTTCAATCGTATCGGGATTTGCCTATTCTGATCAATCAATGGGCAAACGTGGTTCGTTGGGAAATGCGCCCTCGCCTGTTCCTGCGTACCTCGGAGTTTCTATGGCAGGAAGGACACACTGCACACGAAACCAAACAGGAAGCGATTGAAGAAGCGGTCGAAATGCTGGAAGTCTACGCCACATTCGCGCGCAACCATCTTGCGCTACCTGTGTATCACGGAGAAAAGACAGAAAGTGAACGGTTCCCCGGCGCCGTTCAGACGCTCTGTATCGAAGCGATGGTTCAGGATCGCAAAGCGATACAAGCTGGTACTTCCCACTTCCTGGGCCAGAATTTTGCGCAATCTTCCGGGATCAGATACGTCTCGCGAAAGGGGATAGAGGAGTATGCCTGGACAACGAGCTGGGGCGTTTCGACACGATTGATCGGGGCGCTCATTATGACGCACGCCGACGATGATGGCATGATCTTGCCGCCTAGAATTGCGCCCGCACACGTGGTCATTCTCCCGATCACGCCCAAAGAAGAGACAAGATCCGCAGTGCTGGAAGCCGCCGCGACGCTTAAAGACAAGATCGCGGCCCATCGGTACGCGGATGAATCGATCCGCGTTGAACTTGATCAACGCGATATCGCAGGAGGAGCAAAAAACTGGGAATGGATAAGACGCGGTGTTCCGGTCCGCATTGAGATCGGGCCCCGTGATCTTTCCGCAGGTACAGTCGCGCTCTCCCGGCGCGACCAGCCCGTCAAAGAGAAAATATTCATGCCGTCAGCCGAGATCGTAGATCAACTTCCTGTGATCCTCGGAGAAATTCAGCGGAATCTGTACGATCGCGCCAAAGAACTACGCGACTCGAACACTGTGCGGATCGATTCAAAGCAAGACTTCTACGATTTTTTCACACCGAAAAACAACGAAAAGCCGGAAATCCACGGCGGATTCGCGCTCGCGCATTGGTCGGGAAATCCGGATGTCGAAACGCAAATCAAAGAAGAGCTTAAGGTAACCATCCGCTGTATCCCGTTTGATCAGGAAATTCGTGACGATCGACCGGACCGGTGCGTGATTTCAGGAGAACCAAGCCCGCGCAGGGTGCTCTTCGCCAAATCCTATTGAGGAAGATGCGGAAACTCAGGATACCTTGACCGGTTTACTCTGAAACCGTTTCACCGTTTCAGGCTGAGCGGCTCGACAGCAGATCGGCGGCAGGCCGCGCAGTAACAACTCCACGTCGGCCATTACAAGCTGGCCAATTTCGTAAAACGCTTCTTGAATGCCGCCGGAACGATGCGCCGACAGCAAAACATCCGGTAAGTCTCGGATCGAATGATCGTGCGCGAACGGCTCGTCTGGAAAGACATCGGTCGCCACTTTCAGACGCCCCGATGCCGCCGC
>JAFAQT010000172.1 GCA_019246215.1 Verrucomicrobiota bacterium
CCTGAGGCCATTTTTCTCCTCCAAGAAATGTTGAATCACCCTCAATTGCTCTTGAATCGCTTGAGTGGGTGATTACTGTTTCGCGCTCGAGCCCATCCGCGAGAAAATGGCAGCCGTTGAGAAGGAGAGGACGTTTGGAAAACGGTGACCCTCGACACGCTGCTTGACCGCCACCGCAGCGTACGGGGCCCAGCCAGCGACAACGATGGAGTTAGTGCGCGTCCCGTTAAGCCAGGGGGGCTGCTTTTTCCGGACCCGGAGGTGTTTCCAAGGGACCCATAGATATCTCTGGGTTAACGTAAAGAAAGACCGCGGCGCTGACAACTGCTCCGACCAGCTCGGCGATCAGATAGAGCACAAAATTACCCCAGCTAACCAATCCCCACGTAGTGATTCCTAAAGCAACCGCGCAGTTGAATGCCCCGCCGGAAATCGCGCCGACGGCATAAGCCTGGGCCAAGACGGTGAACCCAATCGCCAGACCATAAAAGGAGTTACCTTCAGTACCTTTCGCTGTGGCGACATTCAGGACAACAAAACAGAGAGCAAAGGTTCCCAGGAATTCCGCGAGCAGGGCAGGGCCTATCCGGAATTCGCCAGGGGGAGGGAGCTGGGGAGAACCTTTCAAATAGATAACGATTGCGGCCGCGGCCAGCGCGGCCAGGAACTGAGCGATCCAATAGCTAATTGCATCGGAAAGAGGACATTTACCCCGGATCAATACTGCCAAAGTGACGGCAGGATTGTAGTGACCACCGGAAATATGTCCCCCGGCAAAGATCATCGTCATCAGAATGACGCCAATGGCAATCGGCGCGAGATTACCAGCGCCACCCGGATTGAGAACCGTGTTTCCTACGGTCGAGACAAGAAAGAATGTTCCAATGAATTCTACGAGAGCCTTCTTCATAAGTTTTCCAGTTTGGGTGCAAGATGTTCGCTGCCTGTTATTGGAAAGGCCGCGAGAGACGTTTTCTTCGATCATCCGAAGAAGGCAAGACAAGATTTTGAATGCAGCCGGAAACGTTAAACCTATTCTCCGGCCCCGGACCGAGGCCGTACGTGGTGCGTAACAGCTATAGGCCGGGAAATTATTATCGCGGGTTGAGGTCAGTCCGGCCAAAAAGGACGGCCCCCGGGTGGATTTGGCATCATGATCTCACGAGGGATGGAATGGCACCGGGACATTATGCCTGAGGACGGCGGCTTCAGGACTCTCATCTGGAGCCGATAGTCGGATTCGAACCGACGACCTGATCATTACGAATGACCTGCTCTACCAGCTGAGCTATATCGGCATTGGACATTTTAGCTTCGGAACGGTCACCGCTGGCACTTTGCGGAGTGGCAATCGTCGATTCCGCATCGGCCGAGTTACCTCCAGGCTAACGTTGGCGCTGAGAAGGCCGGATAATAGCTCCGGAGGAGTCGAGCGTCAAATGTCAAGGAGCCTTCAGAGGAGCAGGCAAAATGGCACAGTTGATTGTCTGTCACTCCCCTATTCTTATCACCACTTTACCAAAGTGCGAGCCGGCAGCCATGTATGCATAGGCCTCAGGCGCAGATTCAAAGGAAAAAACCTTATCGATCACAGGACGGATTTTGGATTGCTCTAGCGCTCGATTCAATCCTTCAAACATTTCCCGGCTGCCAACGTAAATTCCAAAAACTGTGGCACTCTTCGCGACAATCGGAAAGATATCCGTTTCAGCTCCGCGCCCGGAAAGAATCCCAATCAGCCCGATCTTTCCGCCGCATGCACAGGCGCGCACTGATTGGGTGAATGTCCCGGCTCCGCCCACCTCTACGACGTGGTCCACACCGTTTCCGGCAAGGTTTGCAGCAGCCTGGCCCCATTCCGGAGTGGTTTTATAGTTGATGACCGCGTCGGCGCCCAACTCTCGCGCACGTTCAAGCTTTTCATTACTACTCGAGGTAATAATCGCCTTTGCCCCAACCGATTTAGCGATCTGCAGCCCGAAAATGGAAACTCCACCGGTCCCAAGGAGAAGAACGGCTTCGCCGGGAGCGAGCTGGCCCCGAACAATCAAAGATTGCCAAGCGGTCACCGCCGCACAGGGTAAAGTTGCTCCCTCTTCAAAGGAGTAAATTTCGGGAACATGGACCAAGCCTTCCTCGCGGAAAATCGCTTCTTCGGCCAGTACGCCATCAATTGCACCACCCAGCGCCGTTCGATGCATTTCCGCTTTGAATCGACCAGCCGACCACCCCTGGAAAAAGCAGCCGGCAACCCGATCGCCGAGTTTGAACTTCGTCACGGCCGAACCGACTCCAATGACTTGCCCAGCTCCGTCCGATAATGGTACACGCCCCTGAATCGGACGCCGGTTGTATTGCCCACGCAGTACGATCAGGTCTCGATAATTGAGGGACGCCGCTTTTAGCCTGACTGCGACTTCATGATCGCCGGGATCAGGAAGAGACCGGTCCACAACCTTCAAGCCTTCCGGTCCGCCATACTTCTGGATTTCGTAAGAATTCATTGGGAAGTGATCTGTGCGAGGCAGTTCTCAGCGTGGAGAATCGAGCCCTATTGCAAAATGGCTGTCCGGAACCAAGAAGAACAATTTTCCATCCTGATCTCAATTCATCTTTCCGGGACTGCCAACTGACCGCTAACACGGACAACTGCTTTCAGGCTGAACGCCTGAAAATATTGGCAGCACGAGCCACGGCAGGTTTTGTAAGGGCCGAGCTGAAAGCCAAGCCCAGAAATCCGGACCCGAGCGTAAGGTAAAGAATGACCGCCGGGAAGGACAGTCCGACCCTCGGCTTCGGAATTCGAGGCGGCGGGAAAAAATATTCCAGGAGATAGCCTGCCCATGAGAGCGTTGGCAAAACAAGGGCAGCCAGAACAGCGATTTGGAATGCTCTCTTCCGCCAGGCTGTTTCCCGGTGGAACACGAGCAGAGCTGAAGCGAAAAGCAGACTCGTGCTGGCGCTATGTGGGGTAGGCCGGGCCGAATAGGGGGTTATCCGCTGACCACTCAAATCTGGCAGGAAAAAAATGTCCAGGTCCGGGACGCGGATTCCGCTGGCATATTCCAATAGGAAAACGGCGGCGAAACAGAATACGAGTGCGGAGAGAGACTTTGAGAGGATGATTTGAATTGGAAGTTGTACGCGGACCGGAGCTGCAATGATAACAAGAGCCAAGCTCAAGACGCCCACCGACAGCACGGTCCAAGGTGTTAGATAGGGCGAGGTAGGTACCGCCTGATGAATGCTCGGAGCATAGTGTCTCCATTGCGGGAAGTAAATCAAGCAGACGACA
>JAFAQT010000179.1 GCA_019246215.1 Verrucomicrobiota bacterium
TGCCGTTACGCACTTTAATCGGGTGGTTGGCGGTTACTGCGGATAATTCTTCCGTTAGCTGGTTCGCCTTCCACCCGCCAAAATCTTGGTCTGCTTTCCGGTAGTGCCAGACGATCGAAGAATGTTTCTCCTCAATCGTGCTGCCCGGAGTTGCCTGTTCGTAAAGTCGCAGGATCGGCAGGAGCTCTTCTTTCCAGGCATAGTTTAGGTTGAGATCCAATCGTTCCCACTCCTTTTCGCCTGGTCGCCGCAAGCTAGCGCCGTGCTCGGCGATGAGTCGAAAAGGATATCCGCCCAAAAATGCTTGCATCTCCTCCTGGGAACGGCCGCTGAGGACAGTAACATCCAAGGTCGGCTGACGACCGAGTCGGTGGAGCAAAGTCTCAATCTCGGCATTCGGCGTCGCCGCCCGAGGATCAAGTTCGATTTCGCGCAGCGTGCCGTCGTAGTCTAGAAAGAGAGCGATTCGTTTACGGGCCGACATAGCCTGTCCGAGTTGCTCGCGCGCCTCTCTGATGTCGGTTTCCACCTTGCGAGCATCGCCGATTGGACCTGATATAAGGTCGCCAATGAAAGAGCGTGCCCAGTGTCGAGCATCATAGCGTATGACCCGCTCCCGCATCGGAAGAATACGGTTTCGTTTTTCCTCCGTGGACAGAGCCAGGGCGTCAGTCAGGGTCCCGGCCACAGCTGCGGAGTCATAGGGATTCACGAGAAGGGCATTGAAAAGTTCCTCTGCCGCGCCGGCAAACTCGCTCAAAATCAGGAGTCCGGCGTTTTCTCGCTGGCAGGCGATGAACTCTTTGGCTACCAGGTTCATTCCATCGACCAGCGGCGTCACCAACGCGATATCGGCCAAGGCATACAAGGCACACAGGTCGACAAAAGGAATCGAGCCGTGGATGAAATGGATCGGACTGTTAAGCAACGTGGCGTATTTGCCGTTTAGCTGCCCGATCCTTGATTCGACTTCCTCTACCAAGTGCTGGTATTCTTCGATCCCTTCGCGTGAAGGTACACTCACGAAGACGAAACGGATCGCATCGATCTTATCCGATCCGGCCAAGAAATGGTCGATGGCCTCAAGTCGGTGCAGAATGCCTTTGGTGTAATCCATGCGCTCGACTGAAACCACAAGCCGCTTGCCTTCATGTGCCAGGCGGAACTGCTCCCTGCGCTGGTGGAACTCTTCCGAGTCGAGCGTTTGCTCAAACTTAGGCGCGTTAATGCCGATCGGATAAACGCTTAGCGCGGTACTATGACCTTCGCTCGGGATGTGGGTGAACTCCGTTTCGATGCCCAGCAGCCGTTGGACAGTGCTGCAGAAATGCCGCAAATAACCGAAGGCGTGAAACCCAATCCTGTTCGCGCCCAGCATTCCCGTGACCAGTTCACATCGCCGCGGGTGGCAGCGGAAAATTTCGTAAGCGGGAAAGGGGGTGTGCAAGAAAAACCCAATCCTCAGGTTGGGAGCCGCCGCTCTGAGCATCGCAGGGAGCAACATGAGCTGGTAATCATGCACCCAGACCAAATCGCCCTCGCGTACGGTCTCGAACACCTTTTCAGCGAAGAGCCGGTTTACGTTCTGGTAATGTTCCCACCAGGTAGGTTCGTAACGCAGATAATTGGGCAGGTAATGCAGCAATGGCCAGATGCTCGAATTGGAAAAACCCTCGTAAAAAGCGGTAGCTTCTTCTTGGCTGAGAAACACCGCGACGCAGCCATGCTCTTCGGCCAGACTCCGCGCGATTTCCTGTCGGCGGCTTTCTTCGGGAAACGCAGCACCCGGCCAACCGATCCACTTGGTTTTGTACTGTCCTTGGGGAAGTCCTTCCAGCGCAGCCACGAGTCCACCAGAAGATTTGGTGACTCGGCCCTCCTCCACAGTAACTGGCAAACGATTCGAAACGTTGATGAGAGTGCTAGGCATCGACTTGCCGCGTGCAAAAATCTTCTTTTCGTCGGTAATTTCTGATTCGCAACGCGAATGTGCACCTGCAGTGGCTGATAGCAAATGAGATT
>JAFAQT010000181.1 GCA_019246215.1 Verrucomicrobiota bacterium
GGCTTTGACGCTGCTCCACGAGCCATATCATGGCGTGCACCACAGACATGCGGGATTGCCACACGCTGAACTACCCCAACTTGCTTCGGAACTCGAGCCGAAGAATCCCAGCGAATTATCTCCTTTCCCAAGTTATCGTCACGCACTCTTAGATCTTCTCCGCAGCCTTCCGGATCCCCGAGTCGGAGCTCAGTGGCTCAAATCCAATCAGTCCTGTATTTAATCGTGATTTTCGGTGCCTTCAAAATGGGCCGTCGGCAAGGCGGTCCCGACCCGGGCTGGCGGTAGGAGGGTGCATGTCTAAATCGATAGTGACCGATGAACAACGCGACTGCCGACCCCAATTTTGCAAAACTACCCTCTGGTAGCGACAACACCACCATTATGCGAGACGGCGTGCAAGGGACGAAAACGTACGGCCGATCCGGTGCGTGCAGACGAGCTATTTGGTTCGCAGCACTTCCTTGGCCAAGGCACCCTGAAAATGTCTGAAAATATTGGAGCAGAAAAAACAGAAGAACACGCGGAGAAATCAAAAAGCGAAAGAGGATTTTCTGATCCAACGAGCAATCATCTGTCTGGCCCAGCGACAACCTTGGACACTAAAACAGGCCCCTCTTTGCCATACCTGTTCGAGGCCGTCGGGATTGCAAAAAAGTTTGAGGACGGCCAGGTACACGCACTTCGAGGGGTAAATCTTCGCGTCATGGCGGGCGAATTTATAGCCGTAACCGGTCCGAGTGGTTGTGGAAAAACAACGTTGCTCCAGATGCTCGGTGCGCTAGATCGGCCTACGAAGGGAACCTTGCTCTACCGCGGAAACTCGATTCCGGACCTGCGTGATCCGTGGCGCTATCGCGCTCTTGAAATCGGATTCATTTTTCAGGCGTTTCACCTCTTGCCAACCTTTACTGCGCTGGAGAACGTGCAGATCCCGATGTTTGAAAACCACCTTTCGGCTGCAGAGCGGAAGGATCGCGCCGTCGGGTTGCTAAAATCGGTGGGATTGAAGAATCGCCTCGACCATTTCCCCGCCAAGCTGTCCGGGGGAGAAAGGCAGCGCGTCGCCATCGCTCGGAGTCTAGCGAACAGCCCTTCGGTTCTACTGGCGGACGAACCCACCGGCAACCTGGACAGTGAAAACGCCCATCTGATCCTCGAACTGATCGCTCGACTCCACCATGAACAGAATATGACACTGGTGCTCGTAACCCACGACATAGGTATCGCGCAGCGAGCGTCGCGAATTATCCAGATGAAAGACGGCCGCATTGTGACAGATAGCGAATCAATCATCGTAAGAAAGTGATATGACTTTTTTCACCGTTGTGGCCCGTGGGCTGATACGCCGTCCGGTGCGAACCGGATTGACAGTCTTGGGCATCTCGGTCGGCATCGCGGCGGTGGTAGCCCTGGTCGGTATCTCACGCGGGTTTAGCAAGAGCTGGGAGACAGGGATGAAGGCGCGTGGCACAGATGTCGTGATCAGCAACATGGGCAGTTCGCTGATCCCCAAGCCGTTTAGCGCCTCCGTGATTGATCGTATCGCTCACCTTCCCCACGTTGCCGCCACGTGCGGGATATTAGTAGACCTCATTAGCGTTGAAAACGCTCAGATGATCATGGTCTCCGCCCGGGAGTGGGGCGGTTTTTCGTGGAATAATCTGAAACTGATCTCCGGGCGTATGCCACACGATGCCACGGAGCCAGCCGTGCTCCTCGGTCGCACCGCGGCCAATGTGCTTAACAAGAAGGTCGGCGACAAGATCCAGATTGAGACGGGCGAATTGTCCGTGATCGGGATTGTGGATGGCAATGCATGGGTCGAAAACGGCTCCATTATCCTCGCTTTGCCTCTGTTCCAGGAAATTACCGGAAACCTGGGCAAGATCAATATTGTCGACCTCCGCGTCAACCCTTCGACCAGTGCCAAAGATGTGCAGCGTCTCTGCGAGCAAATCAACAGCCTTGTCCCAGAAGGTCGTGCTGTGGTGGCGGGCGAGCATATTACCGACAGCGAAGCATACCGCATGGCACAGGCCATGAGTTGGGGTACGTCTTTGTTGGCGGTACTCGTGGGTGTGCTGGGCGTGATGAACACCATGCTGATGACCGTGTTTGAGCGCACACAGGAGATTTGCATCCTTCTCGCACTCGGCTGGAAACGCGGGCGGATCATTCGTATGGTGCTGTGGGAGTCGGCGATGCTCGGACTGCTCGGCGGTGTGGCCGGCGTGCTCATCGGGTCGGTTGGCGTTAGGATTTTGGGAAGGACGCCCTCGATCCGTGGACTCCTAGAACCGGACCTCAGCACCGGCCTTCTCGCTGTTTCTGTGGCGATTGCGGTTGCGGTGGGCGTCGTTAGCGGGCTCTACCCTGCATGGAGAAGCTCACGGCTCGTGCCGAGCCGAGCCTTGCAAAGCTGAACTTTAATCTTGAGCACTTCATGAATTTGCAAAAATTGCCGGTCTTGCGCATTACCATCGTCGCGTTTGCCCTAGGGTTGCTAACTCTTTCCTCCGGACGGCCCGAAACCGCGCAGGCTGGAACATCAGCTAAGGACCTCGCGGCCAGCCTTTCCGCCGTGCGGGAGGGTGCAGCTTACGTGCGTCTGCGTCTTGAGGTGAAACAACCAGCCGACACGATAAAGATATCACTTCAACTTCAGGTTAAGGAGCGCCGCACAAGGACGGCGACCGATCTTATTTACCAGGTGCTTTGGCCCAAAGAAAGGAAAGGAGAATCCGTTCTTTTGCATAAGTCAGGGGACGGCCCCTCAACCGGTTGGCTTTTCATTCCGCCTGATAAACTACGCTCTCTAAGCGCCTCCCAAATGAGCGATGCCATGTTTGGCAGTGACTTATCTTACGAGGACGTCATCGAGAACTTCTTCGGATGGGAAAATCAGACCATCGTAGGTACGGAGGTTCTTAATCGCGTGAATTGCGTTATCCTCGAGTCAAAACCCGATAAGAGTGGGAATTCCAGTTATGCCAAGGTGCGAAGTTGGATTGACTTCCGCCGGGTCGTCCCGCTTCGAGTGGAAAAATATTTACCTTCGGGCCAACTGGCGCGCCGGATTGACACAACTCGCGTTGCGTCGGACGATAAAGGTCGCTCCATCCCTGCCGATCTGACAGTGCGCAGTTCCCGAGAAGATTCTGTAACCGACCTTGATGGCTCCCGTATCAGGCATGATGTGGCCTATACAGATCGCGAATTTACGCCAAAGGACCTGCCAGAAATCTCGGCGCCGCCTTCTGCGCCTGAATAGCGTTGGTTCGCCCGGTAAGGTTTCGTTCGGACGGCTGAAGACGGCAATTGTGACCCTCTCTTATGTTCACCGCCTATAACGCCGAGTTCGTCTTCCCCACCATGGGAAAAGGTACCTATGAGGTGACCGATAAGATAGCAGAATTGGTTCGCGCCAGTCGGATACAAACAGGGTTGGTGAATGTGTTTCTTCGGCACACCAGCGCCAGCCTGCTCCTGTTCGAAAACGCAGATGCGACCGCTCGGCGTGACCTGGAAAGATTTTTTGAACAGTTGGTTCCGGAACGGGAAGCATACTTTTCTCATTCGCTGGAAGGTCCGGACGACATGCCCAGCCATCTTCGTATGGCTCTCACGCGGACTTCAGAATCGATTCCGGTCGCAGCTGGCAAGCTGCGGCTAGGCACTTGGCAGGGCCTGTTTTTGTACGAGCACCGTGCGCAAGGATCCCAGCGGTCGTTGGTCGTCTCGGTAATCGGAACAACGGACTGAAGCTCCGCAAAAAAAGAGGTGTAGTCACCGCAATTATCGCGCCTTCCATGGCTGACTCTGCGACTGCGCCGCTAAACCAGCCTCGGACTTGGTGCACTAGATCAGCGAGCTCTATTCAGCTGCAAGGAACTCCGTCCATTCGAAACCGGAATCTAAGAGTTCAGCCGGAAAGACCGGCTCATTCCCGGTTGGTGTTGGGAGAGTCGAATGAGGGTTGAAATGCGGTTCAGAATGGAAGCTCATGAGCATCGGATAATCAGTGGCGTACATAAGTTTTATTGGAGTGTTGAAGGCTGGCTTACAATAGTGAAACTAACTTTCGCTCGGATTCGAGTGAGCGCGGGGTCGATCGAATCGCAGCCGAGAATGACCGCGATCAGGCTACTCGACGAGTAGCGACAGCTGTTACTACTACCAGGCTGGCAATCGATTGATGCAGCAGTAGAAGTTGCATAAGCCAGCGACGCTAACGGGGAGTTTGGAGGGTGTCAAGCCTTCAATGCTGCAGGGCAATTTTCAACGTTAGGGAATAAGCGCGAACGTCGCAACAATGCGAGTGCGGGCGGCCCCTTTGGTCAACCCGTTCTTGAACTCTCTTCGGCAATCTCCGCTCAAGTTGGCGAGCTGGCGTATTGGGCTCATTCCTCTGCTCG
>JAFAQT010000013.1 GCA_019246215.1 Verrucomicrobiota bacterium
GTTGGCTGTTTTTCCGCGTTGCTCGCTCCTTACATATCGATCTAGATATGCTCGTCGCTGGCGCCTTGAAAAACAGCCAACTGGCCTACGGCGAAACTTAAGGGATTTAGGAGACGGTACACTAGCGTCTCACAGATATTCGGGATGCCGTTGTTCAAAATGGACTCTGCGGCTATATCATCGTTCTATGCGAGACGGCACCCAAGCATGATGCCCACCGGAACAGGCCCGTTGGAGATCTCCCGGCCCTCTTGCGCTTCAAACGATCATCACTTAAGGTCCGCCTTCGGCAGGTTCAAAGAACGTGTCGGCGTATGAAACGAGTCGTTATCACCGGGACCTCGACGGGAATCGGATATGCATCCGTCGAAGTGCTGCTCCATCGCGGATTTCGAGTCTTCGGAAGCGTACGGAATACACAAGACGCCGATCGCTTGCAAAGGGAATTTGGTGACAAGTTTGTTCCCCTTCTGTTTGACGTGACCGACGAATCCGCCGTTCGGGGCGCGGCGGCAAAGGTGGCTCAGATGCTGGGAGATGAAACGCTGGACGGGCTGGTCAACAATGCGGGAATCGAGCAGGCCGGGCCCCTGGCCCATCTGGCGACAGACGAATTCCGTTACCAGCTGGAAGTGAATCTGGTGGGTCCGTTTGTTGTCACAAAGGCGTTTTTGCCTCTGCTCGGCGCAGATTCGGCACGCAAGGGTAACCCGGGAAGAATCGTGAATATCAGTTCCACCAGTGGTCGAATTGCCGGCCCGTTTACAGGAGCGTATGCAGCCTCAAAATTTGGATTAGAAGGATATTCCGACAGCCTCCGACGCGAACTGATCTTGTTCGGAATAGATGTGGTCGTCATCCGTCCTGGGGCGATCGTGACACCGATCTGGCAGAAGTCCGATACTGGGCTCGTGAAGCGATTTTGCGATACGCCGTTCACGGAGGCTTTGGCAAAGTTCGAACAGTACGCGGCCAAGGAAGGAGCAACCGGCTTTCCCGCCGCAGCCATCGGAAACACCGTTTGCCGGGCTCTAACCGCAAAAAGGCCAAAAGCGCGTTACTCTATCGTCCCGAATCGGCTGACGAATTGGATTCTTCCCCAACTCTTCCCGACGCGAACACTCGACAAGCTCGTTGCCAATTTCATGGGGATCAGGCGAAAGAACCGCTAGTGTACCGTCTCCTGACTAAATCCCTTGAGTTTCGTTGCGTTCAAAATGGGCCGCCGGCAAGGCGCGGGGAGGGCGCATATCTGTATGGATACGTAACCGACGAGCAACGCAGCCGCCGGGCCCATTTTCAACGCAACCCTCTGGGCCGTGTCCAGTTGGCTGTTTTTCCACGTTGCTCGCTCCTTACATATCGACCTAGATATGCTCGTCGCTCGCGCCTTGAAAAACAGCCAACTGGCCTACGGCGAAAACTTAAGGGATTTAGGAGACGGTACACTAGCGCGAGAAAGAGAAAACACGGGAGAACAATTGAGGGGATAGCCTAATACTCCTTCGACAAGCTATTCTTCTTCTTCACACGAGTGGGAGGGGATGTTCCGGCGCGTTCGGAAGGATGTGCCAAATCGTAGGTATCGGGAGCGATCTTTGCACGGTGTTCTTCTTTCAGACTGGCACGCAGCGTCTGGATATCATCATTGACGACGGATGGTTGGATAAAGACCAGCAACTCGTCGCGTATATGATTGGTAGTCTGATATTTGAACAGGTTCCCCAAATAGGGAACATTCTTCAGGTATGGGATGCCGCTATCATTTGTGGTCGGCTTATCCTGGATTAGTCCTCCAAGGACCACCGTCGCGCCGCTGGGAACCGTCACCGTGGTGGTCAAACGCTGGCTATTGATAATTGGAGCTTGGGTCCCCGATATCGGAACTTCAGCGCCAAGCGTATCGTTAATTTGAGCGACTTTAAGGGTCACTTCGTTATTGGCATTGATTAAAGGGATTACCTCAAGGTGGAGTTCCACATCCTCGTAATTAATGGTCGCAGTGACTGCTGTGCTACTGTTGTTATTGATAATTCCGCCGGTGGTACCGGTAGTTAAATTGCTCAGGGTGCTTTGCGGCACTGGAACACGCTGGCCACTGGAGATTACGGCGCGCTTGTTATTAGCGGTATAGACAGCAGGTCGGGCAAGCACTTTAAAGCTGCTGCGACTGTCGAGCGCTTTGACAAAGACCGAGACCGCGTCCCCGATTGCCCCATAAATAGTTAAACCGGACAAAGCCGGGAACGCCACCCCAGAGGCGCCGTTGGTGGAGAGAATCGAGCGCGGATTTGCGACGATCTGCCCGCTGTTGCTGTTGACGAATCCGGAGGTGCTAATGCCGCTGTTGATGTTAGCGGAGGCAATTCCGCTATTGCCGGAAATCTTCTTAAAGGTTTGCAGCCAGTCGACTCCGAATTGAAAGTCGTTGTTAAGTTCCAGCTGTCCGATCACGGTCGCCAGATAAACCTGTTGCGGACGGCGATCGAGTTTGTCGAGAATCGTCCGCACCTTACGCACGCTCTCTGGTGGGCCGATGACAAGAATTTTATTGTCTTTTGGATCCGATATAATTCTGGACCGAGCTACAATCACGGCCTGCGGCCCTAACTGTTCGTCCGGTTCCTGAAGCAAATCTTGTCCAGCTCCAACCGAACCCGCACTGGTGTTCGTAGTACCATAACGGTTCGAAGGATTGGTGGTGCCCACATTAACTCGATTTTGTGTTTGTGCCGGCTGATTTTGGGGCGCCTGTCCCTGGTTGGCCTGCGTCTGGTCTTCCGTTAGCACATCCTGGAGCACAGAAAGAACTTCACCGGCAGGGATGTAGCGAAGCCGATACTCCAGGGGTTCCGCAGCGCCAACGGCTGCGTCGAATTGGTGAATCAGCGTGATGAAATAAGGAACAGTTTCCGGGCGCGCGACCACAAGGATACGGTTCGTCCGCGTATCAGCGATGATTTGAGCCTGACTGCTCAGTATAGCCGCATCAGAGCCTGCCGCAGCTGCGGGCTGACCTGGCTGGGCGGGCTGGCCCGGCACAGCCGCTCCTTGTTCTCCCCCGGTTCGCGACTTTCGCTGGTAATCCATTAACTTGTTGATGGTGTCAGCTACCCGCTCGGCATCCGCCCGGATGAGCGGAACAAACTGGGTCACCGTTTTGGAGGGCGGAAAATCGATCAAGGCCTGGAGAGCGATCAATTGACGGATAACAGTCGTGCTTTCCGTAATGAGGAGAGCTTGCGCACTATTGATCGGGACGAATGAAGTATAGGCTCTTGGAAGAATATGGGTTTGAAAGACCGTGAGCGCTTCGTTGGCAGAGATGTATTTGAACGGCATGTAATAGCTGATGACTTGCTCTCCTGGAGGGATGGATTCAGCCCCGGAATACAGGCGGACGCCTTCGCTGCGCGGATTCTTACCAGTATTAATATTAATCACTTTTACGGTGTTAGGTTCCTGGGCCGGGACAAGCACGATATTATTAAGCAGCAATGATGCCTCGATCAGTCGGACCAACTCGCTTCTTGGCACCGGTTGCGGGACAGAGATGGTAATCGGCAATGTGTTTGCGGAGAGATTGCTATCTTTGATTAAGACTTTGCCGGTCAGCTGCTCGTATTGCATCAATACAGTATCAACACTGGCATTGATCGCCTGGAACGAACTGAGAGCTTCGGGCGAACCTATAGGCGACGGTGATGCTTCCACGACCTGCTGCGCCTTCGTCACCGAGAGTTGTACCATCACACCGAGTAACAAAAACGAGAAAGGACGATAGAGCATGAGATTATGTCTACTGTGTCTGAGGTTGGCTGGGGATATTCCGGGCAGGCGTCGGGACTCCGACCGGTTGCTCTGTCGCAGGTGGCGCGGTAAGCCGTTTGCGACGCACCTCTGAGGCCCGTGGCGGCAACCCGGGTAACTGCGGTTGCGACTGCGTCAGCACTGCTCCTCCCTCTTGGTTGGCGACCGCCCGAGACGCCTGCGCCTGGCGCGACATCCCTTGTAAAGGCGGCATCTGATTTCCCTGAACTTGGTTCTGGACGGCAGCCGAGGGTACTGCTGGCTGAGCGCCGGCAGTCTGAGGAGCAGGCGCCACCGTTTCCAACCGAAACTTCACACTTCCTCGTTCAGTGGAATTCGCAATCACCACCTCGGCGTCCTTTGGATTTGCAGCTTTATGTATCGCGACCAAGCGAAAGCTATTCGCATTTGGCTCTTTTGTAATTTTCTGCACTTCGTTAGTCTCGGTGTTTTGTACGAAGACAACATCGGCACCGCCGTCATTGAGCCAACTCAGAAGCACAAGCTTATCGAATACACTTGGTTGCGCGCGCGGCGTTACAGGCGTCACGATCGTGAACGGATTTCGCTCCCAGATGGGTTGATACCGATCGGCTCTATACCCGAGCGGAATGTCGTCAGAAGCCGTTGCAAGATGGGTACCTATCGCTGACAAAAACGTCAGGATAAATAATGAGCGCTGACCGGAACATGATTTACGTTTTCGGAGCATACCAACGGGCGATCTCCAGCTCAAGGGAGACAGTAGGAGGCTCGTTCGCGCTTTTCAAAGAAAAACTGGTGATAGCCTGGAACAACTCCGGTTGCTGGACCTGAACAAGCCACTTGATTACATTTTGTAATGGCCCGCTCAGCTTAAGCCGAACCGTAACGGATTGATAGTTCGGTGTCGACAGATTTTCTCCAAAGCTTTGCTCCTGGATTTCCAATTGATTGGCTTTGGCACTGGTGGTCACCGATTCGAGCAACTCTGATTGCGGCACTTGATCTGGACGGATGCGGGGCTGGGTCGCATCAATCCACTTTTTGCGGTTGAGCCAAAGATCCCTTTCTTTAAGCCAGATCTCATTCGAACGCTCCTGGTTGCGGAGTTCGGAGACATCGCGGGCAGAGCTCGACATCAGGTCAAAAAGATAGCTGAGGCCGTAGAAGTTTCCCACTACGAAGACTGCAATGATCAGGAGGATCGATAGTCGCTTCTCGCTCTTAGTTAATTTGCGCAATTTTCGGAACTCCTTCGATGGTGAACTCAGCTCGACCGTCAGGTCGCAATATCGGGCTCGCCATTTGCCAGGCGAACATTTGTAGATCGGGCTTGGCCTTGATGTCCTCGGCGAACTTGAACGCGGCGGGCGAGGTGCTGGCCTCACCGCGAATGACGACTTTGCCATTTTGGATTTCGACAGCGGTGAGGCGTAAGCCGTCGTGGGGCAACAGACCTGCAACCTGGTATAGCACTTCGACGGGATAGACCTTGGGATTGACAGCCAATTCGACCCGGCGCCAGCGTTCAGCGGTTCCCTGAATCGCGGTCACGGTGGGTACCTGCTTTAGAATATGCAGGCGGAGCTCGTCAGCCACATGACGCTGCCAGAGGATGTAGCCGATGAGCCCGGTTACCCCAAGGACGTAAGCGGCTGCGAGCAATGCCATTCCAGAACGAAACTGTCGCCTGCGACGTCCACTTTCACGGAGCGCACAGACCTCTGGAGGCAACAGCTTCGAACGGACCTGCGGCAGGTTAGGCGGCGGTACGGCGTCGCGTGTGACTTTCAGGCCGAGATGCCGTTCTACGCACTCGCTCTCTTCTACGCTGAATTCGCCCCACAAAGTAACTCCCACAAACCGTTCGCATAATCCCTGCGCTTCGAGCTGGAAGGCGATGCACTTTAATTCAAGCGCTGCCGTCGCGGAGAGTTCACAATCACCGAGAACCTGCACCGTGATTGGCGCCGTTCCACGAGTCGCGGCGACAGCCAATCGCCCCTTTTCACGCCAAATAATCAGCCGATTTTGCGGTAGAGCAAAGGTGTACGCGGAGGGCTCGAAACGCTTCACTCGCTCGAAAACCAATTCCTCCGGAAACTCCGGCTGCAAGATTGTGGCAATCGCTAAGGTCTGGTTATCTCGGGTTTCAATGATGCGGTAATCGACAGCCGAAGCTCCACTGTTCTTGTTGAGTAACCCGCGTTTTTCGAGTTGTAGCTGCAAAATCTCGGGAATAACCGCACGATCGCTGGTGGCTAGCCAAGTCGGGAAAGTGATGGTGTATTCGGCAGGCAGAGAAACCACCATCTCTCCCGGTGCTTCGGACGGAGTGGAAAGACGCCGGACAAAGTTCGCACGCCGGTTTTCGGAGAAATCCCAAAGCTCCCACTCGTCACCGTCGACAGCCCGCAAGAGATGAGTGTGCGATTTGTCTATTTTTCCTGCCATGAGAAATAAGTAATCGGGATTGTTCCGCGACTGGTTACTACGACGATTTGTTTCTCGTAGCCAGCGATTATGCCTGTGCTCTCGATCCGGTCAACGGCGCTGGTCAGGGACAGCAGATCCTGAACGAGTTGAAACTGTTCAGGACTCAGGCCGAGGGCTGCGCGAACTTCGTCCAAGCTGTTATAGACGCGATCGTCTAGAGTGTAAGGCTTGCCGTCAGGGCCCCAGCGATATTTGACGAACACATCAGCAGTCGCCGGCGAGACGCCCGTGATCAGCGCGATCATGTCGGCGTCGGCTTGGTTGACGTCGATTTTGCCATCTCCCCAAATAGTAAAGAAGTTCATCCACTCCGGTTGTTTTTGCATGACCGGGCCGAATTCAGGAACGAGACTCATTTCCGCAACGGACCGAAATTGCGTTGCAAGACGTGTATTATTCGCATTTGTCGATACGGGTTGGTTGCTCGTCGGATTGGAGAGGTACTTTTGCAACCCCTCCGCGGCGACGTCGGCCACTTTCGGAGCGACTCCCCAGCTAATAAAAAGGTTCTCCAACAGGTCCTCGCGACCACTCTGCAAAACGGAATTAATATTCAGCTTGGTCGACTCGCTTGAAATTAAAACGTGAAACCGTCCTCCATCGGGCATTTCCTGTTCGAGCAATGATCTGTCTTGATTTTGAACCTCAGGATCGATGCCGAAAGCCAGACCTGATTCGGCGAGTTGCCGCGCTCGAAACTCTTTGTTCAACGCGCCGTACTCATCGACATCGCTTTTGACGAAGCTGACGGTGGCGGTGATCAATCCGGTCAGCAAAATGATCGCAAACAAAACGAGCAGGAGGGCAGATCCGCGCCGACTGCGCCGGCAAAAGGCCCCTCCCGAAGAATAGAACATCAGGCCCCAGTTTGAACGATCGGCCATCGAAATACACAGCGTTCTATGTGATTGCGTCCGGCAAGCTTAAAGGTGAGTTCCACCAAATTGGGTTTCGTTCCAGTGTCGGTCCAGGCGGTTGACCATTTCCCGGTCTGTTCCTGAAAAAAGCGCCAGCTGAGTTGCTCGACATCGATCACTAACGGGAACCATTCCCCTTTTTTTCCACCGTCGATGTAGCTATCGATAGCATTCCCGCTGTCCTGCAGAACGCTCAACGCCAATCTGCCGTCCGCCTGCGGGCGGCTCGCGATGACGACGGTCCCGAAATGCGGCCCGCCGGCCACCCAGGAAAAGGTGAACGGTGCATAACGAAAAATCAATTCGAGAGAGCCGTTAACGCTCCGAGTCTGGAAGGTGGAGGTCCGCGGCATAGAATCAAAGTTGCGCCGGAGCAACTCAGAAATTCCATCCACCTTTCGTTGTTGAGTTTGCAAGAAGTTGATGTCTGCCGTCACTTTCAAGGTTGTCTGAAT
>JAFAQT010000293.1 GCA_019246215.1 Verrucomicrobiota bacterium
GAGGAGCGGGTGCGCAGAAACTGCCGGTACCCTGGCCCACTCGGCAATTTCTGCCGTATTTGGGAAGCTCGACGTTCCGTCACCGGGAAATAAGGGGTCCATCAATCACTTGGATCTATACCGCATAAGAAAATATTAAGACATAAGTCGTTTATAAGTAACGTGTTGCGTGTGATATCCGGATTGGAAGGCCTCGATGGTATTCAATTTGCTACGCCACTAGGTCCAACCTGTGCCAAGCCAATGACAGCCGCTCCCATTTTAAACGAATCGTCCGACTCACCGGCAGCAACCCCCTTGGAAACCGATGCAAACTGCGAAAGGGCGTTTCGGCTTCTACTCGAGAACCACCTTCCGCTCGTTCGATCGATCGTCGAGAGGATGAGGCGCAAATTACCGAGCAAGATCGAGGCGGATGAACTTTACAGCATCGGAGTGACAGGTCTTGTCGCGGCAGCTAGAAATTATCGCCCCTCCCGGGAAAGCAGTTTTGCCAGCTATGCGACAACTCGAATTCGTGGAGCGATTTTAGACGAACTCCGCCGGATGGATTGGATGAGCCGCGCCACGCGATCGAAGGCCAAGCGTCTGGGATCGGCTATCTCGAAGCTGGAGCAAGAGCACGGCGGAAGTGTTAGCCAGGATTCGCTTTGCGCCGAGATGCACATGACCGAAGACGAATTATCCGATCTGATGGAAGAAGTCCGACCGGTAAAATTTATCTCTTTGGACGGGGTTGATGAGCAATCCGAGGCCGAAGAACAATCCTTGCACGAGATCATCCCGGATGATTCCTGCGTCGCACCATTGGACGCTTTGGAACGCAAGGAAGTTCTTTCTTTATTAGCGCTGCGCATGGAGCAACTCCCGGCGGTGCCGAAAAAGGTATTGGCAATGTACTACTACGAAAATATGCGCCTTTCGGAAATCGCGACGTGCTTCGGGTTAACCGAATCCAGGATTTGCCAGATCCACACTCAGACGGTCGGACAACTCCGGCATTATCTAACTAACCTCTTGGCTTGAGATTTCGAACCCGGCACATGATGAACACGAAAGTTGAGTGGGATCAGCTAGTGGATGCGCTCAGAAATGAGTTGCAGGAGAAAGGGGACCTCATTCGGTTGCTGAACCAGCAGACTGAAATCTTATACCGCAGCGATACCTCGGAAAATGAACGATTGGAAGAACAGATCCGTGTGCAGCTGCGACTCATCTCACGCTGTACTCAGGGTCGAGAGCTGGCCCTCCGCCAGACTGCCTCCAGATTTGATCTCAACGAAGATGTGCAGTCTAGTGAAGTGATCCGGAGTTTCCCCGAATACGTGCATCCGCTGCTTGAAGCACTCTTTTCAGAGGTGGACCGACTTAGTAACCGAATGCAGGAACGCCTGCGGCAAAACCAGGGACTGAAGGAGAGGTTCCTCTTCGAGACCTCATCCACAGTTTAGTGACAAATCCCCTCACGCCTAATACACCAACTTAGAGTCTTCTCGTTTCTCACCCCCGATTCACAATAGCAAATTACAGAAAGTAGCCAGGATGTTAATTTTATCTAGAAAGGTCAACGAAGGGATCATCATCGGCGATCTGATCCATATCAAAGTGACTCGGATCGACGGAGACGCCGTGAAAATCGGAATTGAGGCTCCTAGGGAGATCCCAATTTTTCGGACTGAAATTTATCAGAATGGTCACTCGGGAAGTTTAAAAACGTGCGGGATCAAAGCGGATCGCGCGGTTCCGGTCCCCAACCTGGCAACCGATGGACGAAAAGCTGCCCGCAGTTTGATCCAGGATGGGAAATAACCGCGGCAGCGATTTGATTCAAGCCTACGTCCTTTGGAGCCGTGAGCCGATCATTGAGTTGTGTTAGAGCTCACCATCTTGATCTTCCAATCCTCGCCTTCACGACAATAAATCGAGGAATAGTATCCCTTGAGTTCCACAGGGGAACCGCCCTGGCCTTGAATGGTGCAACTCCATTCTCCGATTTCCAATGTTTCAGTGCCGGCCGTGCATATATCGTGGGGGGAATACTGATCGGCTTTTGAAGTATAATTGCTGATATGAAATTGCTGGAACAGGTCTGCATAGAATTTCTTAATGGCCTCTCGGCCATATTTCGGTCCTCCCGAAGTGAGGAAAACCGCGTCCTCTGCATAGAGCGAGGCAATGGCAGCGGCATCGTTTTTATTGACTGCTGCAGCATACTTGTTAGCGAACGCGTCGATCATCTGGCGTAGTTGGGGATCGAGCGTCTCTTTCTGTTGGGCAAACGTCGGCAGAGTGATGCTGATTGCCAACCCTAAGATGGCAACTAAGAATTGAATTTTCATTGTCTTCTCCTGGGTTTCTGAGATGGATTGTCGCGCCTGCAAACGGTATCCGTTTGCCCTCTCTACTTCGCGGACCAACAATTCAGCATGTCGTGCGGCAATCTCAACAACTTTACGTTTTCGCTCTTTTGTATCATACTGTTCAACGGCGACCGGCAAAGCAGCGAGCAAGGCGCGGGCATAAACAACCTTTTCTGAATAAACTCTTCCAGAAAAGCAAAACCCGGACTTTCAGATCGTCTTTAAACGTGTCGTCGCATTTGATATCTTCGGAGCAGTGCTATGATTTTCGTCTGCATCCTTCTGGCGCTGGCATGTTGTCTTCTATGGTCGCGCGGCAACTTCTGGCGGATGAGATGTCAAATCGCTCTAAATTGCGCCGTAAACCAGAAGAAGATAGAGGAACGTATGGAGTCCATCAGAGCGAATCTCGCGTCCAGATCGTTCGATATCGAAGTTCTCCGGGAGGAGCTGCCCGAGTTATTGGTTTTAATGCTTGGCCAAACGC
Source organism: Verrucomicrobiota bacterium (assembly GCA_019246215.1). Classification (GTDB taxonomy): domain Bacteria; phylum Verrucomicrobiota; class Verrucomicrobiia; order Chthoniobacterales; family JAFAMB01; genus JAFAMB01. Next base: position 2,848 of record JAFAQT010000293.1, read on the forward strand.
CCGAGTTTTGGGAACGAAAACTCCGCAAGGACTCTCACGTAATAAAACAAGGCAAGAGATACGGCTTTCTCTAGGCCGAAAACAAAGACTCCCGGTCTCCGCGGCCAAAACGCGAAACGCTTTTCCGAGGAGCTCGGACGCGGTGATCCGAGGTTGCTGGGCAATATCAATCCTGGCAAAAGGCTCTGGATTGCATCCCGGATCTGCCTACTTGTAAACCAATGCCCTGCAAAGGAGACCCAAACGCGATCGATGCCTTGCGCAAGTTGAAGCGCGTGAGCATGGCCCATCTTCCGACGCCGGTTGAACCCCTTGATCGGCTTTCGGCCGCGCTTGGTGGCCCCCGGATATGGATGAAGAGGGACGACTGCACAGGTCTGGCGACCGGCGGAAACAAAACGCGAAAGATTGAATTTCTAATGGCGGATGCGGTGGCGAAGGGTGCCGACACAGTGGTCACTGTCGGTGCAATCCAGTCGAATCACGCTCGGCAAGTGGCTGCTGCGAGTGCGCGGCTCGGTTTGCGATGCGTGCTCGGCCTTTTGGATGCAGTGCCTGACCGTTCGCAAGTTTACCGCCTGCTCGGCAACGTTTTTCTGGACAAGTTATTCGATGCTGAAATCCGAATCTCTCCGGACCTCGAAGACACCGAACCTTTGCTCGACTCAATTGCTGACGAATTGTCGCGCCAAGGGCGGCAGCCTTATGTCATTCCGCTTGGAGGTTCTAACGGGTTGGGTGCTGCCGCCTATGCCGAAGCCTTCCTGGAACTGCTCGCTCAATTTGAGGCTCTCCAAGAACCGTTGAATGCTATCGTTGTTCCGATTGTTAGCGGAGGCACTCTGGCTGGACTGTTGTTGGGTGCGAGTCTGTCCGGATGGAGAGGCACAATGATTGGCATTAGTGCCAGCGATAAAGCCGAGCGGGCGATACAACGCGTCCGCGTACCCCAGCTCGCGGCGGCAGAAATCCTGGGAGCGTCCGACGAAATCATCGGCCAACCGCCTATTGTCATCGATGATCGATTCGTCGGAAAGGGATATGGAATTCCCACTCCAGAATGCGTTCAAGCGATCGAACTCCTCGCACGCAAGGAAGGGTTGCTTCTCGATCCGGTATACACGGGAAAAGCAATGGCTGGGCTTCTAACGCTCATTCGCGAAAACTACTTCCAAGCAGATGTGAATAACTTGCTGTTCTGGCATACTGGAGGCAGCGTTGCATTACACGCTTATCCGGAGATCGCCGTCGATTTCGAAAAGCGGACCTCGAGACGTGAAACATGAGAAATCAACCGGAACAGAATACCGTCAAAGGCCGCATTGGTTCGATCAACCATCTTCGGCTGACTGTGACCGACATCCCAACAGCTGAGCGCTTTTATAGCCCACTGATGCGGTTTATGGGGTACGAGTTATCCGGTCGCGAAAAGGACCGATTAGCTTGGGTTAAATGGTGGGGATCGGGTGCCTTTTGGCTGATCTTGAGCGCGGCCCGGCGTGACACAGAGCCTGCACGGCACGATTTGCTCTCTCCCGGGTTTCACCACCTAGCCTGGAACGCGGACAACAGAGATCAGGTCGACGAATTGTATCGGTTGCTGGTAGAGAGTGGGGCAACGGTGCTCGATGCGCCAGCGGAGTATGACTACGAACCCGGGTACTATGCTGTTTTCTTCACCGACCCAGATGGCATGAAGCTCGAATTCATGCATGTGCCGGAACGGCTTGGGTCTATTTAGTAGTAGTAAGAGTGCTGCTGTGGCTGTACAGAGTGGAGTTTTTTTCTGCAGCGGTGCCAAAGTAATCAGCAGCGGAGGCAGTAGAACCGGAACCAGAATTCAAAACGAACTGGCATTTATGAAGACCGCGTTGAAGAAATTCTTTGGCCGGATTGGCGATGCAGTACGACAAGCTCCTTCCTATGGCGATACTCAAAGAAAGCACCGGGAAAAGGAGCAAATGAGCCAACCTCAAGAGGAGTTCCTGGACGCAAAATCGATCAGCACCAAAAGCACCAGAACAGCAGAAGCAAAGAAACGCGGGTAATCCACCGATTTCAAACAACCCATCGCTCGAGAGAAAAAAGCCCCGGGTTGAAATGGCTGTTTAACTCTGCCAATCGGAAAACGCACCTCTTCTCAGACAACGGGAAGACATGGCAGGTTGAAGTGAAACTCTGCCCTGTGACTTTCAAGTCCAATTTGAAGGCTGGAGCAAAACCGCGTGGAACCCCAACCGCGAACTTGTTCCATGAATCCTTCTGAGAAAGAGGAAGACAAGATTGAGCGTTCAGCGCGCGATGATGCAGAAAAAGAGAGCGCAGAGAACAGGGAACCCGCTGAGGTAGAGAAAGACAAGGAAAAGACCGAGGTAGTCGCTAAGGAGGCGATGCTCCGAGTCACCCGCGGGCAACTGTAAAGATTCAGCCGAACGGATAAGACTTCTGCACGCAGGTAGCTCGACGCGACGCTTGGCAGGTGCGCATTTTGCGGACATAGCCGAGCGTGGGAGTATCTTATTTGGGTCAGGGGAGCTACTTCCTAAAAATCGCGCCTGTCGGATGCTCTTGCCATTTGAGACATCAGGTCAGTGAATTGGAAGACCCCAGATTGACCGTCTTGCCAGAGTATCGTGACCGAGGAGTGGTTTTTTTGAATCACTATGCCCTTGCCCTTATCGGGAACCCAGACTACAGCGTCGCCCACTTGCAGAGTCTCGGCTTCTTTCGGCTTCATTAAATGGAAAATGACGCGTTTTCGATCCCGATTGGTCCCATTTTGTCCAATCTCCTGCTCACGGCATTTCATTCTTAGGTGTTATTCGACAATCTGCGCGTAATCCGAGAGAGAGCCAAGAAGTTATTAGATCCCCCACTTCGTCGGAAAGAATGGAGCCGGCAACGGACCTCTCGGTTTGAGCTTCTGCTTGATTTCCGTGCGGCCACCCTTGAACTGCGGGTGCGCGAGCCGAGCATATTTATCCG
>JAFAQT010000435.1 GCA_019246215.1 Verrucomicrobiota bacterium
CGCTTCATGTGTGGATTCCCCGTAGAAGTAATCGCCGGAATGGCGATGGTCTGGGTCGGATGGGTGATATTCGCCGCAGCCTTCCTCGGTTTGGGAAGCCTCCTTCTGCGTATCCTGACGCCGCCCGGTGCCAGATGGGATTGCAGCAAAGCTTTCTGGTGCGGCTTCGGTACCTTAATTCTTGTCCTGCAGGTAACCAATCTATTTTCAGGTATCGGACCCAGAACGACCGCGTGCATTATCGCGTTGGGGTTTTGCGCCTATTTTCTTCATCGTTCTCGGCTTACGTTCCTTGATTTTCGCACGGTCTCACACTGGCAGCTTCTTCTGTTACTCCTCGCTCTTGTCTGGTTGTCGAATCGTGCGCTGCAAGCTCCTCTCCTGGACGATTCAGGAATCTACCACTTCAGTTCGATCCGATGGGCAAACGAGCTTCCATTGCCTCCCGGAGTCGGCAATTTACACGGCCACCTGGCTTTTAATCAATCGTACTTCCTGTTCGTTGCGTTCCTGAACAACTTTCCGATAGTTGGTTTCGGACACAATCTCGCGAACAGCCTGCTGTTTTCAGCGGGAATGCTTACAATTTTTCAGCAGAGCGCCACCTGGAGCGCTACACCCCCTCTCTCGGTGGCCTCACTTCATCGCAGCCGCTTTTGTTTTGGGATTCTCCGCAGACTGTTAATGCCGATCACGTTGTTCTTTCTCGCGACATGCAATCGTTCGAATCCGCCGTTTATCTCGAGCCCGTCCGCGGACGCCGCCATCTTCATTGTGGAGGTAGTTCTCACGGCGTTCCTGCTGGAACTTCTCGCCTCTCAGAATAATTTCGGGAGCGACCATTCAACCAGGCTGACGGCTATAATCTGCCTTGCATTCGCGTTAATAACATTAAAACTCAGCGGTCTCGGATTCGTTGCGGCGACTCTTGTTTCTGTCCTTGCCTTTGTGTTACGTAATCGTAGCGGATTCAGCTCCGTCAAGGTGATCAAACTCTTGGTTTTCGCTGCCATGCTCATCGTGACCTGGATCGTCCGAAGCGTCATTGCCAGCGGATACCTTGTCTACCCATTAGCGGCAACCGGTCTCCCGGTAGACTGGAAAGTCCCTGAACACTTGGTACGCGATGAGCTTAATGCCATTGTGGGATGGGCCCGGTTGCCCGTCGCTCAATCATGGAAAATCATCGGCACATGGGATTGGGTCCGAGGATGGCTGCTGCGGATGGCGGATCGACCCGACATCGTGGCGCCACTTGGACTGATCTTCATCTGTGGGATCTGCTGGTCATTTTTTGGCGTGCGTTCTTTGCGACAAACCGATTCCTCGGTTAGATCTTTAAACAGTTTGCTGGGAGTCGGTCTAATCTCGTTAGCTTTCTGGTTCTGGAGCGCTCCGGACCCTCGATTTCTCGGTGCCTCTCTATGGATCATCGTTCTGTGGGCGGTAGGCACCACGATCGATCTCAGTTGGCCTGACAACTGCACAAAAATTTCGCGGATGATCGTTCTCTTGTTTTGGGTCAGCGTCATCCTAACTTTTGTCAGGAACGGTCTTGCTCTGACGACGTCTACGGGTGGTAAATGGGCCCAATCTATCCCGCCGCCTGTCTTAACGGCTCGCACCACCAGATCAGGACTAGTCGTGCACACGCCCCTCCCGGGCGGTTATTGCTGGGACGGAAAACTGCCATGCACACCCTTTTTTCGCCCGCAGTTGAAGCTGCGAGGAAGCTCATTAGCCGACGGATTCTACCTCGATGAATCGATCGATCAGGCTCCCGATTTTTAATCAGCTGCCGACCAGCGAAAAAATCAGTGTGTCGCAAAAGCCACGAATCTTTCGCTCCGAAAATCCTGATTCCTGAACTTCTAACTCCCGGCCTTTCTCATTGTCGTTAGCATTGACAGAAAGCTAGACGGGACATGCTTTTTTGAAAATCTCAGGCTGGAAGCCATCATCGTTTAGATTGCTGTTGCTCGCCGTCGCCGGGACACGCTGACAATATCCGAATTCAAGGCCGGTCTCGACGCATTTTGTAGTCTAACATCCAAACTGGCGAACAGCTTACATCGATAATCGACGATAGAGCTCCCCCTTTTACAATCATTACGTTTTCAGAGAGAGTTTTGTTTAGTACCCGAGTTGCAGATCATGACAAGGCATCCCTCAGAAGCAAAAGCAGCTGCGTTCCTCACGGAGCCGGACGTTAAAGTAGATGCATCAGCCCAGCAGGAAACGTAGCACCTGCATTCAGATTGCCTCGCCACAAAGCCTTGTAATCCTCTCCGAGTTGCTCTCAAGCGGGACAATGTTATAGACAACAAGCCCGAAGCTCGACCAATATCGAGTGAGCTAGACAAAAGCTTTTGTGATACGCTTAGCAAATATGCAAAATGTTGAGCATACGCTGTTCG
>JAFAQT010000236.1 GCA_019246215.1 Verrucomicrobiota bacterium
GGTCGGGTAGACCGTTCCAGCACTGGCGCGGTACAATCCCCCTGATCGTTCGGTCATGTCTTTGATGAGCTGATAGCCATGTTTCGGACCCTCCTGCAACAACGATAGAATGGCGAGACGCACTTCACCGAACTCGAAGAAGCGGCCTCGGGGGCCTCCCGCAAAGCCGGAAAACGGACCCCAATCTTCCCAAGGGCCCCAGCCGCCTCTTCCGTGAGGTCGCCAATGCCTTCCCATAAAATCTCGGTAAGCGGACCGGCGATTTTTGGTGTGGCCGCAACGGCCCGGAAAAAACGCCCAACCTGGAGCACTTGCGAAGGCTGTGCGCCGGAGTCGTTCGCAGCCCGACAACAAGAAATACCAAAACGGTTTCATCAGTGTAAAGTTATATCTTACGATATACCAGCATAGTTCGGTCCGTGTCAAATCCGTTCCATTGCGTCCGGTTTGGCTCCCGGTTTCTCTCTCTCTACATCGACAAAGGTTCCCCTGCATGACTTCGAACGTCGGAAACTCGCGCAGTCCGTTTTCATCGGCGGGTGCTGTGTATTGCTGTTTTCCGTCCGCAGCCACGGAACCCCTAAACCGTTCTGTGTCGTTCACTTTTCACCTTCCGATCGAGTATGATCGTCGCTGGCGTTTGAAAAATGGGCCAATCGCCCAGGGGCGCATGCTTCGGAGTTGGCGGCGATGCTCTAGCACACTAAATGCTCCTAACGGCTCAAAGAAACCCTATGTGCAAAAGGTTTTTCGTGTCGCTCGCCTGCATTCTCCCTTGTCTCGTGCTCAGCGCCTTTCCGCTCAGCCGACCACCGCACTACCGAATCGCCAGCGATCCCGCACTGAAAGGTAAAGGAAAGGATGGACAGTGTATGGATTATGCAATCGCCTTGTCATCGCGATTGGCTTCCATTGGCATCCACGGCCAATTGATCTTTTATCGCTGGCATATTCAGAACCCTTCCGCCAGCGGCAGCCATGTCTTTGTCACCTATCGGCTTTCCGACGGCTCCAGATGGATCGTCGATAACGAACTTCCCCACCCGAAACCCGTCCCGGTGGACGCGAGCCCGATGCAGCTGGTCTTTCTTTTAAGCGGCTCTGCGCCTGCACCGGTTGAAGTGAGGCTTCAAGAAGGTTTAAACAAGCTCAGCTTTTTCTGACGGACAAAGAGATAACGCCCGCGGGCAATCCGAACCCATTTACTCACTCCGGCAATGCGGCTTAATTATGAGGGTGGCCCGCAGAATTATCCATTTGGACATGGATTGTTTTTATGCCGCTATCGAGGTCCGTGATAAGCCGGAACTTGCCGGTAAACCGGTAGCCGTCGGCGGCGCGCGCGATCGAAGGGGGGTGTTAACAACCTGCAATTACGAGGCCCGCAAATTCGGGGTCCGTTCCGCGATGCCCACCTTTCAGGCGTTGCAACGCTGCCCAGACCTGATCGTGATGCCGACTCGGTTTGAGGTTTATCGGCGCGAATCGGCTAGAATTCGAGAAATCCTCCTACGATTTACATCGCTTGTTGAACCGCTTTCCTTGGACGAAGCGTTTCTAGATGTCTCGCGACGCGACGAAGAGCCGTCCTCACTAGCCGAGCACATCCGCGGATTGATTTTTAAGGACACCGCATTGACCGCTTCCGCGGGAATCGCTCCGAATAAGATGTTGGCCAAGATCGCAAGCGATTGGAACAAACCCAACGGTCAATTCGAAATCCGACAAGAGGATATCGCGGAGTTCATGAAACAGCTGCCGGTGCGGAAATTATGGGGTATCGGCGCCAAATCAGCCGAGAAATTCCAGCGCCTCGGCATTCAGACTTGTGGAGAACTGCAGCGATGTTCGAGGCTGCAGTTGCACGAATGGTTCGGGAAATTCGGGCTTGAGCTTTTCCTGCTGTGTAGAGGGGATGATCGACGAGAGGTTACCCCAGATCGCGAACGGAAGTCTCTGAGCACTGAACGGACGTTTACCATCAATCTCACCTCAGCCGCTCAATGTGAATCGCGCGTTCCGGATCTTTTTGAAGAAATGATGGATGACCTCAAAGCGACAGGAGCCGAACAATCGGTCAAGTCTCTGTTTGTGAAAATACGATTTGCTGACTTCACTCGGACAACTGTCGAAAGAGCTGGGTTGCCTCTAACTCTCGAGAGTTTCCTCCGCCTGCTGCGCCAGGGTCTCGAACGCAAGCAGCTCGCCGTCCGTCTTTTGGGTCTGGGCGTGCGCTTCGGTGAGGAGTCCCAG
>JAFAQT010000240.1 GCA_019246215.1 Verrucomicrobiota bacterium
TCGGCCGAAATGAAGGATCGTCCAGAGCAATCCAAAGACACCGAGAAGGACGATGACGTCCACCCAGCTGAAGGTGCGCTTTATTTGCGCAGCGCCGAGTTGTGTTGCTGTTGATTTCATCCCGATAGCGACCGGCAATATTTCAGAGCGGACACCAACCAACAACTTTTTCGTGCGACAATCTGAGACCGTATGGTGCCCGCGTGGAACACGTAATGGCTATCGGCACACCGCCAGGGGTGAAGCTTCCGGCTTTGCTTCTAGAACCTGTCAGAGGAGACGCTTACGTCCAGAAGCGATACGCCGACACGCAGATATGCCAATACGCGTTCCCCGAGCCGTGTTTTCTACTTTCCAACGAGAATAATTTGGCCTTCGGGCTTGAGAGCGCCCCCCGCTTTTTCAATGCTGATGGCGAATGCACTCGCCGATTCGATGGGAGTCGCCGGACGGAAACTAGTTCGGATCAGTCCATTGTTTGGCACCGCCAAAACCCCTGCGCTGACTGGCTGAGTGATTTTCGGATCAATCACCCACAATTGATAGTCCTTTCCGGAGCCGGGCGGCGGCAATCTGTCCAACTGAAGCACCCCGCTCTTTTGGTTTTTGTCCCAGACAACTACTGCAGATGCGGACCGATATGCAGCGACCTGCGCCTTCAGGGTAGCGATCTTGAGCTCCGCAAGAACGTTCTTTTTCTGCAGCATCGCCAGCTCCTCTTCGATCTGGACATTCTTTTTCTGAAGCATCGCCAGCTCCTCCTCGATCTGGACATTCTTTTTCTGAAGCGCGAGGAGTTCCTGGCGCACTTTCTCAGTTTGTTTCTCTAAACGTGTTCGCTCCAAACCTAGAAGCGCGCAGGCTACGGCCAGACAGGCTGCTAACGCCCATGGGAAAACCAACCGCACTATATTGGCTCGCGGTGTGGGGATAGGAGCTTTAGAAACGTTTCCTTCCAGCTGAATAATCCGTTGCGGCAGCCCGGCGGGCGCCTCCATCGGTGGCCAAAGGCAGGCTATCGACGCAAACGCGTCCTCGGTTTGACGCACAAACTCCCGAAGTTCGGAGTTGACTTCGAGCTCGGCACTAATTTTCTCGGCCGTCGAGGAATCCAACTCGTTGAGAAGGTATTGCACCAGCAAATCCTGTTTGGACTCGTCGATCATAGTCCCTCCTTCAAGCAGTCACGCAACCGAAGCAGGCCGCGCCGAATTCGTGCTTTGACCGTACCAAGCGGTGTGCCAAGCCGCTGGGCGATCTGCTCGTGTGTCAGCCCCTCGAAAAAGGCAAGCTCCAGGGCCTGTCGCTGCTCCTGCGGAATCTCCTGAAGAGCAGAACGCACAATCGCACTCCGTTCGCGAAGCGTCGGTTCGTTCGCTGTTGACTCATCCTTGTTCTGAGAAAAAGATTCTTCCGAAATGACCTTTTCGCGGAGTTTTTCGAGCCGCTGACGAACACGCAGCCGATCAATCGCTTTATTCCGAGTAATCATAACGGCCCAGGCGAACGGACTGCTTCGATTCGGGTCGTAGCTTGCGGCTTTCCGCCACATGTAGGTGAAGCCTTCCTGTAGAACGTCCTCTGCCTCCTTAACGTCGTTCATCATTCGGTACGCCATGGAGTAGAGCGATCCTGAGAAACGCTTGTAAAGCGCGTCAAACGCCGAACCGTCGCCTTCAGCAATTCGGTTTATCAGCCGTGCTTCAAACTCGCTCTCGGATTCCTGGGCCGGGCTCGTCATACTCCTGATGGGAACTCGTTTACGATCTCCATTGTTTGCCTGAACCGATGGGATCAAATCGCTCCAGGCCACCTCGAATGGTAGCGTTTGAGCCGCGCCCATAGATCAAGGGCCTGGAACGGCGAAACAATCAAGCGAATTCCGAACTCCGATCACTGCGCGTGACGGGCAGATCGCTCTTTGCTTTTCTGTCAGCTGCTTACTGAATCTGAATGACATGTTCGAGCCAAGATCGCCCCTTTCCATCGGGTAGTGCGAGGCGTCTAGGGGCCTTGGATGCGCAGACTACCTCCAGGCCAGCACGATGGCACCCAGAACAATTAGCCCTGCGCCAATCCCGCCGCGCACGCTCAGCTTCTCTCCGAGGAACGCAATCGCCAGGACCATGGCAATGACGACGCTTGATTTATCGATCGGAGCGACCTTCGAAACTGCACCGAGCTGGAGCGCCCGGAAATAACAGAGCCAGGAAAGGCCGGTCGCGATCCCGGATAAAACGAGAAAAAACCAAGCTCTCCTCTCGATCGACAAGAAATCGCTGCCTTTGCTCGTCAGGAGGGCGATAGCCCAGGTGAAGACGAGAATAACAGTCGTACGAATTGCTGTCGCTAGATTTGAATTTATCTCGGCCACTCCGACTTTTGCGAGGATCGCCGTTGCTCCGGCGAAGAATGCCGAAAGTATTGCCCAAAACAGCCAGTCCATGAAGATCAAAGAAAAGACCTAAATCCCGCGGCTGCAATCATTCAATCTGCGGTTCGCTTACACTGGTTGCGTCGCAAATCAGCCAGGATCCTGCTAAGCTGCCATCCAAAGTACGCGTTCTTCGCTCAATGGGCGGAATGAAAAAATGCGTTTCGATCCTTGCGAAATTCTTAAAGACGGATTAACCGAGTGGATCGTTACGAGACTTGCAACGATCGCAGTTGTTTGATGAGATACAGCCTTAACCAGGTTGCTGCGATTTCACAGTAGCCGCTTAACCAAAATTGAACATGTCCAGGGAGTCCATCCATGCCCACGGTGTGCCCGCGTGCTGTCGACGGTTGACGGCGACCTTGAATTTCCCAGCGAAAGGCGATGTCTGTCTAATGCCGTTGACCTTTAACGTTATTCTTGAATCATATCGCAGTGCAGATAGCTTGCGTCCCTGATTCGGATCCAAAATATGCGTTTTCCTCTGCCGCTGACGATGAAAATAGCTGGTCACCTTTTGCGGCATAAGCTGCAAAGGTCGAAGAGATTTGCCACAGTCCTCCAACTTGAACCCTTGCATACCTGCAATCTGACCTGCACCGGCTGCGGTAGAATTAGAGAGTACTCGACTTCGATGAAAGATGTGATGTCTCTTGCAGATTGTCTTGGGGCGGCCATCGAGTGCGATGCTCCGATGGTTTCCATCTGCGGGGGCGAGCCTCTGATTTATCCTCAGATCGAGGCACTGGTCAATGGACTGTTAGGCCAACGCCGGATCGTTTACGTCTGCACCAACGGCATGTGGATGCGGAAAAAGATGCGGGATTACCTGGCCGCCTTCTTTGCTCGGCAACCAGAGACGGTTTCTCCACAGTTAGACCGCCTCGCCGATGAGAAGCTGCTCACCCCCAGTGACATAGAACGGATCAAGGCGGGTCCGAAAGATCCAGGCAAGCCGGTAATTGCCCCGAGCCGGTGGATGTACTGGAACGTGCACTTGGATGGATTGGAGAAGACACACGACATAATAGTGGAACGAGAGGGCGTGTTCCAGGAGTGTGTTCTTGCAATTCGCATGGCTAAGATTCTCGGGTTCCAAGTGGCGACAAACACGACAGTCTATCGGGAGACCGATGTCGCAGAGATTGAGCACTTGTTCGGTTTCCTCGCGACGCTGGGGGTCGATGGTCACACGATTTCCCCAGGCTACGATTACGATGCCGCTAAAAAAGACATGGCCAAACGGCTTGGACTGGACCCGGCGAACTTTTTCCTGACGCGCCGAGCCACGATTGAAAAATTTGCGCGAGCGACCATCTGGGGTAAGAGATACCCGCTACTTGGAACGCCAGTCTATTTGGAATTCGTAGCGGGATTTCGGGATCTGACTTGTTCGGCATGGGCGATTCCAACGCGTAACATCAAGGGCTGGAAAGCTCCTTGTTACTTTATGACCGACGGCCATTACGCCTCCTTTAAAGAGCTGCAGGAGAAAGTCGATTGGAGCAAATATGGAGTTGTCGATGGTGTCGCTCGAGACCCTCGATGCGAAAATTGCATGGTCCAATGCGGTTATGAGCCTTCCGCGACAATCGGTTTGCAAGGCAAACCAGGCGATACCTGGAAGAACATTTGGTTTAACTTTGGCCCGCGCCCGCGGCCAAAGAATCATCCAGCCCCCGAGATCGTGTTCAATGGGATCTCCGCTGCCGCAACCAAGCCGAGGCAGGAGGCGGTTGTTGCACGCGGGTAAAATGAATTGTCCAACGGGAGAACATGGTGAATGACGATGCAGGAGCACACGCGCTCCTAAAACAGGCCGTTTCCAGGGCACAGCAGCATTTAATCAGTCTTCAACATCCAGAAGGGTATTGGATAGGTGAGTTGATCGTCGATTCCACACTTTGTTCCGACTACGTGACGTTCATGCATTGGTCGGGAGACATCGACCTCGAACTCCAGCAGAAATGTATTGACCACATCCTATCCAGGCAATTGCCGGACGGGGGCTGGAACATTTATCCAGAGGGTCCCTCGGAAGTGAATGCGTCAGTCAAGGCCTATTTGGCATTGACGCTGGCCGGATTCTCTAAGCAGGATCCGATTTTAACTCTGGCTCGCGAGAAGATCCGCGGGCTCGGGGGCATTGAAAAGACTAACACGTACGCAAGGCTTTACCTGGCTTTGCTCGGGCAGCTCCCGTGGGACGCCGTACCGACGATACCTGTCGAATTTTTGCTGCTTCCCAGATGGCTTCCGGTCAATCTTTACGCGGTTTCCTCCTGGACACGCGCAATGGTCGTGCCGCTCGCGATCATCAACCATTACAAGCCGACGCGAGTGTTGCCTGCTGAGCGCGGAATTTCTGAACTGTATCTTGATCCGACGCAGGTGCCCCACCCAAGAGCGGCAGGACTGAAGCAGTTCTTCATTCTCGTCGACCGATGTCTGAAGATCATCGAGCGGAACGGAATCCTGCCACTGCGCAAAACCGCTTTAAACGTGGCTGAGCGGTGGATGTTAGAACGGATTGGCGACGGATGCAGCGGATTAGCCGCCATCTTTCCTGCGATGTTGAATTCGATGATAGCGTTGCGCTGCATAGGATATCAGTCAAATCATCCAATCTATCAGAAAGCCGACGCCGATTTTCGAGAACTCTTCGTCGAAGACGAGCAGGGTTTTAGAATCCAACCCTGTTTTTCTCCGGTGTGGGATACTGCGATCACGCTGGTGTCACTCGCGCGTTCAGGGATCGGCAAACATCATCTCGCTTCGCGCAAAGCGGTGAGCTGGCTGTTGTCGCAAGAGGTACGAATTGCGGGGGATTGGGCAGTGAACAATCCGAAGCCCGAACCGACAGGCTGGTGTTTTGAGTTCAACAATCCTTTCTGTCCAGATGTGGACGACACCGCGATGGTCTTGCTGGCTCTTCACACCGCAGGCTACGACGAGGATCCCCAAATGTATGACCGCGTGGTGCACTGGCTCCTGAGTTTTCAAAACAGAGATGGCGGGTGGGCTGCATTCGATAAAGACGTGCAGAATCCACTCCTTGAAAATGTCCCATTCGCAGATCACAACGCGATCCTGGATCCTAGCTGCTCCGACGTCACCGCACGTGTGCTTGAGATTCTTGGCAATATCGGGTTTCGCCCTACCCACCCGGCAATCGATCGGGCCATCACATTTTTGCGTGAAAAACAAGAACCCAACGGCGCATGGTACGGCCGCTGGGGAGTCAATTACATATACGGAACTTCTCAGGTGCTGCGGGGACTTCGAGCGGTTGACTTGGATATGGATGAACCTTGGATCCAGCTTGGTCGGGATTGGCTGGAGGCCTGCCAGAACGAAGACGGCGGTTGGGGCGAAACCGTGGCCTCGTACGATGATCCGAGCTTGCGGGGCAAAGGCCAAAGCACACCTTCGCAGAGCGCGTGGGCCTTGCTCGGCCTGTGCGCCTTTCAGAAGGTGCGCCGCAGAAGCGTGGAACGCGGCATCCAGTATCTCATTTCGTGCCAAAACCCGGACGGGTCCTGGAACGAAACCTTGATCACCGGAACAGGTTTCCCGCGGGTCTTTTATCTCAAATACGATATGTACCGGAATAATTGGCCGCTTATGGCTCTTGCTCGGTATGCCATAAAACTTTCGGCGAATCAACACGAGCCGGAGAGTGACTTGGACGTGGTGAGCGGCGTGCTCAGCGATTCCGCGCAGCAGCCGCAAGAAGCGGCATTCCCTTCTTTGATCTCTAGCTTCGCTTCTCTGCCAGTTTTCGTTTTGATGAAGGATTTATTGACGAAGCTCAACCATGGATAAGCCCAAGGTCCTAATAGCAGATTCGATCTCGCCGAAGGGGATCGAATCGCTCGAAAGCGGAGGGGAGCTTCTAGTTGACCTGAAGCTGGGCCTGAAAGAAAAGGACCTCGTTGCTATCGCGGCTGAATATTCGGCTATCGTTGTCCGGTCGCAGACAAAGATCACGGCAGACGTCATTCAAGCGGCGAAACGGTTGAAAGTAGTCGGACGAGCTGGCGTGGGAGTCGACAATGTGGATGTGGACGCTGCGACCCGCCGCGGCGTCATCGTGATGAACACTCCAGGCGGTAACACTGTGTCCACCGCCGAACACGCCTTTTCGCTGCTGGTCTCAATTGCTCGCAACATCCCACAGGCGCATGCAAGCGTGAAGGCCGGAAAATGGGACCGAAAGAGTTTTGAGGGTGTTGAACTGCACGGCAAAACGATCGGGATCTTCGGGATGGGTCGAATCGGAACGGAGGTCGCTCGCCGCGTAATCGCGTTCGGGATGCGCGCGATAGCCTACGATCCATACTTATCCCCCAGCCGTGCACGATCGTTGCAGGTCGAGCTCTTTGACGATCTCGATCAAGTGCTTGCTCAATCCGATTTCGTAACGATGCACATGCCCTTGACGGCTGAAACCGAACACTTAATTAACTCGGAGCGCATAGCGAAGATGAGACGAGGCGCGAGGATCGTGAACTGTGCGCGGGGCGGCCTGATCGATGAAAAGGCGCTTTTCGCCGCACTTCAATCTGGGCAGATCGCGGCGGCTGCGCTGGATGTGTATGAAACTGAGCCGCCGCCTGCGGAATTTCCGTTGCGAACTCTGCCGAACGTCGTTTTCACGCCCCATTTGGGGGCGTCCACCGCCGAAGCGCAAGAAAGCGTGGGCATCGAGATTGCAGAGGCGATCCGCTCTGTCCTTCTGGAAGGGGTTATTCGCAACGCGGTCAACGTTCCAAATATTGACGCCAAGACTCTCGCGGTTATTGCTCCCTACCTGGCGTTCGGTGAAAAGCTCGGACGATTTTTACGGCAAATCGCGCCTAAACGCTGCGAAACGCTTTCGATCAATTACAGCGGGAAGGTCAACGAGTTCGAAACCAGCCCGATCTCACGATACATATTGAAAGGATTTTTGGAGGAAGCTGGTGGCGGAGAAGTCAATCCAGTCAACGCCACTTCTTTTGCTCAGACGCTGGGATTAAAGACTGCGGAGACCAAGGATAGCGCATCCGGTGAATTCACGGATCTGGTCGATCTCCAGGCAGTAGGTCACGGAGAGACCGTTTCGGTCGCGGGAACTTTTATCGGATCGTCACCGAGAATCGTCCGCATCAATGGTCGCCACGTCGAGGCACGATCAGTCGGAGTCCTGCTTCTGCTGGAAAACCATGACGTGCCCGGAATAGTCGGCCAAATCGGCACTGTTCTCGGAGCGCACGCGGTGAACATTGCGAACATGTCCCTGAGCAGAGATCATCGCGGCGGCGAGGTCCTCACTGTCTTGAATCTCGACTCCGTTCCCGACGAAGCAATTATCGAATCAATCCTGAGCAATCCCAACATCAGGAGCGCGAAGGTCGTGCGGTTGTAAGGCAGGCTCAGAAGCCAGAATTCAGGAATCAGGAGTTGCAGAAGGGACATGAGACAACCCCCTTCTCACCCTGTAACTCCTGTTTGCTGAGTCCTGAGTCGTTCCCTCAAAGTTCCTTGAAGGGTAAACCGTGCGCCTGGGCAACTGCTTTATTTCGAATGCACCCTCCCATGACATTAATGCCGCTTGCCAGACCTGGTTCCTTTTTAATCGCTGCTTGCACACCGCCTTCCGCGAGGTATTCGACAAATCGTACCGTAACGTTCGTCAAAGCCTGGGTTGCTGTTCGAGCATAAGCACCCGGCATGTTTGTCACGCAATAGTGCGTGATTCCCTCTTCCACGTAGACCGGATCATGATGTGTGGTCGGCCGGGAGGTCTCGCAACAGCCGCCCTGATCAATTGCGATATCTACCAGCACGCTGCCTGGCTTCATCAATCGCAACATCGCTCTGGTAATCAGCCTGGGCGCTTTTGCTCCAGGCACCAGTACGGCTCCGACAAGCAGATCGGTGCCGGGCAACATTTCCATTAAATGCGCCTCGTTTGAATAAAGCGTGTGCGCGGTGTGCATCGTGATATCCAGAAATCTCATCCGGTCGAAGTCGACCTCCAGTATTGTGACGTTCGCTCCCAATCCGCTGGCCATCCGTGCCGCGTTAACTCCCGAGGATCCGCCTCCTAATACCAGGACATTTCCCGGCAGAATACCCGGCACCCCGCCGAGAAGCACCCCAGTTCCCCCGCTGTGTTTTGCGAGAAAATAGCCGCCGACGATGATCGACATCCGCCCCGCAATCTCGCTCATCGGCTCCAGCAAAGGCAGGCGTCGATTGATTTCAACCGTTTCATACGCAATTGCCGTCACACCCGATTTCATCAACTCTTCGGTGAGCGACTTGTTAGCAGCCAGATGAAGATAGGTAAACAAGATCTGTCCTTCTCTGAGCAACGGATATTCGGGAGCCAACGGTTCCTTGACCTTCACAATCAGATCTCCCTCCCGGAAGATCTTTGCGTGGTCGCCCGACATGATCGCGCCGGCTTCTTCGTATTCTTTGTCCGCGTATCCTGCTCCCACTCCCGCTTCCCGCTCAACGTAGACTTGGTGCCCCAATTTCGTGAGTTGGTAGACAACCGATGGAAGAACCGCAACCCGGTTTTCCTGCTCTTTAATCTCTCTGGGAACACCGACTTTCATATAGAAACATTAAATAGCTCACAGGGTTCGCTCCGCTCCAGGCATCGGCGTTAGCGTCTTGCCCTCTGATTTTAATCGCAACCAAATACAGTTTTTTCCTGAACAGGACCTTAGTGTACCGTCTCGCATGGAATGGTGATGTCGTTGCGTTCAAAATGGGCCTTCGGCAAGGCGGTCCGAGCGGTAGGAGGGCGCATATCTAAGTCGATATGGAACCGGACGAGCAACTAGTTCAGGGAGGGATCATCCGGCGCAACTGCCAACAGGTAATAGGCCGGACCGAAATTTTTCATCAGCTGGAGCCAGCTTCCGTTATTGGAGGCGTCACCGAGAATCGCTTCCGTCGTCGGATGGACGATCCACGCGCTCTGCTTGAGCTCGGATTCCAGTTGCCCCCCTGCCCAACCGGCATATCCAACGAAGGCACGTATGAGTCTCGAACCGCTTCCAGCGAGACTTTGCGCCTGGTCCAACGAGAGATGCGAATGGAAGGTCATTTTAGGTTCGCCGGCAACCCAATCAAATGAAACGATCGTCAATTCATGTGCGCCGACCGGTCCCCCGACGTAAACGGGAATGTCCGCGAGCGCGTCGAGTTGGTGGTCCGGGAGAAAATCGGTCAGGCTTTTATTCGTCGGGCGGTTCAGAATGAGGCCATGCGCCCCTTGCTCGGTATCATGAGCCGAAAGAAACAGTACCGTCTTTCGAAAATTCGGATCGCGTAAATTCGGATGCGCTACGAGAAGCTGACCCGTCAGATTTGGAGGTTCGCTACCGGATGGGCGCATTTCAGAATTTAGGAAGCGATTACTTGCTGTTCAAGGACGGAGTCAGTAATTGTCCTGAGGTTCCAAAAGATGCATATTCCACCCTCCAAATTAACAATCGCGGACCGCAGCTTCGAATCCCGGCTCCTCGTAGGCACTGGAAAATTCGCGAACCATTCCCTGATGCGAAGTGCTCTGGAGGCAAGCGGTACCCAGATTGTCACGGTGGCCTTGCGACGTGCAGACCTGTCCGGAGCTCATGACCCGTTCGCGGACATCTTGGAGTACATTGATCCCAAGCGCTACCTGTTGTTGCCCAACACAAGCGGTGCGATGACCGCAGAAGAAGCGGTCCGTCTTGCTCGACTCGCCGCCTCCGCCGGCCTGCCAAAGTGGACAAAACTCGAAATTCATCCGGACCCGCACTATTTGTTGCCCGATCCGATTGAAACCTTAAAAGCGGCCGAGCAACTGGTGCGGGAAGGGTTCGTCGTGATGCCTTATATCAATGCCGATCCAGTCTTGGCCAAAAGGCTGCAGGAAGTCGGGACGGCGACCGTCATGCCCCTTGGGTCGCCTATTGGAAGCAACGGCGGGATTCAGACCAGGGATCAGATCCGGATCATTGTTGATCAAGCGACAGTTCCGGTGGTAGTAGATGCAGGGATAGGAGTGCCAAGTCACGCGGCGGAGGCAATGGAACTTGGGGCCGACGCGGTGTTGGTGAACACCGCGATAGCGATTGCAGCCGACCCTGAAGGGATGGCAGACGCATTTCGGAAAGCGGTAGAAGCCGGGCGCGCTGCGTACGAGATTGGGCTCCCTGAACGCAGTTCAAAAGCTGTTGCTACCAGCCCGCTTGCAGCATATTTGACGCAACACGTGTGAATATTCTGGAAGTCCGCCATCTGACCGTCTGGTTTGTCAGGCACTCCCCCTTTTTGCGTCGCCCAATGGGAGAGGTCAAGGCTGTGACCGACGTTTCATTCAACGTTCCCAGAGGTAAAACCGTTGGTCTGGTTGGCGAAAGCGGCAGCGGCAAAACAACCATCGGACTGGCAATATTGAAGCTCGTGCCGGCGACAAGCGGAAGCATCCATTTTTGCGGAACCGAGATTACAAACCTCTCGCAAAGTGCGTTCAGACCGCTGCGCCGACAGATACAAATGATATTCCAGGACCCATTCGGATCGCTCAATCCCAGATGGAACATCTTGAAAATTGTCACTGAACCCCTTCGGGTACACTTCCCTTCACTCAAAGCCGCTCAGCGCGAAGAGAAGGCAGCCGATCTTCTGGAAAGAGTGGGACTCAAACCCGAGTTTCTGCTGCGTTTTCCCCATGAATTTAGCGGTGGCCAAAGGCAGCGGATTGGGATTGCGCGTGCGCTCGCGGCCGAACCCGCGCTGATCGTGTGCGATGAACCGGTCAGCGCACTCGATGTCAGTGTCCAAGCTCAGATTGTGAACCTTCTGGCAGATCTAGAGGCCGAACTGGGGATCACTTATTTGTTCATTGCGCATGACTTGGCGCTCATCGAGCATATCAGCGACGAGGTCGTTGTCTTGTGTCGGGGAGAAGTTATGGAATCTGCTCCGGCGGAGATGATCTACCGCGAACCGAAACACGAATATACTCGAAACTTGCTCGCCAGTGTTCCGACTCTGGAACCGTGAGACCCCCAACCTATGAATCTGCTCCTTCGAAAGCTACTCGGAATGAATTGGCTGCTTTTCGCGGTAGCGGTCGGTTTATCCATTTTCGGGGTAATGGCCATCTACAGCGCCACGTATATGCGGGAAGAGGTGTATCTCACCGAAATGTGGCGACGGCAGGTTATCTGGCTGTCTATTGGCATCGTGGTCTTTTTCGTTGGCGCCTTGATCGATTACCGCGCCTGGCTGAATCATGTCTCTTTCCCCCTGATTATGTATCTAGGGGGCCTGGGATTTCTCGCGCTCACGCATTTCATTGGAAGAACGACGTACGGTGCGCGCAGCTGGCTAGACATAGGCCCGATCAGCTTTCAACCAGCCCAGCTTGCTGTTATCTCCACATTGCTTTTGATCTCATGGTTGCTCGCTAACACGGAGAACTGGGTGGGGCTGTGGCCGACGGTCGGGCGAATCTTGAGCTGTGGCGCCATCATTGCGCCGCCCTGGATTCTCATTCTAATCCAGCCTGACCTTGGCGAGTGTCTCGTCTGGATGCCAGCCGTTCTTGCGCTGCTATACGTCGGCCGGGTCCCCAAACGATATCTCCTCGTCCTGATCATAGTCGCCATTGCTGTAATTCCAGTGATCGCGAATTTCGGATTGAAACCCTATCAACGCGAACGTCTGACGACCTTTTTAAATCCGGATTACGACCCCCAGGGTGCGGGTTGGACAATCAATCAATCCCTGATCGCAATCGGTTCCGGAGGCTTTTACGGCAAAGGGTTCACCGCTCAGAACACGCAGGTGCAACTAGGTTTCCTGCCCTCGACCATCGTCCACACCGATTTTATTTTTTCCGCCATCGGAGAACAGCTCGGCTTCGTAGGAACAATCACCCTTGTTGCCGCTTTCGGAGCCCTGCTGCTGACTGGTCTTCTGATCGCAGCATCGGCAACGGACGACTTGGGGCGGCTTGTGGCCGTAGGAATTGTCACACTGATTTTTACGCACATTTACATGAACATCGGGATGACTATTTCGATTACCCCGATCACTGGCGTTCCCTTGCCGATGATAAGTTATGGCGGCTCGTTTCTGGTCCTGGTGCTGTTTGCGCTGGGAGTGCTGGAAAGCATTTGGATTCACCGAAAAACCCGCCCCAATTCGCAGCTTCGACAGGGAGCCGCATGACAAAGGAACTGCCTCCAAATGGCTCGAAGTGCCGAGAAAGACTGAGTTAGCCCAGGCTTTAGTTGGCTTGGCTTACTCGAAAGAACGTGTTCGAACGCCAGAGACTACGCGCGGTGCGGACAATGATCCTGGCGGAAGCACTTGGAGGGGGGTAGCGTCCAGCCGACGATCGCCTTGGCTCTCGTTCATACAATCATCCATGAAGAGGCAAAGCGGGGACCCTTTGCCTCTACCACCTGAGGCTCATTCCGCTCGTTGCACTGCCTCCATCGATGCTCCCCCCAGCGCTGCCAAAGAAAACCGGACCATCTTTTTTCCCGGCATTTGTGTCGGTGCATGCCCCGAGCAACAACGAGACTGCCAGGACTAGAACCGGCGCCAGAAACGTGATCCGCGCGACCGAGAAAATCGACAGATCAGCATTGTTGACACTCTTTGTGAGCCAGTCGGCAAAAGGCTTTGTAAACTGCGCGTGAAAATCCACAGCGAGCCTCGATCCCTATCCTCCAACTGCCTGATACCGGTGAAGACCCTGCCGCCAGAGCGTGTTCGCACCGAGCGCAATAATTAGAACCCAGCAAAACTGAATCAACAGACCCGCCCAGAGCTCAACGCCGTGCACCTGGCCCATAAAGATCGCGATAGGAAAATACAGCTCGTACGGAAATGGCAAGAACTTCAAAACCGTTTGAATAGACGGCGGCATAAGACCGATCGGGAACATGTGGCCGCTCAAAAAATACTCGAATGAATAGATGATGAATACCACCGTGGATATCTCCAGCATCCAGAAAGCAAAGAGCGCCACCGAGTAAGCGATCAGAAACTGCAGCAAACCGGCAAGGACGACACTAATCACCGTTAAAACCCAGATGGCCCACGAAGACGGCCACACGAGGTAGCGGTGGAACACTGTGAAGATGATGATAACGACCGGAAGCGTAACCAGCGAGTAAAGCAACCGATTGCTGACAAATAATGCCAGGCGGTAGACGAGATAATTCACCGGTTTGATCAAGAACGCGTTCATCTGGCCATCCCGGATATCTGCCGCAACCTGCCACTCATCGTCTCCTGGCGTGATCAGGTTGTCCAACACCAAGACCAGGAGAAAATAGTAGACCACTGAGGCGTAGTTGAAGTTGTTGATGCCTCCTCCTTTAGCATCAAAGATGGCTCTCCAGATGAAAACGGTGCCTAGGAGAGGAAATAAGCCAAAGAGCGATCGGAAGAAGAAATTCCAACGGTAAACGAAAGTGTTCTGCAAACCGATATCGAAGACTTTGAAATACTTGCCCATCCAGGCGAATCGCCGCGCCGCGCAGTTCTCAGAAGCAAAGCGGAACGCTTCGCCTGCCACCGGCAGCGGAGCCTAGTATATCTTGATGAAGGCCTTTTCGCGCAGGCTGTCGATCCAGCGTTGAGTCGCTTTTTGGCGCTGGACCTGTTCCAGTTTCTTCTCGATCCCATCCCGGACCTCCGACAGCGGAATGATACCAGCCTCTTTCTTGGACTCGCAAAAGAGAATATAAAACGAGTCACCGATTTGCACGACCTGGCTGGTTTGACCGGGCGAAAGTGCGAACGCAACGTCCGTCAGCTGCTGGTTCAAAGTCTTGCGGTCGATGAGCCCCCAATCGCCGCCGGATTCCGCCGTCCCATCCATTGAGTAGGTCTTTGCCATGGTGGCGAAGTCGGCGCCCCCCTTCACCTTCTGACGAATCTCTTCGGCCATTTTCCTGGTGGAATCGCCGGAATTCGCATCCAGAGGATCGGCATTCAAGACGATCATGCGGAGTTTCAACTGCTCGGGTGTGACGAATTCCTGTTTGTTCGCTTCGTAGTAAGCCTGGATCTGTTGCGGTGTAGCGGTGAAGTTCCCTTTTACGCTATTCTGGCGCATGGCGCCGACAATCACCTTGTCTCTCTGCATCTCACGAAATTTATTCATCGAGTAGCCTTGGGCATTCAGCGTTCGCAGAAACGCCTGACGATCGCCCGCGAAGTCATCCTTGATGATGTTATGGATCTGGTCGTCGACGACATATTCCGGCATGCTATACTGCTTCTTCTTGAATTCCTGGACGATCAACTGGCGATCGATCAAATCGTTTAAAGCAGAGAGCCGAGCTTCCCTAACCTTATCGATCAATTCCTGTCCGGTGTATTGCTCTCGCAAAGTCCGTTCACGCGGCCCGGAGACTTCCTGGACCTGGGAGAAGGTAATCACGTCTCCGTTGACAATAGCTGCGACACCGTCGATCACCTCAGGTTCTGCCGCCCTGATTCGTGGGATGAAGAAAGTGCCTGCCAACAACAGAGAGAACAACAGCTTCAAGGACATGAGTAGTGTCAGGAAAGTCGACTTATGAGAACTAGCAAGTTCGAAAGGTTATTTTCGCCTTGGCCTGAAGTCAAGCGGGGAAACCGACCGTCGATCAGAAGATAATCGCCTCCCCTTGTCAGCATAACTTTCAAGCCTTTTACCTCGACTGCCGTTATCTTTGCCCTGGTCGCGATGAGTTTTATCTCGCTTAAAGTGAGGAGATTACGAACGGCATCCGGATGCCTGCCAAATTGGTCCCGCCAATCGCGTGCAAGTTTTTGGAGAGCTTCCTTGGAGTTTGCCTCAGCGAGCTTCTTGTACGCATGGATACGCATTTGAGGCTGCGAAATGTAATGCGCCGGGATAAACGCCGGTTCGAGGTGGCTCTGCGAACTGAAATGTTCGGCCTCATTTGTGGAAACGAAATCCAGACGCACGGCGACGTCGGTCCTGATCCGGGTCCGCTTTCCCTGCAATTCCTCCACGGCTCGGTGCAGCAACTGGCAATATAGATCAAAACCAATATTAACGATGTGTCCGCTTTGGGCTGTTCCGAGAATGTTCCCCGCGCCGCGGATCTCAAGATCTCGCATCGCAATTCTGAAACCTGCCCCGAGCCCGGAGTACTGTTTAATTGTGGTAATGCGTCTCCGAGCTGCTCCCACCGTCATCATGTCGCGTGGAAGCAAAAGATAAGCATACGCCTTGTGCTGGGCTCTGCCGACTCTTCCGCGCAACTGGTATAAATCGGCAAGACCGAATCGGTCTGCGCGGTCAATGATGATGGTGTTCGCATTCGGGATGTCCAAGCCACTCTCGATAATTGTCGTCGAAACCAGTACATCCGTTTTGCCGCTGACGAACCGCTCCATGACCTCTTCCAAAGCCTGTTCATCCATCTGGCCGTGGCCGATGTCGACGTGTGCGCCCGGGCAAAGCAATCGGATTTTTTCTTGAACACGATCGATTGATTCCACGCGATTATGGAGAAAGTAGACTTGCCCTTTGCGGTGAAGCTCCCGCTGAATGGCGTCGCGAATGATCCTTTCGTCGTAACCACAAATAACTGTTTCGACCGGCAGTCGATTCGGTGGCGGCGTTTCAATAACGGACATATCCTTTGCGCCCACCAGGGAGAGGTAAAGCGTCCGCGGGATCGGCGTCGCGGAAAGCGTCAGCACATCGATCAACTCGAACTGTTCCTTGAACTGTTCTTTGTGCCGCACCCCGAATCGTTGTTCTTCGTCGATCACGACCAGTCCCAAGTCCTTGAATTTGATATCACCGGTGATCAACCGGTGGGTGCCGATGACGATATCGATCGTTCCATCTTTCAGTCCTTGAACAGTTTCTCGCTGTTCGCGTTGCGAGAGAAAACGACTCAACATCGCCACGCGGATCGGATAGTCGGACATTCGCTCTCGAAAGGTGTTGAAATGCTGCTGGGCTAACACGGTCGTCGGCACCAACATGACGACCTGCTTCCCATTGACCACCGCCTTGAATGCCGCACGAATCGCTACCTCCGTCTTTCCGAAACCAACATCGCCGCAGATCAGGCGATCCATAGGGCGGTCGGTTTCCATATCGGCTTTGGTGTCATGAATTGCTCGCAGCTGATCGGTTGTCTCCTTATACAAAAAAGATGACTCGAACTCGGCTTGCCAAGACGTATCGGGAGGGTGCGCATACCCAGCCCGCGAATTTCGTTCCGCCTGAATCTCGAGAAGCTTTGCTGCATAATCGAAAACTGCTGTTTCAGCCGCCCTCTTTGCCCTACCCCAGCGGTTGTCGCCTAGCACGCTTAAAGGTGGAACCCGTTTCCCGATTCCAACATAGCGGGAAATCAGAAAGGCTTGTTCGAACGGAACATACAGTCGGGCCTCATTGGCGAATTCCAATAGGACAACCTCTTGCTCGGAGCCATTTTGCTGCAGCCTTTGGATGCCCCGATACTTTCCGACCCCGTGCTCCAGATGCACAACAAGGTCCCCTTCGGCAATCTCCGAAAAATCAATCGGTGCTCTGCTCCCTCGGAGGCGCGACCTTCGTAGCGCAAGGCGACGCGCGCTTGGGCTCTGATAACGACCAAATATCTCCGCGTCGCATAACACCGCGAGTTTCGCTTCCGGGAACACAAACCCGCGAGTCAGGGACCCGACTACAAACCGGATTGCATCAACGTCCACTTCGTTGTCGTGCAGCACATCTCGCAAACGCTCGATTTCCCCTTCATTATGGCAGACTGCGAAGAGCCGCCAACCCTCGTCGATCCACGCTCGCAACTGCCGAAGCGCAAGCTCTCGCTTGGTCTCCTCCACCAAAAAATCGCCCGCTTCAAAATCCTGGAATCCAGTTCCGAAGAATGCGGTCCGGTAGTCTTCCATTGCGTCATCAATGGTCGCCCCGGAAATAATCCTGATCTGCGGCTCCTCCCGAGTCGACTCTATGCCGATCAAAACATCTCCTTCCCCCAAATATTCGCGGAGCCCGAGCTTGCCCTGTTCAATATCACCAACCAGCAATTCGCAGCGTTCTAAAGTTTGAATTGAAGTCTGATCATCCAGCTCAAACTCTCGTATGGAGTCGATCTCCTCGCCGAAAAGCTCGATTCTGACCGGCAAAGAATGATGCCAGGAGAAAATGTCCAGAATACCGCCACGTACAGCGAATTGGCCTCGAGTTGTTACTTGAGGAGTTCTTTCGTAACCGCTCTTCAACAGGATTTCGGCCAGTGCGTCTCGATCGAGCGGATCTTTGCGCCGTAGGATTAAGGTTTGTTTCCGTAGGACTTGAGCGCTTGGCACCGCGTCCTCAAGCGACGCCTCGGTTATGACGATCACCGCGCGTTTGTTCCCGGCAACTTTTTGCAAGACTTCCAGACGCTCGGCGACGATTTCGGGGTCAGAGATAGATCCTTCTAAGGCTGACAGTTCTATTTCAGGAAAGAATTGGGCATCGATCTGCCAGTTCAGAAGTCCATTAAATATTTCTTCCTGACGCCGGACGTCGGGGCAAAAAATCCAACATGATCTGGAGCCATGATGCCGCACGACGCACGCGGCAACAAACGCCTGTGCGCCCTCACAAATGTGATCAAGAGTCAAGGGGCTCTTCCGTTGGAGGAGTTTCAGAATGGGCGGGAAACTGCGGATCAAATCAACTATATCTGCCAGCTGGTCGGACATTGGTTCGTGCGATGGAACGGCCAGGAACAAGGTGTGGGCGATCCCGCGGCCCAAATTCTTCGTAGTGTAAACTATTAGGCGCCGCCCGAACAACCTACTGGAAATTCAACTCCTTGGTAATCCCATATCGTTCGATTCGTTTCCGCAACGTCGCGCGTGTCATTCCTAGGAGCTTGGCCGCTTTGACCTGGTTTCCTTTCGTGCGCTTCATTGCGAAAAGCGTGAACTCCCGCTCCAGCCACGGAAGTAATTGGAGTGACCGATCACTGGATGCGGCATCGAGCAGGATCTCCACGGCCGTTTCTAGCGTAGGCTTCACGGGGTTACTGAGCATCGGCGGGGAATCCTCCGTCCCACCGTCCGGTTGTTGAGTTGCCGCACCCAGCGGGATATCCTTTGGGAGCAACACATCACTCGTTGCAAGCACACAGGCGCGCTGAATGGTGTTTTCCAGTTCGCGCACGTTGCCAGGCCACGGATATTCCTCCATCAACTTTACCGCCTCTTCTGAGAGCTTGAGCTGAGGCAGATGTTTTTGCGTCGCGATCTTCTTCAGGAAGTATTCAGCCAGCAGGTTGACGTCCTCTCTCCTCTGTCGGAGCGGCGGCAGATGTATCCTGACCACGTTCAAACGGTAGAAGAGATCTTCCCGGAATTGCTTCTTTGCAACTTCTTGCTCCAGGGTCTTATTGGTCGCCGCGATGATTCGAACGTCGGTCTTAACGGTCGTGTTCCCCCCTACTCGGGAAAATTCACCTTCTTGCAGGACTCGGAGAATCTTGCTCTGCACGGTCAATGGCATGTCACCGATCTCATCCAAAAAGAGAGTTCCTCCGTTACTCTGTTCAAACCGCCCAATCCTCTGAGCAGAGGCCCCTGTGAAAGCTCCTTTTTCATGCCCGAAAAGTTCACTTTCCAGCAAGTTTTCTGGAATCGCCGCGCAATTAATTGCGATGAAAGGTTGAAGGCTTCGGTTGCTGTAGTGATGAATTGCCCTCGCGACTAGCTCCTTACCAGAACCGCTTTCGCCGGTGATCATAACCGGTGCGTCACTATGCGAGACCCGACCGACCATCTTGAACACTTGTTGCATCGGCTGGGATTGGCCGACTAGGCTGTCTTGGTATTGCTCGACGGTCAACTGGGGCTTGAACGCGGTCGCTGAGCGCATTTCAGCCTGAGCCGTGAGAGCCGCATCCACAACCGGTTTTAGATTAAACGGGAGCGACTCCTTTCTCAGGTAGTCGAAAGCGCCCAGTTTCATCGACTCGATCACCGATTGTGTGGTCCCGAAAGCGCTCATCAGAATGACGACGGCATTGGAATCTCGCTGGCGGATTCTAGCCAGAAGCTCCAAGCCGCTGAAAGGCAGCAAATGCGTTTCGGAAATCAGTAGATCCGGATTTTCCGTAATGTAAATTTTGTAGGCTTCGTCCGCCGTCGTCGATGTCACAACGCGAGTGGTCGGCGTCTCAAGCTGATTCTGCGCCCATTCCAGAAAGTCGGTTTCAGGATCAACTAACAAAATTGTTTGCATCAATGTCTGTGTCTGGCCGGAATGCCGGGAACATTCCCAAGAGCCCCCGGCTTTAGTAAAAGGATATAATTTGCCTACCTACGGCAATGCGCAAGCGAGAGGCTTGATTTTGAGCAGCGAGCCTAGAAAGCTTTTCCACGCCGCTCCACAAAGGGTGGCCAGAAGACATTTTGTGGGCCACAATAGGACGAGTCAGGACACTGATGTTCTAAACTCCCCCGTATCTCCTGTTTCGTCGTCCAAATTCTGCGACCGCCTCGCGAAGATCCTCCCTGCCAAAATCAGGCCAAAGCTTCTGAGTCACGTAGATTTCCGTGTAACTAAGTTGCCAAAGCAAAAAATTGGAAATCCGCATTTCACCGGACGTCCGAATGAACAGGTCCGGGTCAGGCCATCTATGCGTATACAGATGTTCCGCAAAGATTTCGGGATTAATCTGATCGATCTCCAGCCGTCCAGCGACGACCTTTTCAACAATCCTTTTCACGGCGTCTACGATCTCCGTTCGGCCGCTGTAGTTTAGCGCCAGGATTGTCGTCAGGAGCTTGCCACCTGCGGTTGCTGCAATCGACTTGCGAAGCTGTCTTTCAACCGCCGTCGGGATTTCGCTCAGTCGGCCGATCGCCTCAAGCTTCACACTCCGCTTCCGCAAATCTTCGGTATATTCCCGCAAAAACTTCTGCAACAGGCCCATGAGTGTATCGATTTCCTCCTTGGGGCGTCGCCAGTTCTCGGTCGAAAAAGTGTAAAGCGTCAGGTATTCGATGCCGAGTTCCAAACATGCTTCCACGCATTCCTTAGCGGCATTCGCCCCTTCGAGATGGCCCCTGGTCCGCGGCCAACCACGCTGGCGGGCCCAACGGCCGTTGCCGTCCATGATCACCGCAATATGTTTCAGAGCTCTCGTGGACATTCTTGAAAACCTGTGTCCTGCGAAGAAACTACACCAGAATGGTTTGGGCGCGACTTTGGCCCACACCAACCAGCTTTAGCTTTGCTCCGGTCAGATCGCAAATCAGGCGCAGATACTCTCGAGCATTGGGAGGCAGTTCCTCGTACGATCGAGCATCGCTTGTCGATTTCTGCCAACCTGCCGCCTCTGCATAAATTGGGACGCACTTCGCCAGCTGCTGAACGCAGGTCGGAGGCACTTCAATCTTTTTTCCCTCGAGCTTGTAAGCCACACAGACTTTCAACCGAGGCAAGGAGTCCAAGCCGTCCAGGTTGGTCACGGCCAATTCGTCGATCCCATTTAGGATTTGAGCATACCTGGTTGCAACGGAGTCAAACCACCCACACCTGCGCGCACGTCCGGTGACCGACCCATACTCGCGTCCCATTGAATGCATCAGCTCGGCAACTACTGCGTCCTGAGTGGGGAATGGGCCCTCACCCACTCGGGTTGTATATGCCTTCATCGCGCCGACGACGCGACCAATTCTGTGCGGAGGCACGCCCGATCCGGTACAAGCGCCTCCTGCTGTCGTATTGGACGAGGTCACGTAAGGATAAGTCCCATGATCCACGTCCAGAAATGTTCCTTGCGCGCCCTCAAAAAGAATCTCTTTGCCGGCAATCATAGCCCTATGGACCGTCAAAACCGTGTTGGTAATAAGCGGTCGAATTTTTTCGCCAACTTCCAGATATTGATTTAAGAGCGCCTTAAATATTATTGGCTTCTGACCGAAACCTCGCAGGACGAGATTTGCCTCTTTGACTCGTGCCTGCAGCTTCTCTTTGAACAACTCAGGCTGCAAAAGCTCGCCTAGGCGAATCCCTACCCTGGCGATCTTGTCGCCATAAGCCGGTCCGATCCCGCGCCTTGTTGTTCCAATCTTCTGTGCTCCCTTTGAGACTTCCCGTTGTTCATCGATCATCCTGTGGAACGGGAAAACCAAATGCGCGCATTCGCTGATCAACAGATTCTTTGAGTTAATCTTCACATCGTGCGCCGCCAGTTCCGATATCTCTTCCCAGAGAGCGATAGGATCAATCACGACCCCGTTGCCTATTACGCAAAGTTTCCCTTTGCGCAGAATGCCGGAGGGAATCAGGCGAAGAATATACTTCTTTTCGTCGACGACGACGGTGTGTCCCGCATTGTTCCCACCCTGGCTTCGGACGACGACGTCGACTTCATCGGTGAGATAATCAATCACCTTTCCCTTGCCTTCGTCGCCCCACTGCGCGCCGACTAAAACGATGTTGGCCATAAATTCTTCCCGGACAGGAAAATGGTTCCGGAACTCCTCAAGGCGTTCGCGGGACAAACAACAAAGTTAGGTGACCCCTCTTCGCTCCGCAAGCAAATCGTCCTCGTTCTCGCCCTAGTGCTCATTCTCGAATTCCTCAGATCAATTCCGCTTTTGTCCACCCAGGGACTAAAAGTCGAGAACGAGAATGATCCATTAAAACGGGAACCAAGCTCCGCCTACGAGGGTTTCGTTTTGATCACGATCACGACCGGCCGATGATCGCTGGCCGAGTACCAGTCGATCGATCGATAAAGGTAAGAGCGCGACTGATCGATTCGGGGCAGGAGGGCCTTGTCTGCGAGAATGTAGTCTATTCGGTCATACGTATCGCTCAGCCGCCGATAGTAGGTCCAACGGTCTCCTTGCGCATCAGTCAGCAGGATCTCTTTCAGTCGATTCGCACCTTCTCGCGGACCTAGAATCTCCTGAATCGCAGGTTGATCTTTCGTATCATTAAGATCGCCGTACACCAGGAGATTCACCTTCGGATCCTCAGCCAACACTCCATCAATGTGCCGCCGCAGCAGGCGAGCCTCATTACGCCGCAGAAGCGCTTCCCCGGACGGAACCGCAAGCTTGGATTTTAGATGAGCGCCCACCACTCTCAGCCGGAACGCTGGATCCACTTCGATTGTGACATCCAGAAATCCGCGTTCGACGGGTTCCCGTTGCCCGTTCAGGTCAAAAAACAGGGCCTTTGCAGAGTGGCGCTCCACAATCGCAAACCGACTTACCAGCGCCAGATGCCGATCCGGATCCGCACCGCTCACGTACTCGGTGAAAGGAAATTCAAGACCTGCTTCCTTCAGACGCTTCTGAAACTCTTCGAACTGATCGGGCGGCCCCATCTCGGCGACGCCGAGTATA
>JAFAQT010000248.1 GCA_019246215.1 Verrucomicrobiota bacterium
GATCGTAATCACGGTATCCGGCCGTTCCTTTTCCCGTGTTGCCAGTCCAGATTGTGGTAAGTGCGTAATGGTGGGAAGCCATGGTGGACTCTGGCGCACGTTCGGGGTGAGGACAAGTGATCACCAGATTCCGGTCGTTGCGTTCAAAATGGGCCGTCGGCAACGCGCGAGCAGGAAGCATGACGCTCCACTTTCCAAAATCTGGTACTCTTTGTCTACCGAAGACAGCGTAAGTGGGGCGGGATGCTCGTCGTTTGCGCCTTGAAAACAGCCAACTGACCGGCGGCCAAAGGTCGCGAACAGGTACACCAGCTCGGAGCTTCTTCGCCTACTGGTCTTCGGCGTGACGAGCGCGTGGTTCCCGATCTTTGATGTGCCCCGGACTCGGTAGAGTGACGAATGGACCACCCGCAAGCGGTGCCGGTTCACTGAAAGCGACGTCGGGCGTGTTGCTCGATTTGCCTTCAAGCGGGAAATCTTTCCGGAGAGGATAATACGGGTACCCTTCCCACATCAGAATTCGGCGAAGATCAGGATGACCGGAGAAACGGATCCCCATCATGTCGTAGACTTCACGTTCATGCCAGTTGGCGGTGGGCCAGAGGTGAGTGACAGATGGGACCTCAAGATGATCCTCAGATACTCGAGCTTTCAACCGAAGGTGAATATTCCGCTCCAGAGAATAAAGTTCATAGACGACCTCGAAACGAGGTTCATCACCGAAGTTGTCGACACTCGAGAGATCAGTCAGAAAATTAAAGCCGAGCTGTTCTTTGGCGAACTTGCAGGCCTGCTCCAGTAGCTCGAGAGGCAGTTCAAGAGAGATTTCACCGCGAAAATCAATTCGCTGAATAATGTGGAACTGCTCTTGGAGCCTGGAGGCAGCTTCGTCGAGGCTCATGAAAAAACTCCCTGCAGCTCCTTCTTCTGATCCGAGAATGCCTTTTCGCGTTCGATCTTCTGCTGCAGCTTCATCAAACCCTCAAGAAGGGCTTCCGGACGAGGCGGGCAGCCACTGACGTAGACGTCCACTGGGAGCAACCGATCGATCCCTTGAAGGACCGCATAGCTGCGATACATTCCGCCGGAAGAGGCGCAGGCCCCCATGGCAATTACCCATTTTGGCTCCGGCATCTGGTCGTAAATCCGTTTGACCGCCAGAGCCATTTTATAAGTCACGGTGCCGGCCACAATCATAACGTCGGATTGTCGTGGCGAAAACCGCATCACTTCAGCGCCGAATCGCGCGATATCATAACGAGCGCACGCAGCAGCCATCATTTCGATGGCGCAACAGGCGAGACCCATCGGCATCGGCCAAAGCGAATTTTTCCGCATCCAGTTGATGCATGCATCAAGGCGGGAAAAAATGATGTTACCCTCTACTTTAGAATCATATGCTGCCGGAGCAGTCGTTACCATAACGCTACCTTAAGGGCCAGTCACCCGGGAGCAAGCGAAAAACGCCTGTTGGGGGCAAAGACGTTGTGGCGTATCGGCGAGTCGGCGTTGCACCATCGAAGGTAAGCAAAATGCCCCGGTTTGCCTCTTCAGAATAGCCGGGAAACTGTTTGCGTGCAATTAACGCCCACACGCCGGCTCTCAGCCACGCCGACCCGCCCATACCTGGCATGTCTCTGCCCGTTCTATTGACGTTGTTGTGCGACTAGAGAATAGTGCGCTTCCAGATGGGAGGCCGGTTTACTCGCAATTTCTGCATTATCGCGCACATCGACCACGGTAAAACGACGTTGTCGGATCGGTTGCTCGAAATGACTGGCACCATCGAAGAGCGCGACAAACAGGATCAGTTACTCGACTCAATGGATCTGGAGCGGGAGAGGGGCATCACGATCAAGGCCCACCCAGTGACGATGAAGTACGGAGCTAAGGACGGACATACTTACCGCCTGAATCTCCTTGACACTCCTGGTCACGTCGACTTCGCCTACGAAGTCTCTCGGAGCCTCGCGGCTTGCGAAGGGGCGGTGCTGGTTGTGGATGCGGCCCAGGGCGTGGAGGCTCAAACGGTGGCCAATGTGCATCTCGCCATGAAACAGAATCTGACCATCATCCCGGTGATTAACAAGGTCGATCTCCCAAATGCCGATGTTGCAACGGTGAAGAAGCAACTGGAAGACGTTCTTACGATTTCGGCCGATGAGGCTATCCTGGCCAGCGCAAAAACCGGACGCGGGGTGGAAGATATTCTAGAAGCGATTGTTCATCGCGTTCCTGCGCCCCAGCCGATGGCCGATGGCAAACTGAGAGCGCTGGTTTTTGACTCCATCTTTGATATCTACCGAGGGGTTGTGGCCTACGCGCGGATATTCTCGGGCAACCTGGTCGCCGGGCAGGGAGTCAAACTGATGAGAACCTCCAATCATTACGAAATTAAGGAGGTGGGCATATTTACGCCTAAACCGCTGGCTCAACCCGACCTTGAGGCGGGTCACGTAGGTTATTTCATTGCGAATATTAAATCGACCACCGAGATCAAGATTGGAGACACTTTAACGGATCAGCGAAACTCGGCTCTCGAACCGCTGCCTGGTTTTCAAGAAATTCATCCAATGGTGTTCAGCGGGATTTATCCGATTAACACGGCGGATTTTGAACATTTGAAGAGCGCGTTGGGCAAACTGCAGATCAACGATTCGGCTTTTGTCTATCAGGCGGAAAGCTCGGTTGCCCTTGGGTATGGTTTCAGATGCGGGTTCCTCGGCCTGCTCCATATGGAAATCGTGCAGGAGCGTTTGAGGCGCGAATTCGATATGGACATCATCGCGACCTACCCGAGTGTGGTTTATCACGTTCTGAAAACGAACGGGACCTTGGTGGAAGTCGATAACCCATCGTTTTTGCCTGATCCGAGCCTGATCGAGGAGATCCAGGAGCCTGTCGTAAAATGTTTTGTCATGTGTCCGAACGAAAATATCGGGGACATGATGCAGTTGATGATGGAAAAGCGGGGGGAAGTCGAGCACACCGAATCTCTCGACACTCGTCGCGTGATGTTAACTGCTGTGATGCCTCTTAACGAGATCCTGGTCGATTTTAACGACAAAATTAAATCACTGACCCATGGTTACGGTTCAATGGACTATGAGCAAAACGGCTACCGCGCCGCGGACCTGGTCAAGCTCGATCTACTGGTCAATGGAGAACCTGTGGATGCATTCTCGAGTATTGTGCATCGTGACAAAGCCGAAGGGCGCGGCCGTATCCTCGCGGCCAAGCTGAAGGAGGTCATCCCACAGCAGCTCTTCCAAGTGGCGATCCAGGCTGCCATCGGTGGTAAGATTATTGCCCGTGAGAATGTTACTGCCCTGCGGAAGAACGTGACGGCAAAATGTTACGGTGGCGACATAACTCGGAAACGGAAACTGCTGGAAAAGCAAAAAGAGGGTAAAAAGCGGATGAAAGCGATTGGGAGAGTGAATATTCCGCAGGAAGCATTTATTGAAGTTCTGAAGACTAACTGATGTTTATTCCGAAGTATATTGAAGAAGGACGCGCTCTGGCAAAGGCGGCCCGAAAAGTAATCAATTATCGAAAAGATGTTGCACGTCCGGAAGATGTCGAACGAGTTCGGCAGAATCTGGCGGGGCTGAAAGAAGCGCTGAAAAAGCGGTCGAGCGAAGGGGTGCAGAAAGCCGAAAAAGAACTCCTGCCGTCTTTGGGCAAGCTTCAACCTCTACGGGATCTGGGCGGAATCCGGGAGAACGTGGAGTTGCTGGTGGTGGCAATCGTTTTGGCGCTTGGCATCAGGGCTTACTATCTCCAGCCTTTTAAAATTCCCACCGGTTCAATGCAACCAACTTTGAATGGGGTGATCGGACATCGTACCGAGGCGCTCCCGCCCAATATCTTTGTTCGCACTTTTCAATTTCTTACCCTTGGCCGCACTTATGAGAATCTGGTGTGCGAGGAAGCGACAGACTCCATCGAGTCGATCTCTGCGGCAAAGATAAACCCGTTTTGGGATGGCTCAGTGATTAAAATGTCTTCCGGAAGAACTTACCGAGTTGGAATCGATCCGAGGTCCTTGGAGGACCAGATGCGCGTTGGTCCCGGTCAAAGCTTTAAGAAGGGGGAACCAATTGTGCGCGGTTACGCCGACCTTGGGGATCAACTCTTTGTCGATAAGTTCAGCTACAATCTCATAGGGCCACATCGAGCGGACGTTTTCGTTTTCCGGACCAACGGAATCCTCGGGATTCCTCCCGGCCCGAACCTGGAGAGTGAGCATTATATCAAACGTCTTGCGGGTTTGCCGGGGGACACTTTGCGGATTCAGCAGCCAAAGTTGTTTGTGAACGGCCATGAAGCGAACGAATATTCATTCGAGCGCGTCGCATCTCAGCAGAACGGATATACCGGATATCGAAATATTCCGAGAGATACGATGTATTTAGGGGACCCCTCAGCAACGGTTACGATCCCAAAAGGGAATTACTTCGCATTGGGCGACAACAGTGCGAACAGCTATGACAGTCGCTACTGGGGATTTGTCCCGTGGCAGAACGTTGTGGGACGAGGAATGTTCGTTTATTGGCCGTTCTCGAGCCATTGGGGATTTGTCAGGTAGAGGAAACAGGAGTCAGGAATTGAAGGACGATCGGGCACATGGAGGCCCTCTTACAGGAGTTTCAAGCTATTTGCTGCCTATGCGAGGGCAATAGAGTCCAATCGCCGAGGCACTCGTGAATTCTGCAACTCCTGACTCTGACTTCTGACTTCTGATTCCAGCGATTCTGAACTCCCACATCGTTGAGGCCTCCTCTCCCGGCTGGCAGTTCGTCCTTGTTTCGACAGCGGGCGCGGTAGTTAGCTATCTGGCTCTGATCTTTGGGAACCCAGCTTCTCGGTTTTTTCGGGACGGGTTGCGGTGCCTTCAGCGTTATCCCCGGATGTGGATATGGCTTTCGGTTCTGGGGTTGGCCTACACGGTTTTTCAGGTTCTGCAGGCGTACCTATTGGGAGAGGGAGAGCTTTCGTTGAGACATTTGCTCTACTGGCCCGCCTACAAGCCGCACGAATTGGCGGAATCGGCCAAGAAGGCATGGTTGCCGGCACTTGAATTGTTAGCAGGATTGTTCAACCAGGCTGTCGTCAGTTATCCGGCCTCCGCGTTAGCCGCGCTGCTCTTTCTGATCAATTGGCGAGGGTACCAGGCGCATTTTCTGCGTGCGGCGAAGCGCCGCCTCGGCCGGTGGTGGGTGGCCGTTTATCTCTGCCTCGTGCTGTGCGCCTTGGCAGCCTTCTGCAAGCCGCTCTTTTCGCTTTCGATCTATTGGCTTAATCAATATTTGGACGGCATTTTTTTACTGCGCCTGGGTGCGATCATTGACTGGTTATCGTTCCAGTTCGAATACCTGTTTGGTCTTTTGATTCAGATTTTTCTTGTTTTGCTTACCTTCATCTGGATTCGAGGTTTGAATTCCGAACCAGGACGGATCTTCGAATTTGCGTTGAAGCGTGCGGTGTTTGTTGCGAAATGGGCCGGCGTCATTTTGCTGATGAGCCTCTTCCTGATCCACCTACCCTTACTGATCAGTTACCTTTGGATCACGCAGCAAACGGACTTCACCAATGCAGTGATCCAGTACATTGAGCAAACCGCTCGACCTTTAATCGCGGTCGCATTGATTTTATCTTGTTCCATTCAGGTCACCCTGACCCTGCATAACGAGACGCTGCGTGAAGCGGTGCAGGAACACGCACAGCTCGTGCGACGACACTGGTTCAGGATAATCTGGTTTCTGGTGGTGGCCGGGCTTCATTTTTTTGCTATCAGCTGGCTGAACGATTTCATTGTGGGAGCCTTTCCCAGAAATTCTGTGCCAAACCTGTTGTTGTCCGGTTTCATTACTGTCGTCAGGGCATTTTTGGCTGCGTGGTTCCTGGCAAGCTGGGTTTGCCTTTACCGGGCCTCGCAACCGTTTCCAAGGGAGATTCGATTTTAGTGTCCGACTAGCGCGCAAAAATCACGTAAAAGGCGAAGGGAAAGAGCTCATCGCGGACTGGAAAGCGCTTAAGCAGACGCTGTGCGTATGTATTAGAGCCTGATTTTAAAAATAAGTAATCAAACAAACTGTCTTAAAATCTCCTCTCCAAAAAGCAGCGGGATTTTCGGCGTAGCCGGGAGAGTTCCGCTGCCACAGCCTGCATGGATGACCAATCTCAAAGGATTTGCCATCGATGCAGGCTAGACGCTTGAAAGTTGAGAACCAGTTTACAATAATTCCTGGAGCTGAATTCCGACGTTGAAAATTGGAAGGATTTCAGCGGCTGTCGTTTACTTCTTCTATGCGATTTGGGCTTAAGGAAAATCCCGAGTTTGCCTTTTAACTTCCGTTGACTCTATGGCAATCGATCCCCTCCGGACCAGGAACCTGAGCGCAGAGCGTGCGAATGAGAATGGTCCCGCGGAAATCATCAGCAATTTTACCTACCGATTTCGGGCTGGATTATTTTACCATCTTTCCGGATCGGATCTTGGTGGCAAACGTTTGTTGCTGCAAATCCTCGGTCTTCTTCTGCCGCCTGATTCCGGGGAAGTTATTGTGGACGGCTGCGCGGTCACCGATCTCGGCGTCGATGACCTGGGCGAAATTCGAAACCGGAAATATGGGTTTTTGTTTTCCTCCCCATTTTTGCTGCCTGCGTTTACGGTTCTGGAGAATGTCGCGATGCCCCTCTTCAAGATCGCTCAGGTTGAAGCTTACGAGGCCAAAGTGATCACCGAAGAAATCCTGGACCTTGTCGGCGTGTCACGGATTGCCACCACTTCGGTTGGGCAGTTGGACGAGCTTGACGAAACGTTAGCCGCGTTGGCCAGGGCTGTGGTCCACCATCCGCGTGTCCTGATTGCTGAACTTGTGGGGAGTAAAATGCGGGATCGCGAAGCAGAATTGCTGTTGTCCACTCTGCGTGTGAGCGCTCAGCGCCTTGGGTTGGCAGTGATCGCCACATTGGCGCCGCACCTCTCGTGGAGACAAGCTGACGTCCGCCTGGAAATCGGGCCCGAAGGGGTGAAAGAATTCTTTGAAGGAGACCCGCTCGGATGAGCGAAGCAAAGGAAATCACCAAAAAAAGCCAGTCAAACCTGGCCTTTGCTTTCTTCTGTTTACCGAAAGCAAAAAGGCAAGATATCACTACCTTTTATGCGTTCTGCCGCCAGGTGGACGATGCCGCTGACGATCCGGATGTGCCGTTGCCGGAGCGTAGACATTGGCTGCAAGGTTGGCGGCGCTGGCTGCTAAAGGCCGAACCGAACGAGCCGGGGTTCGCCTCGGAACTGAGAATTTTGATTGCCAAATACAAGCTCGATCTCAGGCTTCTCGAAGAGGTCTTGCTCGGTGTGGAAATGGATTTGGAGCCTGTCCGGTTCGAGCATTTCGAAGCGCTGCACCAATACTGTTACCGGGTCGCCAGCGCAGTTGGGCTGGTGAGCATTGAAATATTCGGATATCGAAACGCGCAATGTAAAGAATATGCCCACAAACTGGGAGTCGCGCTTCAACTGACGAACATCATCCGAGACGTGGACAAGGATTTGCTGAACGGTGGCCGCATTTATTTGCCCTTGGGCGAGTTAAGGATGTTTGGTTACTCAGAAGAAAAATTGCGGCAACGGATCTACAACAAGGCGTTTGTTCGTTTGATGCAATTTCAAGCAGAACGCGCGCATTCCTTTTTCCGGGAGGCGAGGCGATTGTTACCCGCGGAGGACCGGCGATCGATGCTCGCGGCGGAAGGAATGCGTGCGATATACCATGCGTTGTTGCGACGGATCGAAAAGGATCGATTCAGATTGTTCGGGAAGACATATCGTCTGAACAATTTTGAAAAGGCGATCATCATGTCAGGTCAGATAGCATCAAAATCTGTTGGTTGACGTTCACCGGAAAAGAAGTCGGCAAGCGAGCACCGATGCGATCACGCCGACGAGATCAGCGAAAAGACCAGCGGGAATGGCGTGCCGCGTCTTTGTGACGCCGACAGAGCCGAAATAAACCGCCACCACATAAAAAGTTGTTTCTGCGCTGCCGTAGATCGTTGCGGCCATGTAACTGAGGATGTTGTCCGGGCCAAGCTGTTTCACCAGATCGGTCAGAATCGCAATTGCGCCGCTGCCGCTCAGCGGCCGGATCAATACCATCGGCAGCAGATCCGACGGGAACCGAATCCAGCTCAGGATCGGATTCATTAAATGCTGTAAAAGATTCAACGCACCCGAATCGCGAAATACCGCGATGGCAACAAGCATCCCGACCAAGTAGGGGATAATGCGAACCATGATCGTGAATCCTTCTTTGGCGCCCTCAATAAATTCTGCATAGACCGATATTTTCCGAGCGGCGGCGTACAACGGAAAAAACGTCAGTAGAAACGGAATCGCCAGCGGCGAGAGCGCATTAAAAAATGTAGCGATTGCGGCAAGGAAATCGACCGGGGCACTCCCGCGGAACCAGTAGGGGAACGCATTCGGAATAAAGACTGCTAGAAAAAACAGGAAAACAGCCGTCAGAACCCAGGGCGCCCAAAGAGCCATTGGCAGTTCGCTTGAGGCATTCTCGTTTGATTGGGGCGAGCGTTGGGCGGCTATGGGCATTGAGATGCCCGGCTGTCGGTCCCAGCGGAATAGACGAACTCGTTCAAGGAACTTAACCATGAAGATCGCGCACAAGGTTGCGCAGAAGGTTGCGATCAACGTGGAGCCGACTATACCCGTTGGGTTCTTGGAACCGTTGATGGCGAGAACATTAATGGCGGTTGTCGGGACCAGTTGGATGGAACTGGTATTTATTGCCAGGAAAGTGCACATCGCATTCGTGGCGACACCCTGCTTGGTGTTTAATTCGTTGAGCTGACTCATTGCGCGCAGACCCAGCGGCGTTGCCGCATTGCTGACGCCCAGCATATTGGCGGCGATGTTCATAACAATGGAACCCATTGCGGGATGAGTTGGAGGTACATCGGAGAACAAAAGAACCAATAGAGGGCGAATGAATCGTGCGATGTGCTGGATGAGTCCCGCCCTTTCCGCGAGCCGAACCATACCTAACCAGAGGGTCATTGCTCCCCAGAGCGGCAGTGCAACATCCATCACCGCGGACCTAGCCGCGTTAAGGGCACCCTGGTTGATGACGGCAAATTGGCCTGTGATCCCAGCCACCAACACGCCGATCAGCAGGAGTGTCAACCAGATCAAATTCAGCATGAGCTGGAGAATATTCGGAGAAGTTTTTAAAATCCAGTCGGTTGGGTCATTCGTTGGGGTGAACGATTCTTGTCGGATGGCTGGAATTCTGCGATTTAGTAAGTGAACATGAAACTTATCGGCAAAAAGGCCTTAGTGACCGGCAGCAATCAAGGGATCGGTCAGGCAATCGCACTGAGACTCGCGGAAGAAGGAGCCGACGTTGTCATCGACTATGTCACGCATCCGGACACCGCGGCCGAAACTGTCCAGCGCGCACAAAAATTTGGTCGCCGAGCGGTGGCGGTCGAGGGAGATATAAGCAAGGTCGCTGACACACAGCGGATGGTGCGCGAATCCGTCGAGGCGCTCGGTGGGTTGGATATTTTGGTCAACAACGCCGGCGTGGAGAAATACGCTCCGTTCTGGGAAGTCACAGAACCAGACTATGACCTGGTGCTCAACATCAACCTGAAAGGCGCTTTTTTTGCCACCCAGGCGTTTGTGAGGCACCGAATGGAAGTCAAACAGCCTGGAAAAGTGATCAATGTGAGTTCGGTGCATGAAGAACTGC
Organism: Verrucomicrobiota bacterium; assembly: GCA_019246215.1. Classification (GTDB taxonomy): domain Bacteria; phylum Verrucomicrobiota; class Verrucomicrobiia; order Chthoniobacterales; family JAFAMB01; genus JAFAMB01. Next base: position 9,783 of record JAFAQT010000248.1, read on the forward strand.
CATTTCCTCATTTTACCTCGTATTGCGCGAGTAAGGGTGGCATGAAAATGGTGATGCGAAATCTCTCCATCGAGTTAGCGCCTTTCGGTATTACCGTTAACAATATCGCTCCCGGCGCGATCGAGACGCCCATAAACACTGCGCTTCTGCATGACCCGGTGAAATTGAATGCTCTCCTGGAAAACATCCCGCTGAAACGGCTTGGCAATACATCGGATGTGGCTGGCGTTGCGGCGTTTCTGGCATCACCGGACGCGGATTATATTACGGGCGCAACATTTGTCGTCGATGGCGGTCTGACCTGGAACTACAGCGAACAATAAGGAATTTATGCAAATAGGCATTGTTGGTTTGGGCAGGATGGGCGCGAATATGGCTCGGCGTCTCATGCGCAGGCAGCATGAGGTGGTCGTGTATGATCTGAAAAAGGAGTCGGTCGCCGCGCTGGCGAAAGAAGGAGCGGTTGGGGCCACAGATTTTGCGGATCTTGCTAAGAAACTTGCAAAACCGCGCGCAGTCTGGCTGATGGTTCCGGCAGGAACTCCTACGGAAGAAACCATTGAACATCTCCGGCCTTTCCTGGAAGATGGAGACGCGATTATTGACGGCGGGAATTCCTTTTACAAAGACGATGTCCGGCGCTGCGTCCAGCTGAAAAAAAAAGGCATCGATTATCTAGACGTGGGTACAAGCGGAGGAGTCTGGGGGATCGACCGTGGTTACTGCCTGATGATTGGCGGTGATGAGGCCGCGGTAAAACGCTTAGAACCAATTTTCGAGACCCTTGCCCCCGGTCAAGGAGAAATCCCGCCCTCACCCGGGCGGGAGAAGTTCCAGAGTACGGCCGAAAAAGGTTTTCTGTATTGCGGGCCTTCCGGAGCCGGACACTTTGTCAAAATGATTCACAACGGCATCGAATATGGGGTGATGCAGGCTTATGCTGAGGGCTTCGACATTATGCGTGGGGCTGCCTCGAAATCACTTCCCGAAGGGTACACCTATAACTTCAACGCTGCGGATATTGCAGAGCTTTGGCGCCGCGGAAGTGTCGTCGGTTCCTGGCTCCTGGATTTAACCGCGATGGCTCTAGCAGAAGATAATGAGTTGAGTCATTTTACCGGCGTGGTCCAGGACTCCGGTGAAGGCCGCTGGACTGTAATGGCCGCGATTGAAGAAGCTGTCTCAGCCGAAGTCTTAACTGCAGCGCTGTTTGCGCGTTTTCGTTCCCGCCAAGAGCATACCTTCGCGGAGAAGATGCTCTCGGCCATGCGAAACAAGTTTGGAGGTCACGTGGAAATTTACCCAGGAAATTAGTTTATGGATGCATGCCCAATTCCTCAAGCAGCTGAGCCCTGCGCGCTGGTGATCTTTGGCGCCTCCGGGGATTTAACCAAGCGAAAGCTCCTGCCTTCGCTCTATAACTTAGCGTCTTACCACCTTCTCCCGGCCGACTTCAGTATTATCGGCGTTGCACGTCGGCCGCTTTCGGATGATGTGTTTCGAGAGCAGCTCGGAAAAGCTCTCGGAGAACTCGGGACTCAACCGGTCGATCCGAACCTTTGGACCCGGTTCCGTGGTCGAATTTCGTATTGTGCAGGCGATGTCGACAATCCGGAGACCTATGACAAGCTTAAGCAGGCGCTCACCGCCTCCGAGAAGCAGTTTAAAACCTCCGGGAACGCAGTGTTTTATCTCTCCGTCCAACCAGACTTCTTTGCGACAATTGCCAAGCGATTGTCGGAGGCGGGTCTCTTAACGGAGGAGGGTGGCCGCTGGCGTCGAGTAATAATCGAAAAGCCTTTCGGACATGATCTCGCTTCGGCACGCACGTTGAACTCACAGTTAACGTCGGCAATGAAGGAACACCAGATTTACCGGATCGACCATTATCTTGGCAAGGAGACGGCGCAGAACCTTCTGGTATTCCGCCTTGGCAATGCGATTTTCGAGCCGATCTGGAATCGACGTTACGTCGACCATGTGCAATTGACTGTGGCGGAGAAAATTGGTGTCGAAGGCAGAGGTGCATTCTACGAGTCCGCCGGCGCGTTCCGTGACGTGATGCAGAATCACATGTTTATGCTTCTGGCGTTGATCGCCATGGAGCCGCCCACTTCGCTGGAAGGGGAAGCGATCCGGAACGAAAAGGTCAAGTTGCTTCGTTCGATCCGGCAGACCACTCCTGAAGAAGCCCTCATGAATACTGTCCGCGGGCAATACGGAGAAGGGATGGTGGACGGCAAAAAAGTGCCGGGTTATCGGCAGGAGCCAAATGTGGATCCGAATTCGACCGTGGAAACATTTGCTGCGATCAAGCTTAGGATCGAAAACTGGCGCTGGGCCGGGGTGCCTTTCTATTTGCGCTCAGGGAAAAGATTACCGAGACGGACCACGAGTATCGTCTTTCGATTTAAGACGCCACCGCTATCGCTCTTTGCAACCAACGAGGCGGATCCAATTGCACCGAACTATCTGATATTCCATATCCAGCCCGATGAAGGAATCACGCTCCAAGTGCGCGCGAAGATTCCCGGTCCGACGATTTGCACGCGCTCGGTACGTTTGGAGTTTGACTACAACCAATTCGGAGATCGGCAACCAACGACGGGCTATGAGAAGTTGTTGTACGACTGCATGGTTGGAGATTCAAGCTTGTTCCATCGTTCCGATATGGTGGATGCAGCTTGGCAAGCAGCTTCACCAATTCTGGAAGCGTGGAATAACAATCCGCCGACTGATTTTCCGAATTATGCCAGCGGGACTTGGGGGCCGGAACCGGCGATGCGATTGATGGAGAGAGACAACCATCATTGGTGGACCGAAGAAAAGCATTAAGCGACTTACTATTTTTGAAAGGCCGGCCCCGAAAGGACAAAACAGATGTTTTTTCGGGGACAGAATACTTTCTCAAACGCTGGTTGATCGCAAATTCGAGCCGCACGCCGGAGAGCCTCTTTGGGAGTTGTCGAGGGGGGAAGAGTTGTTCGTCCACTTCGGCCTGACGATCTATGGAACAAGATTATTCGCTTATTCAGGCGCGATTGTCCCACGAAGATGATCTTGTCAATCAGCGTGTTTCCTGGCTAGTCAGTTCGCAGTCCTTTTTGCTCACGGCTTACGCGATTACGTTGAATGGGTTGGCAGCGGACGCGAGTAAGCCGTTGGCAATCGTGCAACGCAAGCTTCTGGAGTTGCTGCCGATAGTCGGTGTCGCTTGCGTGCTACTGGTTTGCGTGGCCTTGGTCGGCGGCCTCTGTGCGATCAGTGAGCTCCGACGATTCGCCGCAACAAAGTATGAGAAAGATCGCCTGTTTCTCATTTCCAAACCGACGACACAGTTTCTTGGGGTCAGCGCGCCGGTCCTGATTCCACTGGCATTTCTGGTGATTTGGACCGCTGTTTTATTCTAGTGCGCCAAGTCCCGAGCTGGTTGGGGTGCCGCAGTGTAAGAAGAGCGTGGAGATTTGGTGAAAGCAGGAAGCAAGCACTTGCGAATGATAATACGTTATATGCGTGTTATCGCGAAGGCGGCTCCAGCCGCTGAAGTTCTTCATTCGTACTTGACTACGGCGTCAAAGTCCGACTGGCATGCGCGAGGCCGGCTGCGTCGTTACTAAATGTATCGATGAAGCAATTACTAAGCGTTGCATTTTTAAAAAGTCCCAGTTAGTTTCCTGCCCCTAAAATATGCCGAACAGCATTATTCCAGAAGACCGGCTTCGGAGCACCGATCTTAGTAACGATGAGATCGCGCGCTATTCCCGGCACCTCATC
>JAFAQT010000301.1 GCA_019246215.1 Verrucomicrobiota bacterium
GATCCGAGGCATCGACCATGACGGTGAAGTTTGGTAGCCGACTTCCCCTCCGTTGGGTTTCTGAGACTTATCAGCGTTTACTTGGGCTTCTAGAGATGGATCCTCTGGGTTATCGCCCTCCTCTTCCCGTTTCACCAGTGCTGTAGAAAGGATGGCACTCGTGACCGTCGATTCGTTTTGGCGCTGCGCCATTGCGCTAAACAACAAACGCAAGGCGACCTCAACATACTCACTGTAGACACAACGGTATTCCTGCAGAATAAGCCTAAGCATTCGCACGAGCATCCTCATCTAGTCTAGTCATGAACATTGAAGGTATTAATCGGGTGTCGTCGTTGCTTCAAAGTGGTCGAAACCCTTGACGCGATAGATGACCACGGATCCGACCCAACTCAGCACGAATACGCCGATAATGACGAAGCCCAAAGTGCCAAAATTGTCATTTAGGCTGCCGATAAAATCCCAGAATCCTCCCGTCAGATTCAGCTCATCCTTCAAAAGCCCAATAGCTTCTATCCCACCCACCATGAGTGCCACAATCACCGACACGAAGGTGATGGTGAGGTTGTAGTACAGTTTACGAATCGGCTTCATGAACGCCCATCCGTAGGCTCCAACCATGAGAACACCATCGGTGGTATCGATCAGAGTCATTCCCGCTGTGAACAGTATTGGAAACACTGCCATCGCAACCACGGACAATCCTTTGGCTGCTGCGGCTGCCGAGATCCCCAGAAGGGCAACTTCGGTTGCCGTATCGAACCCCAGACCGAACAAAACCCCGATCGGATACATATGCCACGGGCGAGAAATCATCCGGAAGAGCGGGCGAAAAATCCGAGCCATCAGGCCACCGCCTCCAAGCAACATGTCAGGGCTTTGATCTGTATAGCCTCCTCCATTTCGTACCTGTTGGAAGTTGTGCCAGACACCCCTAAGGATCACGATGTTGACCAGAGCAATAGCAATCAGGAAAAAAGCAGAAATCGATGTGCCGACTATGCCGCTCACGCCTTTGACGGCGTCGAGCTGCGTAGCAACCACCGTGGCGGTCAAGTAAACAACCAGAGACGCGACCACCACAATTGTTGAATGGCCGAGAGAAAAGAAAAAGCCCACAGAAACCGGACGTTTACCTTCCTGCATAAGCTTTCGCGTCACATTGTCGATGGCGGCAATGTGATCAGCATCTACAGCATGCCGAAGACCAAAAGTGTAAGCTAGAAAAGCGGTTCCAAGGAGAATTGGTTTATCATGGAAGGCGAGGAACGCCCAGAGCCAAGCCCCAAGGTTGAAGCAGCCCAAAAAGCCATACAATCCAACTACCCGATTTCGAAGGTTGCCTGAAAATAATTGGCGCATAGAGCTCAATCATTCAGGGATAACGAAAACCAGCGAGGCGCTATAGTCATCATGATCAGAGAGATCCGGGTGGGTAGGCGGTGTTTTATAGTCAATGGCAATCAACTGCAAGCTTCCATGGCTGATTGGAAGTTCCGCAATACCGCTGCTATCAGTCTGAAACCGTGGAATGTTCTCCTCCTTGATCTTGGTTTTGCCGTCACCGATCTCCACCCCCACGCCTGCCAGCGGTTTGTTGCCGAAAAGGACCTTCACGGCAAGCTTTTCGCCTGGCTTAAGTTTGAATGGATCGTTTTGGGGGATAATTTCGAGTTGCTGGCCAGCCACTCGATTGAACTTCTCTCCAATTGCCGGAAAGAGCCCTTTAGCAAACTTTAAATAGTGCCCGGCATCTTTGCCTTCCGGTAGAATCGCACGACTCGTGTTAAAATACTTCTCTGGCTTTACTGAGATCCAGTAACCATTGTCGTATTGTCCCGTGACCATCATCGGCGGTTCTCCGTCGATAAGTTGGCCAATGCGCTCTTCTAACCAGTCCAGCCCCATTTTGGCAGGCTTTAGCTCAAGGAGCGAAATCGCTTTGTCTGCATCTTCCGTATAGGCGTCCAGCTTGACAAGGCGCGGTAGATCCGCGGGTTCATACTCCCCAGGATGTCCGAATCGAATGAGAAGACCGTCTTTGCCGGTTGGGAGTAAGACCAAGTCGTGCGCGCCTACAGGACTAGTGACTCCCATGATGAAGAGAGTTATGCCGAGTAAAACGATAGCTTTCATTGGAAGGGTACGAACTTTAAAGAGGAAGCAACAGCGGAAACTAAAACGGGTTGGATCAGGTCATGCATGGCCCTCAATCGATCGAGGAACAAGGGTAGACCCGGGCGAAACGAAGCCTCCGATACCATTGGATGATTCGAATCTGACCGGCATGTTGATTCAATCATTTGTCCGCTAAAATGGCATAAAGACACCACCCTGCACGCTCACGGGTGCCTTGGGCGAAACACCAACGATCGGAGCTGTATCACTACCCAGATTGAACGCTGTCTCTTCATTGCGA
>JAFAQT010000338.1 GCA_019246215.1 Verrucomicrobiota bacterium
ACGAGACGGTGCACTAGGGCTTCTGAATTGGCGCCCGAACCTTATTACCCCATTCCGTCCACGATCCATCATAGTTCTTCACATCCTGGAATCCGAGAAGCTTGGTAAGCACAAACCACGTGTGGCTCGATCGCTCGCCAATCCGGCAGTAGACGATTGTGTGCTCAGATGGCTCAAAACCAAGGTTGTCGACGTATATTTTTCTCAGCTCTTCGACCGGTTTGAACGTCCCGTCGTCTTTCGCTGCAGTTTTCCATGGAACACTTTTTGCCGACGGGATGTGTCCACCTCGCAGAACTCCCTCCTGAGGATATTCTGGCATATGTGTGATCTCTCCCCTGAATTCGCCAGGGGAACGTACATCAATAAGCGGTTTGGCTGCCCGGCTTTGCCCCAATGTCTCCTCGTAAAACGCGCGAATCGTATCGTCCGCTCGACCTCGGGGAACCGGATACTGGGCTGGAGCATACTTTGGTACTTCTCGGGTCAGTTCTCGTTTTTCGGCGACCCATTTGTCCCTACCCCCATTTGCAATTCTCAGGTCCTTGTGACCAAAAAGTGAGAACACCCATAGAGCATAGCATGCCCACCAATTCGATTTGTCTCCGTAAAAAACGACTGTGGTTTCGGGGGAAATGCCTATGCGGCTTGCCAATTCTGCGAACCCCTTTGGATCAATGTAATCCCGCACGGTCTGGTCATTCAAATCCCGCCGCCAATCAACATGGACGGCTCCGGGGATATGACCTGTGTCGTAAAGTAGCACGTCTTCATTGCTCTCTATGATTCGCACCTGCGGATCGTTCAAGTGTTCAGCAACCCATTCCGTGCTGACCAAAGCTTCAGGATGAGCGTATTCGGTGGAGGGCATATCCGGCGAAAATACATCAAACAGCGCTCGACGCAAACAATTCTCTAATTGTCTGTAGAGTTGGATGTTTTTTGCCGGGACCGTGCGCCGCAGCCTCCCACGCGGTCCTCAAAGGACGCTGCACCTTGCTTTACCGGCCCACGATCCCTCCGTCGCGATTCGCTGGTACGCCGGGGGGTTTTTAGATGACCCTGATCCTGCTTGGACCTACACTACTTCAACGAGAGGAACTCAGAGTTACGCCCGAGTCCCTCGGTAACAGAAGCTTGCCTGGGCATTCAGACACTCAAGAGTAAGAACACACCTGGCCAATTGAGCGAGTCGACTCACCAGAAAATATGGCGATCAAAATTGGAATCCTTGGCGCTGGGAAAGTCGGTATCGCAGTCGCCGCTCTTCTGGATATTACGCCATTTGTGCACTCTGTCGTTTTAGCCGATCTCCAACTGGTCGACCACTTGGACAGCCTGCGAAAAGTGCGCTTTTGCAAATTAGACGTCCTTTCGGAGCCAGATCTCGCGAACCTTGTCAGTGAGTGTGATGCCGTCCTGAGCGCGACGCCCTATTACCTGAACAAAACAATCGCTCAGGCATGTGCCCGCTCCGAAAGATCTTATTTCGATCTGACGGAGGATGTCGATACAGCGAACTTCGTCCGTGGTCTGGCGGCTGAATCGCGCTCGACGTTCATGCCTCAATGCGGTCTCGCTCCGGGCGCTATCAACATCATTGCCAGTGGCCTCGCCCAGTCTTTTAAAATCGCCCGTTCAGTCGAGATGCGTGTCGGTGCCTTGCCACTCTCAGCCAGCAACCAAATGAAATACTATCTGAGTTGGAGTACCGCCGGTCTCATTAACGAATATTGCCACTGCGGCGAAGCTCTATACCAAGGCCGGCGAATGCCAACCTTGCCTTTGGACGGTGTGGAGCACCTGACGATTGACGGCGTCGAATACGAAGCCTTCAACACTTCCGGTGGTGTGGCAACCATGTGCGAAACTTTTGAAGGACAGGTCAACGAACTGAATTATAAAACGTTACGATATCCCGGTCACCGGGATCTGATGAAGTTTCTGCTGAACGACCTGAACCTGAGTCAAAAACAGGATCTGTTAACCCAGATATTCGATCAGGAGGTGCCACTCACTTTGAGCGATGTCGTTGTCGTGTATGTCAACAGCGTGGGCAACGAGGAGGGAGGCCTTATACAAAGGAGCTTCGTGAAAAAGATTTATGCAGGAACGGTCGGAGGTCGCCTACTTTCGGCACTTCAACTTTCCACTGCCGCAGGGGCAGCCGCTGTACTTGAGCTGTTCGCTCGCGGTCTCTTACCAGCCGGGTTTGTAAAACAAGAATCAATCGTCCTAGACCAATTTTTTGACACGCAATGGGGCGGCCGGGTCTATCGCGAAGCGGAAACTGTAGCGCCGCGCATTTCACTTCGGGCCTAGCCGCAAAATTGGCACTTCCTCTCGCTCAGGGGAACCGGTTTTGAAGGATGGATTTCATCCATTCTACATAATCCCTTAGCACCTGCTCACGCTCTGTCTCGTTATGCAACTCGTGCAGAAGGCCGGGATAAATTTTAAGCGATTTAGAAGGAGCACTCAGTTGCTTGAAGTAATCTTCTGCAGCCTTGGAGGAGGTAACCTCATCCCCATCCCCGGCGGCGAAGAGGATGGGAAAATTAATCACTGCCACGCTCATGATTTCCGCCGCCGCGTTGATCGCCTCTAAATAGGTCCGCACCGTCACGAACTTGTGCAGCAGATTGAGATCTTCCAGCGAGTCGAGATGCGCTTGATCGCGTGACAATCTTTGCGAATTGATGCCGGTTGAAAAGCGCAGACCGGGAATCACTCCATTCAGCTTTTGGGCAGCGAAGAGCTTCCATGGTGGTGGCGCATTCGCGAGCACCAACCAGGGAGCGCTCACAATCAACCCCACTATTTGGAGCTGGAAATGTTGCGCCGTCCAGAGCACTAATTGCCCCCCGAAGCTGTGCCCGAAAAGAAATGTAGGGCCTCCGCTGAAATACTTGACCACGCAGTCGACGTCGGAAGCCAGCTCCGCGTAGCGTTTGACGAAAACAGGTCGCCCCGGACTTCGACCATGTCCTCTCAAATCAAATGCGATCGTTCGGATTCCAGCTTCTGCAAAGAATTTCCCGACGTGAACATAACGCCCCGAATGTTCGCCAAGACCGTGAACAACGACAACGCTTGCCGCCGCGCAAGATGCCGGATCCCACCGACGGCAAAAAAGCGGAAGACCATCCACCGCAGTGACGGTCTCTGTGGAGTAATCGGCGACCACCTTGGAATCCGTCGTCATCGTGCGCTCCCCTTTCCTGCTCTATTCTTTTGCGAGGTCTGCTTTCCTCGACCTAAATGTCAGTTCAGAAATACCCGATTTATCTATCTCCCCTAAGCCGACCTTAATCATCTGATCGTACTGTCGTTTGGATGCTTCCAGCAACGGAAGGTGCAAGCCGTGCCGTTTCGCGAGCTCGAGCGCAATACCAGAGTCTTTTGCGGCGTGGGAGGCAGAAAAAAAGGTCGAATGTTCTCGCTCCAGCATGTCTGGACCGTCGGTCTCGAGCACCCTGGAGTTGGCTCCTGTCTGAGAAAAAACTTCTTTCACCATTTTGAGGTCAAGCCCAAGTGCTTCAGCCAATCCTAAGCCTTCAGCCAAACCGGCTGTGTTAATGTTCATCACCATGTTCACCAAGGCTTTAAGTTCAGCGGCTTTGCCCGGCCCCCCGATGTAGCGAAGCGAGAGGGTCAGATCTTTGAGCAGCGGTTCGGCCCTCCGGAAACTTTCCTCTTTTCCGGCCAGCATCATGTAAAGCTTACCTTCGCGAGCGTGAGTCAAACTGGAAGCCATCGGCGCTTCCAGAACCTCTGCTCCCAGCTCCCCGCCCTTTTTCTGGATCTCGACGTGTACTGCGGGACTGATCGTCGCACAGTTAATGAACAGTTTCCCTCTTGCGTCGGTAAAGAGGTTGTCCGGCCCCAGAAAGATCGCTCTCATGGCTGCGTCATCCGTTACAACAGTGAAGATGACGTCGGAAAGCCTGCTCACATCAGAGACTTTCTCGACCGCCTTGGTCCCAAGTTCCTGGGCCAGCTGCGTGGCAATTCGGGCATTTGCATCGTGAATGGCGACGACTGGATGTCCCGTATCGTGCAGCCGTCGAGCCATGTTGGCGCCCATGCGGCCCACCCCGACAAAACCGATTCTGGAGGATTTCATAAGGCCAAGAGTAGCACATTCGCATCATATCGAGGAGAAGAGGACCCTTCTGAAGGTTTAAAAGATTGGCACTCATCTCATCCACCCGGAGTTGTCGTCGCCGGCGGCGGAGAGCTGGCACCCGCTCCACTGGGTGCAATCACGCCCACCCCGTGATGGAACACCATGGCCCCTCCATGTTCGGCTGCCTCAAAAGCGCAGAAACAAGCCCAGGCCGTGATGATTGTGGTGATAAAAGCTAAAACTCGCCGAACCCTCCCGAAGCGGTAAAACGCGAGCGCGACGATGGCGGCGATTGCCGCGATCACTGCAGACGTGCGCATCTTCATCCCCCATTGCGCGTGCACGAGGATTAGCGGCCTGGCATTCGGCATCCGCTGAAGAAGATCGTCTATCTGGTCGCTTCCTGTGCTAACTGCAACCTGCGCACCAGCGGCGGCCAGGATCAAGACAACTGCGGCATATTGCGGCAGACCTCCTCGCCGGGTAAAAATAGTCAGAATCGAGAGTAGAGTTCCGAGAAAAATCAAAACAATTGGGAAATGCACAATCGCAGGATGCAGCGGGTCTGGAAGCTCAAACATAACGTACCCGTTCGCTTGTAGAGTGTTTCGGGTTGCAAGGGAAGTCTCCAACCGCGGGATGTTAACTCGCGGATCCGCCCAGATTTCTCTTTTTTTACGATGAAATCGCGTTATTTTCGGTCTCGCTCAAGAGGAATGCGGGGTCTTAGCTCAGTTGGTAGAGCGCCTCAATGGCATTGAGGAGGTCAGGGGTTCGAATCCCCTAGGCTCCAGGCTCAAGCTCAGCCATTCCCGCGGTTCGTTTGCGGCGGATGTAACGAGCGATTCGCCGGCGTTCCGCGCAGGCCATAAAAGCGGCGGTTAATCCCGCCGCTGCCCACGTGCCGGGCTCGGGAACAGCATCCACTTCGAAGTTATCGATTCGATTTGTGCCCGCCGTGGTGACGGTCGCCCCTCCGATCGAGACTGTCGAAGTATCAATGAGGCGAAAGTAAACAGTTG
>JAFAQT010000024.1 GCA_019246215.1 Verrucomicrobiota bacterium
TTATTGGCAATGGAAGCGAGATCTGGAGTGCGGCCGGTGGTTCCAGTTCTATTGTCAAACATTGATTCGCAAACCGCACCGTCATTGGCGATTAACAACCATGCCAAGCGGCGGTGAAGTTAGCTCATTCGCCAACCGGCTCCTGGCTATAGTGGATGAGAGACAATCCATCCGGTTGTTGATGTTCTGACATGCAGCGGGGGTATACCTGGATGCCAAGTTCTCATTGCTGTAAGATCCGCGGCGCATGATGCCATATGGAGTGGATTTGGCGGTGATGCGGCTCGTCCACGCTATAAAGCGCACCCCCGTTTACCTGTTGTGGAGAGTGTTACAATCAGTCCTCTGGTCGAGGAACGAGCCGTTTTGGCGGCCGATCACCTTTGGGTCTTCATCCAGAAAATCCTTCTCGGGGCAGGGCTCTGGACTTCTTTTGCTCTTTCGTGTTTGCAACGAGAAGGTCCTGATGGTCTTCTTCGGCTTTGGCGAGCTCGATCAGGAGTTGGCGAGCATCTCCGACGTCAACTTGTGGCTAGTGTACCGTCTCCTAAATCCCTTGACTTGAGTTTCGTTGCGTTCAAAATGGGCCGCCGGCAAGGCGCGAGGAGGGCGCATTCTGAATGGATACGTAACCGACGAGCAACGCAGCCGCTGGCCCATTTTCAACGCAACCCTGTGGGCCGTGTCCAGTTGGCTGTTTATCCGCGTTGCTCGCGCCTTACATATCGATCTAGATATGCTCGTCGATCGCGCCTTGAAAAACGGCCAACTGGCCTACGGCTAAACTTAAGGGATTTAGGAGACGGTACACTAGCCCAGAAGTTTCATAAGCCAAGGCGCTTGTAATCCTTTCGGGTTGCGAGCACCTTCGACAAACGATGAGCATCCGGGCTTGCATTACAGGGCCAGAATGAGTCATCCAAAAGCCAGAAAAGGCAATAGACAAGGAATAGGAGTGCCGAGAGGGGCTGGGGAATAAAAACCCATTCGTTTTTGTTGTGCATCAAATAATGGATTCTGCTCGCATGAACCAGTTGAAAAAAGAAGGCTCCAAAAACGACTAGACGAAGGAGCATAGGTTGCCGATCACGAAACGCCTTCACCGAGGCGATCACGAGAGCCGGCGCCATTAAGAGGTAAGTGTGAGCTTCCGTCGCCGGTCCGCAAAGAGTCATCCAGATAGAGACGAGGAAAAACTGGCCACAGAGCGCACGCCGGCTATCCCAACGCCCCCACAATCCCCAGATGTAGAGTAGAGGTATAAGGCCGGCGGTACTAAGTTGAATCAACGTATAGAGCCACTGTGCAATGGGAAAATGGGCGATCGTATGGAGAAGAAACCATAAGTCGATCGGCATGTATTTGGTGGAATAGTTCAGACGATTGTCGGAAGCGCGGGTTGCCATCCAGACACGGTATTGTTCCGTCACCCAAGACCAATGCTGGAAAAGATAGGGAGCAACAAAAAGAATGAGCAACGCGAGAAGAAGCCGCCAGGTAAAGCGTCGAGGGGCGACGACGCAGATCAACATGCCCACGGCGATGGGGTAGATTTTAAAAAACGTTGCAACAGCGATGCATAAAGCAGCGATGTTCCAGCGTTCGCCGTGTACGGCCGCGATAGCGAACATAAGGAGTCCCACTACGAACGGATTAGCCTGGCCCACGTCGAGATTTCCGAGCGCACAAGGCAAAAGAAGAAGATAGATCAAAGCTGAAGACTCGCGCTTAAGGCCTGAAACGATTTCTGACTCAAGTAGCGCCGCGAGACCACCGAGAAAGACCGAGACATTCAGAAGCAGCCAAAGAATATAGGCGATCAACGGGGGCAATATTGCAAAAGGAACAAAGAATGCGGCGACGATCGGGCTATAGATAAAACCGCGCCAATTCCCATACAGATCTTCTCCATGTATCCAGTGCAAACCGGCGCCCGTGTAGTCGTTGAATGCGTAGACTCGATGCGAACCGCCCGCGTAAAAGCGTAATACCAGTCCGATCAAGGCAACTGTCCATGCGATCCAAGCAATACGGCTCAAAGGTGGAAATCTCTTCCAAATTCCCTCCCCGGCTGAGTTGTTGTTTTTAACTGTCAATCAAAAAAGCATAAAAGAGAATTTGAACAGAATGAAGCAAAGGAAATGAAGGGGAGATTGGGCTTGGGGACGGTGACCGAGTCGTCGGGCAAATTCACGTTCGCACGCGAGAGGTTTGACTGTACTGGCCTTGGCGCGACGATTAAAGAAGCCAGGTTCTCCGGGGTTGCCGGAAGTCGCTGTCAATGCACTGACAACTTCCTTATCGCACGGTAAACTTTTGTTCTACGGTTCCATTGCGACCGATGGCTTTTAAAGGCCATTCTCCCGGAGTGAGTTGCCAGAAAAAGCGACCGTCTGGTTGTGGCGGAACAGGCACGTCTCCGATAAACCAGCGGACGTCGCTGCCGATTGTAGCAAGCAATTCTATCATTTGCTGTTTTGGCGGAAGAACCAAATCAATTTGATAAACTGCGTCTGGACGAGGGCTTATGATGCGTGGCTCAGGCCGGATCATCGCGTCGAATGCATTCTCGCGACTGGAACACCAGCCGGCATATTCGATGGGCAACAAGAGGTTTCCTGTATCTGAAAACCAGGCCGAGGAATCCTCGGCCGGCTCGGTTCCTGATAGGAAAAGCTCGACTATTTTCCCTGGGCTGAATCGAGAGGGCAACAATCCGGTTGCGGAGCAGACTTCGCGTTTGACGAGAGCTTGGCCAGGCTGAGGGACCGGACGGTCGTGGAGCAATAATTCATGCATGATTGCCGCCCAAAGCGGCGCAGCACACTGCACAGCAAACGCATCACGCATGGGGCGACCGTCCGAATTTCCAATCCATACAGCAACGGTATGTTCTTTGTCGAATCCAACAGTCCAGGCATCACGAAAGCCACTGCTGGTGCCTGTTTTTGCGGCTATGCGTTCGTCGAACGCCAGAGGCGAATTGGTGCCGAAACTCTTTTTACGCGCTTCGTTGTCGCACAAAATATCGGTAATGATTTCTGTAGCTGCAGCCGAGGCGGCGCGCGTCATCGGATAAAACTCGGAGGCGAGCAGTTTTGGTCTGGTGGGCAATCCGTCGCGTGCGAGACCGGCGTACGCCGCGGCGAGGTCGGTAAGTCGGATTTCGGCGTTACCCAGGATGAAACCAGCGCCATAATCTTCCAGGCTGCGGCGAAATACGAAACCCCACTTTTGTAATTCATAAAAGGCCGATCGCGCACCAACTTTGCTCAATGCAATGATTGCCGGAACGTTCAGCGAACAGGCGAGCGCTTCACGGACGCGTACAGGGCCAAGATAACGATGGCTAAAGTTTTGCGGATCGTAATCGCTGTATCTATCACGAATTGCATCGGCGGTATCGGGGAGCAGCGTTGCCGCTGTCAGTAATCGGCGATCGATCGCGACGAGATAGACAAACGGCTTAAGAGTCGATCCGCAGCTCCGCGGTCGCGTTGCACCATTGACTTGATTGTTCAGGTAGTTCGAAGAACCGACCATTGCACGTACTGCACCTGAGGCATTGTCCAAGATAACAACGGCGGCGTCTGCAATGTCATAACGATTCAATGAAGCGAGCTGTGCGCGCATTTTCAGCTCGGCCATTTGCTGGAAATCGAGATCAAGAGTTGTGCGCACCTTTCCGGCGATTTCCGGTCGTCGTTGCCTGATCGCATCCACATAGTTAGGAGCAAGATGAGGCGGATAGAAGTGTCCGACGACCGGCAGTGTTTCGCTGAGGAGTATTCGCTGCGCGTCGCTCAGTAAACCTGACTTGTTTAAGAGAATCAATGAGCGCGCATATTGGCGCTCTGCGCGATCTGGGTGCCGCCAAGGATTAAACCTGGTAGGTGCCTGCGACAGACCGGCGATGTAAACCGATTCTGCCAAAGTCAATTCACGCGCGGATTTGCCAAAGTAAGCACGTGATGCCGCTTCCGGTCCAAGACGGCGATTGCCGAAGCTGCAACGATTCAAGTATTCGGTCAGAATACGTTCCTTGGTCCATACGCGTTCCAATTTGCAGGCAGCGATGGTCTCGTACAGCTTGGCGAGCCAGTTTCGCTGTTGCCGGCGGCAAGCCATTTTAACGAGTTGCTGGGTAATGGTTGAGCCGCCCCCAACGATGCGGCCTGTTTGGAGATTTCGGAGGCAAGCACCGCAAGTGGCCTGCCAATCGAAGCCGCTATGGTGATAGAAACGACGGTCTTCCAGGGCAACGGTGACCCGTGGCAGCCAGGCACCCATTTCGGCGAGTGTCAGTGGAATTTGTACTCGCGCCGGCGGCGAACCGAGTTCGGCGATTTCGCGGCCCCGGATGTCAACGAGAGTGGGTGTTCCTAAAAGAGGAGTCTGCAATTCTGTGGGCAACGGCAACCAAATTATCCACAGTGCTACTGCCGAAACAACGATTATGAGAACTGTTATTCTCCTGAAACGACGCATACACTGGATGGTGAAAGACCAGAGAAGCGGCTATCGTACATCGGTGAGATTTGTGTTGCCGGCCACCTGAATGTCCCAGCCGCTGTTGCTCGTGCAAGGATAGAGTATGCACCGGTGCCAGCAAAGAGTTCGTTAAAATAGAGAAGTGTGGAACGATCGCGCAATTCGGAATGCGAAAGCACAAGTGCTCGATCCTCAGAGTTTCCAGACGGTAGATCGAAAAATTTTGCGATCATCGCTAAGGCCGGGTTTACCGTTTCCAGTCCAGCTGGAAGCAGGTCTTCGAGGGCCACATAGCTCTGGGTCTTCTGTGTATTCACTCTGTAGGTGATGAGGATTTGATCCGCTAGCTTAAACGGCGCATCCGCGTTTCCAGTGCGCTTTGGATCAGTTAGATTACGCACAACTCGTTCGAGCCGAATGCCACGATCGACACGTTCGCTTTGAGGTGAATCGGCCGCGTATTTCGCGCGCATCAAGTATCTCAGGTTCTGCTGATCCAATTGCTCGGTGAGCGCAAAATCCGGGAGCAAGCAGTTTAGCCAAGCTGCGGATCGGCCGTTCTTTGAGAACAGTGCACTCCCGTCGGAGATCTTTAACGGGGATGGCTTCTCCGTACCGAGTATGGATTTGAACGCGAGTAGCAACCATAAATTTTCCTGTGTGGAAAGTGATGCGGAGGAACTCATTAAAGCATTCAATTTGTCCCGCACGCGCTTTTGCTTTTCCGGCGGCCAGATCTTGGGCGCGATGGTCGCGAACGCGAACGTGCACATCCCTTCCGCCCGCGTCGTTGAAGTAAATGTGAGCGGGTCGAAAGCGCGCGGCTTGATTGGTGCACTAATCTCGCGAAGCAATTGTTCCTGTTCCGCCGGCATTATCTCCAGACGATGAAGCGCCAATGCCAGGAGTGCTCTCCCTTCGTCGCCGGTTTCGTTGCGCTGGAGATAAAGGTCCTGCGCCGGGGCCGCTAAATCCTGGTTGTTCGGCGTATAGCTCAAGGCAAACAGGGCAAATAGGCGCTCGAATCTGGAGGCAGAAAGTTGGCCCTGCACGATCTTCAAGAGCGCTCCGCGCAGTTTGTCCGCCAAACCTTCCGGGATAAAGAAGCCGGCGTCGGCCGCCTCATTAATAGCCCAAAAGAATTGCGCTGTGACAAAAGGATTTCCAACCTTATCCCCCGGCCAATAAGGGAGCATTCCATTCTCAAGAACCGATTCGTCGACTTGCTGCAGACTTCGCCCGATAACTGTTCGATACTCTTGATCCCGTGCTTCAGAGTCAGGCAAATAGGCGAGCAAACTCCCGAGCATAGCGTATCCGAGTAAACGACTTGATATCTGCTCGAAGCATCCATGGGGATACTCCAGGAGTGCAGGCAGTCCAGTAATTTCCGGTAGCCAAGGCGACGTAGAGACAGTCACATCCACCGTTCCACGTCCATGTTTCCACGCTTCCGGCATAATAGTGCGGGCGTCGAGCTGCGGACCCTGCAATGTTCCCGCAAGGCTTTCCACGTGCGTAACCGTTGGCGCCTCTACTGGTAGTGTCAGTTCAATGGAGTCGGCCATCCTGGGGTCCGATGGGGCCGTCACATCAAAACGGATCTTCGTCGGCGTCAGTTCGTGATCAGCAGCTTTGGCTTTGAATCGGAAAACAGCTGGCAAATCTCGACCTACTGCTGCTGTCAGATCCGCCGTTCCCGACAGGATGCAATTCGCGTCGGTCAAACAATGAATGTGAATTTCCTCTGAGTCCGCAAAACTCTGGTGAACAATGGCTCGCAACTCGATTTCATCACCATCGCGCAGGAATCGGGGCAGAGCGGCTTGAACAAGGAGCGGTTTAGAAACCTTAAGTGTTGTGCCGGCATCTCCGCCAAACCTGCCATCCTTCGTTTCTCCCAGGACAACGAGCCGGTAAGTCGTCAGGTTATCTGGCGCGGTAAACTCAAAGAAGGTGTCTCCCTTATCGTCCGTTTTCAGAGCACCCGCCCAAAATGCGAGGGTCGCGAATTCTTTGCGCACATTCAGAACATTCCCGATTTTCTCTTCACCACCGTCCCCGATAATGAACCCTTTATGGGTAAGATTTTGGCGGGTAATTGCCTCCTGGAAAGAATCCAGGGATTCATAACTCTTGACCCCGAATGCGAGCTCGTAATAGAACGAGCCAGCGAGGTCGGGCAGCTGCCAAGACCCGAGTTGCAGCACCGCGTCGTCCACCACGAAGACCCCTAGATCAGCGCCAGCAGAGGGCTTGCGTTCGGATGTGACGTGCAGCTGGCCATGTATTTTCGCCCCTGGTGAGGCGCTCACAGCGGAGAGGTGCGATTCGATATCCAGTTTCCAGTCGGGTCGATTTACGAGGATCTGGGTGTATGCGAAACGCTCGAGTGGAAGCGAATGCTCGCCGCCAGGACGGGTGAGATAAATTGAGACAAATGCGTTCGGGGCGTATTCCTTTTTGATTGGAATCTCAATGCGACCGGCGTTCCCAGGAATTTGGATCAGGAGTGTGTCGAGGATTTTGTCGGTTTCGATTGAGACCCAGGCGACGCCCGGGAACGGAGCTTTTGTCGTCAGGACTGCGGTTTCTCCAGGCACGTATGGTTCCGCCCGCTGTTCGATCTGAAAACTGGTCTCGTTTTCAACGGGTAACTCTGCCGGCTCTTCGCCGGTGACGGTTGTCTCATCGCTCACAAGTGGCGTTTGAGCTCCCGGGGCACTGACTGCAACAATGTAACGCCCGGTCTGTTGCACGTCGAAACGGATTGTCCCGGGACCCTTCAGCTCCTGCGAGGCAACTTTCGTGAAGCGGTCGGTATTTCGATATCGATAGACAAATGGCTCAACCTGTTCTTTGACTGTTTTTGTAACGACGAAGAACAAATCGGAATGCAAGGGGATATCGGCGACCGATCGATTATCCTGATCGAATGCCTGAATTTGAACCTGCACAGCTTTTCGAGAGCTTGCGTCCTCGCTCAAGTACACAGCCAGCCGAGTCCGGGCAGAGGGAACCGATTCAGAGGCGCCGCCTACGAGTGTCTGGCCATCCAGCGAAGTAACCTCTGCACGCCATGAAACATCGCAAAGTCCGACCGCGGAATTATTCTTGAACGGCGACTCGCATTCCACCGACGCCCGGCCATGCTCGTCGAGTTTGATTTCCCCTTCGATAGTCTTGGTCGGCACCGCGTCAGGATCAAGGCGCGGGCCGATTTGCGCGTAGGTATTGTAACATTTGAAGCTTTCATTGCGGATTTCGGCGGAAACTGTCCAGGTTGCTTGCCAGTGGACATGGGCGCCGGTATTTGGTGCGCCATGAAAGTAGACGGACGAAATACTGGCGTGCGCCACTGGCCCGACCTCATTGCGAACTTCTGTTATGACGGAGAAGAGCGGAACACGGTATTCTTCGATATCGATATCCGCCATTCCCGCATAGGCGGCTAGCCCGACTTTGCAATGGACCTGATAGTGTCCAGTCTGCAGTTTTTCGGGAATCTGCCATGATGTCTCCCAAGTTCCATCCGGGGAGAGGATCGCGGTCCCTTCTTTGATTACGCGCGTTTTATCGCCTTCTGTCACCTGCCAGCTAACTTCGTTCGAGGCGGGGATAGTGAGACTGGTTTCATTCGCGTCGCGTAAGATACCCTTGATCTTCACCAACTGTCCTGGCCGGTAGAGGTTTCGATCAGTAATGATTGCTGCACGCCGTTTTTCTGGGAGCGCAATTATTTCACTTCCCGATGTATACCCCACGTTGATGTCCAGCGAACGAACCAAGGGACCGTTAATCGTGTCAGCGATAAGGAGAGTGGCATGTGGCTGGTTATCGGGGAAAAGCGAGGCACGGCGAAATATCGCTATGCCATCCTTGTCGGTCGTTCCGTGCTGCAGCTCGATATTTTCAGCCGTGACAGCGCGAACGTTAACCCCGGCGACCGGTTGTGCATCGGACATCTCCGCGATACGCACGATAACAGAGCCCGCTGTCCGCTTTTGCGACAGGATATAGTCGCTGACTAGAATAATCGATCTATTCCCGACGATACGTCCTCCGGGCAGGGTAGAGTTTGCTTCGAGTAAATAAGGACCCGAAAATGACCGGTCATCGCTCGACACGCATTTGATCTCGCGAAATATCTGTTCGTTGCCGTACGAGGCATCCAGGGTGCCACTACCGACGATCGGGAGCCCAAACGATTCGACAAGTAAATCCGTGGACCGCATTTGACTTAAACTGGTTCGTGGATCAATCACTGGTTTTCCAGTGAGTGGATTAATCTGCGGTCGTTCAAATTCTGATAACCGTGCCTTGACCGCACCAAGCTTTTCCAAGGGAACGCGCGCCATTTTCCATTGTACAGGGCCCGTATTGATCTGGAGGAACGAAAGACGCACCTCTCTGAGGGCACGCAAGTAAAGCTCTGAGGAGGGAAAAATGATGCAGGGATCCTTTGCATGAAACGTTGCGCCCCATTTCGATTCGGCTGGCAAACCGTATCCGCGCTGACCCTTCAGCTCTGCAGAGACGGTGACGACGTAGTGCCGAGTTAAATCAAAATCGCCTTTTGCAGCGATGATTTGCCCGTCGGCCAGTAAGTTTAACTTTGGCACGGCTGGATCTATTTGTATTTTGTCAGGAGTCACGCTCCTGGGATCGAACGCATCGTTGAACTTGATTTCGATTTTTGGTTCTTCGAGTGGGTGATTGAACGCTCCGACCCATTCAATTTTCAGCGGAGCCGTCGTTCCGGCGGGAAAAACGCGAGGGTACGAAAGAGGTTCATGGCTGTTTGAGTCCACAAGACCGTCCACAATCAAATCGTAGGTCCGAGCGACCGGCAGTGGATCTCGCGGGGTTACCCGGAAATCGCGCGCTTCTGAGAGATCCTCTTGATTTTGAATGACATCGACCGGATAGCGTTGACGCGAGTCGCGGTCCTGAAAATAAGCGTGTTCAGCGAAATCCCTGAGACCCACATCGTAGGTGGATTCCACTGGGAGTTGTGGCTGACTGCTCAGTTCGTCACGGAGCTCAAAATCCGCTGTGACAGAGAACTTCGGGGTCGTGAATTCTGCCGTCCAATCCCTTGGTTGCACCGGTTGGTTCGTGAGATCGTTCAAAGCGGGGGCGAGAGTGAGATGATAGGTGGCTCCAGCCTTTACTCGTTTTACGGTAAATTTGCCTTCGGTCTGGCTCTTCCAGAGAAACTCGCCTTCCATTGCAGGCTCGCTGGCGAAAGGCACAGGCTGATTTGGGACATCGATGTTTGCGGCTGCAATCATCGCCGTCGGGAAGGTGAATGTGAGGACAGTCCCGACCTCGATCTCGCCACTGCTTGGTTCGACGAGAACGCCATCGGGATCGGAACCCGGATTTTTCGCCTCTGCGGACCCAACGATCCAGGGAATAAACGAAAACAAAATAAACAGTGCGCACTTCATTCTGAGGGCCGGGGTAGCTGCTGACTGCGCTCGGTATCAAGTTCGGCGTCTGCGATCCGACCGATTCTCCTCTCGCACTTTGCTCGTTCGAGGAGAGCCAAACTTGATTCGCGGATGGCCAATGAGCGGGTTTGACATTGGATGGCGGCTTCAAAATTTGCGCGTTGCGCCTCAAGCAGTCCCCGATAATACCAGCTCACGGGGTCGCCAGGGTTAAGCAGAGTGGCGCTTTCCACATGATCAATCGCTTCGCGTGTTCGGCCTAAACATTCTTCAGCGTGCGCGGCCTGAAAATGCGCCGCCGCTGAACGCGGATCGAGCTTCATGGCAACTTGCGCGTCGGCCAGCGCGAGAGTGTATTGGTTGATCTCGCGTAATGCTTTTGCTCGCATAATAAAGGGCTCAGGCTGGCCGGGGTTTTTCAGGATACGGCTGTCCGCGGTACCAAGCGCGCGCAGAGCCTCCCCCGGTACATGACCGTTCTTGTCGCGTTTCAGATCGTAGCTGACCCCCAGGTTTGCCGCCTCATCACCGCGGCCGAGATCCAGCAAAGCCTCGCCGGCCTGAATCCGAGCTCTCATCATCAGCGGAGCCAGGTTCATAGCATGCTCGGAATCTCTCAGGGCCAGACTCGGGCGATTGCCCAAAGTAAACAGGCGCGCACGATCAAGCCACAGGAGCGGTGTCGCAGGGGATTTTGCGACCTGTGCATCCAGGACCTGAATCTGCGCAATGAACTTTCTCAGGAGTTCGAACCGAGGCAAAGCCTCTTTAACGGCTCCGTCAGAGGGATCGATGGCATTTGCCTGGTTTATGTCGGCATATGCTTTGTCCCAGTCCCGGAGTTCCAGATAATCATTCGCTCGAGCGATTAATCCGGCAGGTGTTTTGTCAAGCGCCAAGGCACGTGTCAGCCAATCGACCGCTTCTTGCCAATGTTCCACGGTTTCGCTAACCTTGGCGAGCTTCTCGAAGGTACCACTCGCTTTGGGATTCGCAGCGACATACAGACTCCAGTAATGTTCGGCTGATCTGTCGTCTTTACGCGCCAGAGCGAGATCGCCGCGAATGTCATCGATCACCTTTGGGCGAGGATGAACACGGGCCTGCCATGCCTCAAGCGTTGCTGCGCATCTATCCTGATCGCCTGATTCCAGCTCCTTCGTAGCTAACGTTTGCCATGTTTTTGAATCATTCGGATCCGCATCCACAATCCGTCGACTCAACTCCACGATCGCCGGATTGTCTGAGGCCTCCTCGGCTGACTGCAGTTGTTGGCGTAGTAGCGGCAAATCCGGTCCTGCGGCTTGCAGGAAAGCGGTTGCGGCCCAAAGTAGTACCGGCGTGGCGGATTGGATCGAGGCCAAGCTGCAGAAAACCGGATGGAATCGTTTCAGAAAACAGGGCTTCAATGAAGTTGAGTTTGTGCTACGATTGGCGATCTCTTTTGCAAGAATGGCTCGGAGCGGGAAATTTCTAGCGCTCACTATAATTATTAGCGGCAAAAAAGCCAGCGGTTCGTCGATGGCGCGACGCTTTCGATTCAGTGGCACTGGCGCTGGCACCGGAACCGGGCACAACTGAAATTCATAAATGTCTAACGAAAAGGTCCTCGCCCTGGCACCCAATCTGACACGCTGCGCTCCTCGCAGCGTTCGGTCTCCGCTCGGACCATATGGCGCAATTGCCGCGCGGGCGCTCGACAAGTGCCGTGCCGAAATCGCCGGTTGTGCCGGCCCCTATCACTATAACTGCCCTCTTGATCGCGCGTTTTTCAATTTCACAAAAATCGATGCCGCCGAATTCAAAACGTTTGTAGCGACGGGGGCAAACGACCAGGAAGTCGCCGATTGGGCTGCAAACAAATCGCGAGTTCGTGATGCCAGGCTGATCTTGCTCTGGAACCTAAGGTTTCGGTTCCATCCGATTAACCTGATCCTGGAGTTCGATGATTGGCTGCACGTGCGCCGTAACGGGCGGAAGGCTCGAGACCGAGCCGAACGTCAGATTTAGAATCAAAGGATTCCAGCGCGGCACACAAAGTCTTCTTTGGCCTTGGTCCCTCGAAGGCACGGAACAGGCGCTCCGGCCCTCACTGGTTGGGAATGACCGCGCACAGAAAGAGCAGCCAATCGTTCCTGTAGTCGGCAGGATGACCTGGGACCTGGCTAAAGAGAAGAGTGAAGAATCGGCGTCGTTCGCGGGCCGCAATGCAGCGAATGTCGAACCTCTGGACAAAGATTATATAGTAAGTATGTTAAATATTATTTTTATGAGAACGACCACCGCCCCATTTCGATCTCGACCTCCTGATTTGCTCACCCGTAACGGTCGGAGCTGCATTCTGTTTGGTACGGCCGTTTTTTGCACGCTCGCACTTTCGGACATCGGCCAAGCT
>JAFAQT010000130.1 GCA_019246215.1 Verrucomicrobiota bacterium
CAAATTTCTGGGCCTCCAAAGAACCGGCTCCAGAACTCTGGAAGATGAAGCGGCCCTCAACGGTTCTGGACAGACAGTGGTAAAAACCCTGCCCCTCGGCTTTGACCCGGGGAAAACGCATAAGCGAGGGCTACATTACACAACATATAATAAAAGTGTATAATAAATTTTAATTCTCGCGCAACATTTGACCTGTCCCTGTCCCTTTCCGCTACATTCGTTACATTCGACCTGTCCCCGATCTGGAACTCGACCTGCCGGCTGTTACAACGCATCAAGGATTCGGGCCAACCGCTCTGCTTCGATCACGGGGAGTTCGCAGCGGAAATATTGGCAGACATAAGCGGCGGATTGACCGTGAAGTGGGGCCATCAGCCGTAGCGCTTCAATGTGTTGGGTCAACCAGTGCTGGCCTCGGCCGCCGTCTGCCAACAACACGGCTTTATTTGGCAAGAAGCGCCCACGGATGACACGCAGAAGTTCAACCGTTTCAGGCAGGTCTTTCGCACCCGCTATTACGATCTGCACCGGTTCGCTCGTAACCGCGTCCAACGCTGCTAGCATCTGCGGCAAAGCAGCCGGTCTGGATTCGAGCGCTGCGTGAAACGCTCCAACAACGCGAGCACCCGTGTGCTGGCTCTCCGTCCGATCAAAAATTCTGGCCAATCGGGCCAGGTTCATTGCGGCGACTGAATTGGCCGACGGTTCCGCTCCATCGTGATCCTCCTTTATTCGGAACAGGATATCGGGGGCGCCCTCTTTAGTGCTGAAATATCCACCGTTCGGGTCGGCAAAAAGCGCATCCATCTGGACCTGTAGTTCCCCTGCCCATTGAAGCCACCGGACATCAAAATCGGCTTCGTACAGATCCAAAAGACCCTGAATCAAGAATGCATAATCTTCAGCAAACCCATTTGTTTCTGTGGCCGTTCCGCGATAACTCCGGAGCAATCGGGGTTGGCACAATTTATTTTGCAGAAAATCGCAGGCGCGTTGCGCCGCTGCCAAGTACCGGTGGTCTCCGAGGACGAGGAAGCCCTTCGCGAAACCGGAAATCATGAGCCCATTCCACGCGGTCAGAATTTTGTCGTCAAGATGCGGCCGAGGACGTTGGTCGCGAACCGCTTTCAATTTTCGTCGGGCGGCCGAAGCTAGTTGCGTCACTTGGTCCTGATTGCGACCAGTCAACTTCGCCACCATCTGCATATCGTTTTGGAGAAATAAAACGTTTTGCCCCGCCAATTCACCTTGTGGATCGCTGGCCGCAGCGACATTCCCCACCCGTTCGATCCCATACATTCTTCGAAAAATAATCGATTCTTCCGGCGTAAGCAGATAATCAACCTCCTCTTGCGTCCAAACGTAAAACGCCCCCTCGCGTTTTTCCGCAACGCCTGATTGCGGCAGACTGTCGGCATCTTCTGCCGAGTAAAAACCACCTTCGGGCGAGCTTAAATCGCGGAGGACATAGTCTAGAGTCTCCCGAAGTGTTTGTTCAAACTCTGGATCTGGCCTTACTTGAACGATCTCAGAATACGCAACGGCGAGTTGCGCCTGGTCGTACAACATTTTTTCAAAGTGCGGCACGTGCCACCGCTCATCCACGGAATAGCGATGGAAACCGCCGCCGAGATGGTCGTACATTCCACCGCGCGCCATTTTCCGAAGGGTGAACTCCACCATTTCGAATGCATTCGTCTTACGGGTGCGCCGCCAGTATCGTAGCAGAAAATTGAAGACCGCCGGGCGCGGAAACTTTGGCGCAGAACTGAATCCTCCCTGCTCAGGATCGAAGCTGGAGGCTAACTGTCGGTACCCGTTCTCCAGCCAGTTCGGTGTTAACGCGCCAGATTCAATGGATTGCGTGTCCCGGAGATGAGTTTGAATCGCCTCCGTAAACCGGGCTCCCTGATCGATAATTTTCTCGGGATTCTTCTCCCATACTTCTGCGACTCGAGTTAGCAAAGTTCGGAATCCAGGTCTACCGTATCGATCATCTGGGGGATAGTAGGTGCCGCCCAGAAATGGCTTAAGTTCCGGCGTGAGAAACACGCTCATCGGCCAGCCTCCCGAACCGGTAGTACTTTGCACGAATGTCATGTAGACCCGATCCACATCCGGCCGCTCTTCCCGATCAACTTTGATGCTGACGTAATGCTGGTTCAGGATTTCCGCGATGGATGGATTCTCAAACGATTCCCGTTCCATCACGTGACACCAGTGACAAGTGGAATAGCCGATCGAAAGAAAAATCGGCTTCTTCTCTGATTGCGCCTTTTGGAATGCCTCCGGTCCCCAAGGATACCAGTCGACGGGGTTGTGCGAATGCTGGAGAAGGTAGGGAGATTTCTCGTGAATCAGTCGGTTCGGTGCATGCTCAGGCGGCATAGGTCAACAAACCACTCTTCGACCCGGCGGGAAAGCACGTATCGTCGTGTCGCCATATCAACGAAAAGAGGAGCTCTGAGGCCCTCTAAGAAAAGCGAGGTAGTCGCGCCGCCAACGGGCCCTTTCACATCCGGTAACTCGACGATACGTCGACAGATATTCCCTTCACCGGTAAACCCGCTCCACACGCTTGGTTATCCCGGTGAATATTTCCCAGGCTATTGTTCCGGCTTTGGTTGCCAGTTCGCTGACCAGAATCTCGTTCTCACCCTGTCGACCAAAGAGGACGACCTCGTCACCTGACTCAACCCGCTGAAGGTGAGTTACGTCCACCATGATCTGATCCATGGTCACCCGGCCCAACAAACGGCAACGATGCCCTTTGATTAGCACATCCGTTTCCTGGCCCGACAAGTGGCGATCAACACCGTCTCCGTAGCCCGCACAGAGAGTTGCCACTTTCATTTTTCGAGGTGTTACAAATGTTCTTCCATAGCTGACGCTGCGCCCGGGCCCAAACGCCCGAACCAGGACGACTCTCGTTTTGAGGGTCATTGCCGGACGAAACTTATCCTGGAAATCCTCCAGCGGCGAAATCCCATAGACACTCAATCCGACACGCACAAGATCACCAGCCCTCGCCCTTTTGCCGAATCGCATCACTCCCGCGCTGTTCAATACCGTGACCGGTTGAAGCTCAGGGAGCAGATGCGCTCCGAGAGCTCGAAAGCGCTCTAACTGTCGCGCTGTATAATTCTCGTCTTCATCCGCCACTGGAAGATGGGAAGATAACGCCGTTACCCGAAGTTCAGACATAGCGCAAATCGCACGAAAAATCTGATCCGCCTCGTCCTCCGACGATCCGATTCTGCCCATTCCGGTGTCGATGACAAAATGAATCGGCATCCATTCGCCGGGGGCCACGCACTTTGCATATCCGGCGGCCTCTTCCACAGTCGAGACGGACGGGATAAACGCCTCATCGAAAATTGTTTGCCGTTCTTCGGGTAACGCGGGACCTAGAATCAATATGGGCGCCACCGCACCTGTCGAACGAATTATCCGAGCCTCTGAGAGATTTGCAACGCCAAACAAGTCCACATCCCGATCAAGTTGGCGTGCCACTTCAGATAAGCCATGTCCGTAGGCGTCCGCTTTCACGATCGCGATGATTCGAACCTCGGAGGAGACAAGGGAACGAATCGTTCGGAGGTTGGCTCGCATCGCCTCGATCTCTATTTCTGCCCAACAGCGAAAACAGGTATTCATTGATCGCCGAACCAGAGGTAACCTGTGAATGCGAGCAGCAAAAAATTCCGCACCAACGGAAAAACCGTCCCGGTGGCGGTGAAGGCTTTTCCGAAACAGCCGCAATCGATGCCGAGCCCTCGAAAGGTTGCGCTGGCCAAGGCAAAAGTGAAAACGAACAATAAACAGCTGATCAGAAGCAGAGCTCCCCGCTCAAATCTTTTCAGTACCAGGAGTGCGCCTGCCAAAATTTCCAACCAGGGAAGGTACACCGCAACGATTGCTCCTGGCATCCACGGAATGAGATTGTAACGCTGAATCTCGGTTGCGAATGTACCCGGATCATACGCCTTCGCTGCTCCTGTCAGGATGAAGAGAGCGCCCAACACGATCCGCGCCAACATGCGCGTGAGCTCCGCCAGACGCCGCCAAGCAGGAAAGCGCACTCGACCTATCACTTTTTGACCTTCCACGCCTCCCAGCCCCCTTTCAAAACAAACACCGACGAAATACCATTCTGTCGCAGGCGTTCCGCAACCTCACGACTTAGCTCGCAGGTCGCCGCGCTGCAATAGACCACGACCTTTTTTCCCGGAGACCAGCTGTCAAGAAACTTGGGAAACAACTGCTCCCAATCTTCCAGGTTCAGTCGTATTGCACCTGGAACATGTTCTTCCATGTATTCGTCCGCTGATCGCGCGTCGACCCAAAAAACATTTTGGCCCCAGGCCAATACGGTAGGAAGTGTTTCTTCTCCCGGCGCCAATGTCTCCTGAAACCAGGGTGGGCGCCGCGGATGGAACGCCGCGGTCAGGCTCGCAGGAATGAGCGCAGCCAGGAGAATCAGCAAGGCCTGGCGAACTGCGGTCATTTAACACGAGCGTAGGCGTATCTCGTCTCCGGGTTGTCAGGCGGGTAATCCGTTCGGATCATGAGCGTAGCCGCCGCTGGTTTGGTGGCGCTATCAGGAGTGATCTGCACCTCGTATACCTTGCCAGGTTTCAGTTCCGTCAATTTAACTTTCAACGCAGGGTTGTCAGAAGTAACAGAAACAATCTTAGCTGCCGCATCCTGCGCGACGGCGATATGGATAACCTTGGGAGCAGGCTCTTCCCCTAGCTGCCAAAGAACAAATTGCGGCTCAATTTTGACCGTTTCCTGGATGTAAACGTGCAGCCTCAGCATGGTCGGCTGTTCGGGGCGGGCTGTTGTAGTTACTATGATACTCTTTTCCTGACGACCGGTCCGACCGGAAAAGGTGAATTTTGCTTCAATCTCACCCGATTCGCCTGGCGCATAATCGCTTTTGTTCAAGGCCGCCGTCGTGCAGCCACACGAAGTACGTACGTTCTGGATCTTTACGGTCTCCGCGCCTGTATTGGTAAATTTGTACTTTGCGATGACTTCCTTATCTTCTGGTTTGGAGTTGAACGTTCGTTCAGTGGTTTCCCAGGTCAACTGTCCAAAAGCCGAGCCGGCGAACACGAAAAGTATAAACAGCAATAACTTCATAGGGGAGCTTTCCTTTTAGCTCGGAAACCGGGCAAGAAGGGAAAACCACAAATGACATAGCTTAAGGCACGCGCAACCACAATGTGGGAACTCGGAATTCCCTGTGCTACTCTGAAGAGAACGAGAACTGACTTTATGTATCAGATCGTGTTCAACGAAATCAGTGCGGCCGAGATGGCTAGAATCCCAAAAAAGCTTCAACTAGAATTGCTTGCTGAATTTCAGTTTTTGCCTGACGACCTGGACAGCCTTGATTCCCAGGCGTTCGGCGTCATTGAGCGGGAAGGAAAACGTCTCTATCGCTATCGAACCAACGATTACAGGATCTACTTCGAGCGCAGCCCGGAAGGCGTCCTAGTGCACCGGGTTCTGCACAAAAACACCATTCGGGATTTCCTTTTTCGTTCCAAGCTACCCCTAGGGGAAGATGAACAGCTGCAGGAGCACTCTGGCTTCTGGAAACTGATCGAAGAAGGTGAAAAAAAGAAGAACTAACATCCTGCGCGCGCATCAGGATTATCATAACCATGTGCGTGAGCTGGCAGTCCCGCTGTGAGATTTCGAATTTTTGCCTATTGGTAGCGTCCTATGGATTTTCTCAGCGAGCTGGTAAATAACGAAGAAAAGCGGAAGACCGCGTTTCCGATCTGCGGCAACAAAATTTTCATGGCGCACGCCGCAGTAACCGCTTTGCCGCGTGTGGTCGCAAACGCAATTATTCGGTTTACCGAGGAGAGTGCCGCCAATTTCGAAAACTTCGCCGCGCTGGTGCAATCGATTCAGGAAGCGCGCATTTCAGCGGCAAATCTGATCCGAAGCAGCCCGGAGGAAATCGCTTTGATCGGTCCGACCTCGCTCGGACTGAGTTTGTTCGCGAATGGAATCGATTGGCGGACCGGAGATGAAGTGATCTGTTACCTGGATGATTATCCAGCCAATGTCTACCCGTGGTTAAACCTGCGGTCACGCGGCGTGACCGTCCGTTTACTGCAGCCGGCCGAGACCGGAGCTTTAACGCCCGAACTCATCGGGGAAGCGCTGACCTCAAAAACAAAATTAGTCGCTTTGGCATCGTGTAATTTCGTTTCCGGATATCGGATCGATCTGAATGCGATCGGGAAATTGCTGAGGGAACGAGAGATTCTCTTCTCGGTCGATGCCATTCAGACCCTCGGCGCTTTTCCGACAACGGTCGAATACGTGGATTTTCTCAGCGCCGACGCGCACAAATGGATGCTGGGCCCTTTAGCAATCGGAATCGTTTATGTCCGAAAGGAGTGTTTCAATCTTTGTCGGCCAACTCTTCTTGGCTCGTGGAATGTCAAGGCACCGGGATTTGTCGCGCAAGAGGAAATCGAATTCCATCCGACTGCGCAAAGGTATGAACCGGGTGCAATGAACGTGATGGGGATTTTCGGTATGAAGGCCGCGATTGATCTCTTGCTCGAAATAGGGATTGCCAGGGTGGCTGAACGCATCCTGACGGTGATCGCTCGGCTCGCTGGTGGTTTGGAGGGATTGGGATTTACGTTCTTAGGGCCAACAGGGGGCCCGAATGCCTCAGGAATTCTCACAGTCTCGCGCGCTGGGACCGACATGGAGGCCTTATTCCAACGGTTGACCGATGCGAACATCGTTTGTTCATCTCGACAGGACCGACAGGGCAAGCATTACATTCGTTTCAGTCCCCATCGGTAGAACACCGAAGCGGAAGTCGATCAGGTGCTGAACGTCATGGCAAGGTAGAGAAGCATAGCTGCCGGACCTATTGATTGACGCGAGAGATACCTCCCACAGAGTCAAAGTCTCCTTCGAAGAACAAGCGCTCTGACGTGAAGCGAGGGGATCGACCGGTACAGACTCGCTAGATTGCTCGAGGGCGTGGCGGCTCGACTGAGAGCGATTCTAAAGTCGCCGACCTGGGGATGACTGGCATTTTGATAATCAGGGGCCAGGCTCCTGATTAGCCT
This sequence comes from Verrucomicrobiota bacterium, assembly GCA_019246215.1. Lineage (GTDB taxonomy): Bacteria > Verrucomicrobiota > Verrucomicrobiia > Chthoniobacterales > JAFAMB01 > JAFAMB01. The sequence goes on from JAFAQT010000130.1 coordinate 7,119, forward strand.
TTCATATTCCCGGTTAGAAGTGAAACGCCTTCCAAGCGCTCATTCCAAATAAGCGCCGCCAAGCCTTCGACCTTTCAAATCCGACGGAATTCTAGCTTTGTCTTACCAAGCCTCGCGGGTCACAAACTCAGGACTTTACTGTTGATCCGACATTCGCGATAGTGCGCCTCCTCAAAAATGGACCAGATCGGTATTGGACTAGCAGGTCTTGGCACCGTGGGAGCGGGTGTCTACAAACACTTGATCCAGAACCGAGCCATTATCAGCGAACGCGTTGGTCTTGAGCTTGCAGTG
>JAFAQT010000169.1 GCA_019246215.1 Verrucomicrobiota bacterium
GACTGAATGGGAATTGCTGGTGGTCGACAATGCATCCCAGCGCGCAATTGCCGATCTAGTCAATCTGACCTGGCACCCAAACGCTCGTCACATTCGAGAGGAAGTTCTTGGCCTTACGCCAGCACGTCTGCGCGGCATTCGAGAGGCGCAAGGAGAATTGATCGTCTTTGTCGATGATGACAGCATCCTGGAGCCTTCCTATCTCGAGATAGGAGTGGGCATCGGCAAATCTCGCCCCGAACTGGGCTGCTGGGGAGCTGGTCGCATTGAACCTGAATACGAGAAGCCTCCTCCAGAATGGCTGGCCGCCTATGACGGTGCACTGGCAATACGTCGCCTTGATCGTGATTTGTGGGCTAATATTCCGACATCGAACCACTCACTGCCATTTGGAGTTGGAATGTGCGTGCGGAGGACGGTTGCCGACCGATACGTCAGCGTTTGTAAACGAGACAGTGTTCGGCGGTCTTTAGATAGAGCGGGAGAGTCGCTCGCTTCCTGTGGAGACACGGACATAGGATTACTCGCCTGCGAACTGGGATTGGGGACCGCTTCTTTTATAAGGTTGAAGATTACGCATCTCATTCCGGAAAGACGCACCACTCAGGAATACATGAGCCGGCTGGTCGCAGGTAAAGCCGAATCGCAAGTTGTTCTTTCATCGCTCTACAAATTCGCGAGCGATAATCTTTCCGCTCACAGGCTGCGAATTGTGAGGCTAAAGTATCTGTTTTTTTGGATCCGATATGTGGCTTCAGGTTTTTCGGTGCATCTTCGGCTGGCTCTATGGAGAACCAAGGGCGAACTGCTCGGCTTCAAACGGCTTCAAGAACTCGGCATGCTGATGCAAAACCTAACAGAGAGATAATTCGACTGATGACTGACGTCAAATCTCGATCGGAACAGGAAGTCGTACCGAGGTGGCAGCCATGGGATCATTCCCCGGTCACAGGCCCCAATTTCCGGCAGCAGAAGCGCATATTGTTAGTCTCGCCATTCCTCCCTTTCCCTCCCGAAAGCGGCGCCAACCAAAGAACTTACTTCCTGTGGAAGGCGTTGAGTGAAATTGCCCCGGTCGATCTGATTCTTTGCACTGATCCCTACAAGCCCATTGAACCCCAGCCTTCCATGCCGGCTTCTATGAATTTACTTGGAAGCTTTCAGTGGCAGCCTCAAGGGTACTCGATTCATCGGCTTTTCGAAAAGTCGATTTTCAGCTTAACCATAGATCGCATCCTGCACGTGACTGTCCCAAAGCATTGGGACTATGAGGTCGATCACCGTTTAAACCGGGGTCTTTTGGATGTTCTTCGTCCTACCCGATATTCCCTGGCAGTCGGACGATATCTCAAACCAATTGTCAAGACCGGGATCGTCGGACAGCTGCCTTGTTTGCTGGACGTAGACGATATTGGGTTCGAAATCCTGGCCCAACAAGCTCAAGATCCGACCCGTCCCCGCTGGAGGAGACTTCTCAATTCGGCACACTCTTCGCAGGTCAAGGGAGCTTTTCAGAAATGGCTTCCAAAGTTCAATGGGCTTTGGGTGACGAAAACGGGTGACCGGCGGTATCCAGTTACTCGCAATGCCGCGATTCTGCCCAATATTCCCTACCACATCCCGGCATTCACGCCCCAATCGAATGGTTCGAGCTCGGCAAACCCTGTCATCCTCACGGTCGGAGTTCTCACTTACCTGCCCAACCGTGATGGAATCGACCGGTTCATCCGCGAAGGATGGCCAAAGGTGCGAGCAGCCTGTCCATCCGCGGAGTATTGGCTCGCGGGTCGGAACGATCCTGCAGTAGCCGGGCGATGGCAAACCGTCCCCGGAGTCAGAGTCTTGGGATTTGTAGACGATCTCGCTGCTCTGTACAAGGCAAGCTGGCTCACTCTATGCCCGCTTTGGACTGGGGCAGGGACAAATATCAAAGTCCTGGAGAGCCTCGCTTTCGAGCGGACATGCGTCTCCACAACCATGGGTCATCGAGGCTTCGAAGATCTTCTATCACCCGGCGATTCTCTCTTAGTGGTAGCAAACGCCGAGAATTTAGCGAACCATTGTATCAGTTTAATCAACGACCACCAGTGGAGACTTGCCCTTGCAAAACGAGGCAGAGAAGTGGTTCAACGAGAATTTTCCTACGAAAAGTTTGCCAGCATCGTTCGGGAGGAGGTCGAACGAGTGCTCGGCGCAACAGCTCCCGGTCAAATAAAACTTTCAGGGTAAATCGTCAAAGAAGGTCCAGTTGTTCCATATTTGGCGGCAGTATCAGCAATTGCAACGGATCCCGCTGCAAAGGAGAACCCGGCTACTCGAAAAAAAGTTCAGTCGGGATCATTTTCTATGAAAACAAAACCCACGTTGGCGTTGAGTGATGAACAGACTCAGCGCTTTAAAGAACAAGGCTATCTCCAACTGGAAAACATCAGTCCGCCAGAGGAAGTGGAGTTTTTGAAGAGCGTTTACGATCGTCTCTTTGCCGAAAAAGCTGGCCGTCGGCAAGGGGCGTACTTCGATGCGGTTAGCATCGATGAGGATGATAATAAACCGCACACCTCTCCACAAATACTCGATCCGGTTCTCTTCGCACCCGAATTGAAGGAAACAGTATTTCGGGCGAATGGCCTCGCGATCGCAAAACAACTGCTCGGCTCGAAGGCATACGGCAGCTTTGAGCACGCTATTTTGAAGCCACCGGGAATCGGTGCGCCCACCCCGTGGCATCAAGATGAAGCTTTTCGTCTAGACTATGCGCCAGGATACGATGAGATAAGTATCTGGATGCCGCTACAACCCGTGGATACCACCAGCGGATGTATGGAGTTTCTGCCGGGATCCCATCGTCAGCCGGTCCTCCGTCATGCTTCTCCGGGTAACGATCCGAGAATTCACGCGCTGGCTTGCGTGGATGATTTTGATCAGACCAAAGCGGTGGCGTGCCCGCTACCTGCTGGCGGATGCACCATTCATCATACTCGCACCCTGCACCATACCGGGCCAAACATCTCGCCGAATCCGCGCCGAGCCTACATTCTGGCCTTTGCGCTGCCGGTGAAACCCGACTACAAGTTCGCCCGACCGTTTCCATGGAATTTAGAAAAGCAGACTGCCAGCGAACAGCGAAAACGGGACTGGCGCAAACGCGGAGGGTTCGCGGTCGAGTTCGTCCGGAAAATCCAGAAGAAGGTAACAAAGTTAACTCACGATGCCTGACCATCGGTAAGGCGGCCGTTGCAAATCCGTTCCGAGTAAATTTATCAGTTCTGCAAGTTAATCCCAATGAGTTCACGGCAGGCGATTGACCAGAAAACCAAACCACTTCCTTCGGCTGGTGAGATTCCGATTAAAATCGAAACAGACTCCGGCCAGCCGCGACATTTCAGTTTGGGAAGTCGCGCCGGAAAAAGATCTACTTCGTATGGTGAAGAGTTTTTTGTCGGGCAAAAAGACCTGTCGTATCACTCGGCGACCCAAATCATTCCGATCGTACAGCAGTTAGTGCCTGTTCGCTCAGTTTGTGATGTGGGATGCGGGGTCGGGACATGGCTGAGGGCCTTTCATGAGGCTGGTGTTCAAGATCTCGTCGGAGTGGATGGATTTTACGTGGACAAGAGCTCGCTCCAGATTCCAGTTTCTGCTTTTCACGAAGCGGATCTCCGCCAGCCATTGCGTTTGGACCGTTCATTTGACATCACCATCTCGATGGAGGTTGCGGAGCATCTACCGGCAAGCCGAAGCACCAGTTTCGTCGAGGACCTCACGCGATTGTCGCCCGTAATCCTGTTCTCTGCGGCCATTCCCAGGCAGGGCGGCACGGCCCACATCAACGAACAATGGCAAAGCCACTGGGCAGCTATTTTCAATCAATACGACTATGTCACCTGCGACGTCCTGCGGCCAATGATCTGGGATAATCCACATATCGCACGCTGGTACCGCCAAAATGCTTTATTGTTCTGCCGGCGAGACTTCCTGCCGCAAGTGCCAGGACTGATGGTCGAGGGGGTTAACACATTTCCTCTTTCAGTGGTTCACCCTCAGCAGTATTTCGAAATATGGGATGAGCTCAATGTTCGACGATCTCTGCAGCTGTTGAGACTCGCCGTACAAAGAGCACTTCATCGCAGGATGCAGAGATGGTTAACGACCTTGGGCGGCGTTCTGCCAATGAGAGGGCAAAAAGGTCAAGTCCGTGACTGATGCTGCAGCGGATTTGTCTGGGATGTGCGAGGCGAATAGGGAGAAGAGTACCCGGTTTGGTCTTCGACCGATGAGCGACAAAACGGAATGAAAGAGAACCTTTCGGTTTCGGTCGTCATACCGAGTTTCAATCGCCCTCAGTTAACGTTACGCGCTGCGAAGAGCGTTCTAGCCCAAACCTGGGTTGATTTCGAGCTGATCGTGATCGACGATGGTTCCAATTTTGATCAGATCTTTCCTGTCGAGCTCATCGCTGACCAGCGGGTCAGGCTGATTCGCCATCCGATTAATCTGGGAGTTTCGGCAGCCCGTAATACCGGAGTCAAGGAATCGAGTTATCCTCTGGTTGCTTTTTTGGATTCTGATGATCGCTGGTTACCAGACAAACTGGCCAGCCAAATGGCTATCTACGCGAAGCAATGCTCAAAGGAGAAT
>JAFAQT010000046.1 GCA_019246215.1 Verrucomicrobiota bacterium
GCGTTGGGCCTCTGTGCTCATAGTCCTACCCCCCCTTCAGCCGCATTGTGAGCCGCAAGCAACGCAACAGTCGCACCGGGTGGTGAGAACGCGGCCAGCACAGCGCCTGGCAAACTGTTGTCCCCTTGCACGAGCAATTGCGTCTTCCTTTTATATTAAAGCGTCAAACCACGTTTCGGAACTAAATTCCTGCTCTTGGCTGCCTCCCGTGTTCACAATGACCTTCGGCGATGGGGGGCGGTTCGAAATTTAGAGCAGTAAAGCGCCGCGTTTTGAGGCTCGGCCCATCGAGAAAGCGCCTACCTTATCGACCGCTTGATGCACAACGATGTCGTTTATTTTCAAAAACCGTCCAAAGGACGACCGTTCCACTTGGCATATTAAACCCACGGCCTATTGCGATACCGATCGCGTCTTGCAGTATTCGGAAGACATTTTACGCTTCATCGCCAGGATCAAACTTAAGGAAACGATATCCTCCGATCTCTTTCGGCGGCTCAAATCCTACTCGAAACAGCACGGGCTCTATCAAGCCTCTCAAGGCCTTCGGACAAATACTCAATAGTTATCTCATCCTGCGCGTGATCGACGAGCCGGCGCTGCGTATGGCCACTCGAGGGTGCTCAATGGAAACGAAAATGTGCATCGCTTCACGCGGCGGTGTCGGTAGGGAATCCGCGTGAGTTTCTGCAGGCGGAAAACAAGAACAGGAAATAGCCGAAGCCTGCAAGCGGCTTATTAGAACTGCATTAAGGTTGCGAAAAAGCCTGCGAGTTTTGATACCTTTGTTGGAATTTAAACCTATATGAACAACCAAGAACTGCGAGAATTTAACAAGAAGCGGAAAATCTATCAGATAGCATGGGTCACTCGTAATCTGGAAAAGAGTATGAAAGCGTGGGTCGAAAACCTGAATATCGGGCCATGGACAGTGCTGACCTTCACCGACAAGTCACTGAAGTACCTTAAGGTTGACGACAAAAACGTTACTGTGCCCTTCAAGTTTCTTATCGCCCTATCATGGGTTGGTGACATGCAGCTTGAGATTATCCAGCCTGTTTACGGCCCTACCATCTATGAAGCGTTCATAGAGAAACACGGAGAGGGCATGCACCATATCAAGGAGCAGATCACGGAGGATTCAATGGATGCAGTCCTCCAGGGATATCGGAACAAGGAAATCGGCGTTCTGCAGACAGGCCAGTTCGACATCGATTTGCACTATTACCTGAACACTGAGCCAAAGCTCAACTTCATCTACGAACTCGGGAACTGTCCGAAGCTGGATTTGCCGCCGGACCTGTACTGGACCTACCCACCAGAAAACGCATAAGCTCTCCAGTACGACGTCGGATTTGGCCCGACCTGCGTCCTGGAAGTTTGCCTGTCACTTCATCAAATGCCGTTTGCCTTTGGCCGTTTCCGGCTCATTGCACCTTATGTTCGTTGACCAAGATCACCCTCGGTCCTCTGGAGACAGCATCAAAGATGAGAAAAGTTTCCACTTCGCCAGCTTTGCGTTTGGTACCGTTCGAGACTTCAAAGGTATAATCCACAATGACGGTCCCGACATCCTTGTTGGGATCATACTGCGTGCGCACGATTCTTGAGATCTCGTAACGCCTTGATGGCCACCTTTTTCGCAGCTCGAAAAGATCAGCGCGAATCTCGTCGGTGCTTTTAGCGCCTTGGTCGTAATAGTCTACCACATGCTTCGCATAGAGCGTCATCTCACGGTCGAGCGATGGAGAACTGCCGGAAAGAACGTATTCGGTAGCCGCTGCACGGAGGAGGCGGTCGGCCGTCTCGCTCGAAATAGCTTGAGGCGGATTTGGCGGCGTCTCGTCGACCCGGAAAGATTCCGAGGGAGTCTCCGTTGCAACTGAAAATCGAGATTTGGCGAGGTCGGACTCTGGTTTGACCCTAGCGACAGGGTCGGAAAGAGAGTTTCCCGCAGAAAGAGAACCTACCTTCAGGCAGACAGCGAATACTGCCACTACAATCGGGCATGTAACAAGAGGTGAGGACCGACATGGTCGCTTGGTCTCGATGGTCAAAATCAAATCCCTTGTTCCAGGACGAAATCCGGACATCATGCGCTCTTGCACGATTATTCGCAACAGAACCCCCCGTTGGTCGTACGGCCATCGCAAAGATCTCGGGGCCGGGGAATAAACGCCATCGTATGGCGGTATGTTTTATCGTAGGGTAGCCGCCGGCCATGAATGACGAGCAAAATCGCGCCCGCTTTGAGGACCTGCTGCTGCCGCTGATGAAAGATGCATACAACCTGGCGCGTTGGCTGATGAGAAACCAAGAAGATGCGGAGGATATGGTCCAGGAGTCATATCTAAGGGCATTTCGTTTTTTCTCCAGCTTCCACGAGGGAAAAAACTGTCGCGCCTGGTTCCTGCGGATCGTGCGAAATACATGCTACAACGGACTGAGCGCTCGGAATCTGAAACAGAAGCAGGTGCCACTGGACTCGGAAGCCAATGAGATCGCCGATACCTCCCCCCTCCCTTCGGCTAGCCTTTCAAAAAAGGCGACCGCGGAGGCCGTGCGGGAGGCCATCGCAGCTTTGCCGATCGATTTTCGCGAAGTGGTGGTTCTCCGGGAACTGGAGGGTCTATCATACAAGGAAATTTCCGAAGTGAGCGGAGTTCCGATTGGTACAGTGATGTCACGCCTTGCGCGTGCTCGGCACCAGCTCTATCTGATGTTGGCGGATCGAAAAGTGCACGACCAACTATGAATTGCGAAGAATGCCACGATTATATCGATGCTTATATCGATAACGAACTGGACGTCTCCGCCACAGTCCTTGTGGAGCAACATTTGCGGGACTGCATCAGATGCCAGCAACTTCTCGACGCCCGGAAGACGGTGGTGACTTTGATTAACGATTCCCAGGTCAGATTTGAAGTCCCACACTCTCTGCTTGGGAAGGTTCAATCTGTTATTCCTGCTGCTAGATCCCGGTTAAAGCAGCGATCCAGCAGCAGGCTTGCCGTTCCATGGTTCTCTGTTCCGCTCGCCTTGGCAGCGACAATCACCATCATGCTGGGGCTGGTTTACACGAACCAGAGGGGAATGTTTGATCGCTCGAGCGCCAAAGTGCTCGCACAGGAAGTGATCTCAAGTCACGTCCGCTCATTACTTGGCACTCACCTTCTCGATGTCCCATCGACCGATCAGCATACGGTCAAACCCTGGTTCAATGGTAAGCTTAAATTCTCGCCGCCGGTGCACGATTTCGTCAACGAAGGATTCCGCTTGATCGGTGGTCGTTTGGATTATTTCAACGGTCGCGAGGTAGCAGCAGTGGTCTACCAACGCCGCCAACACGTTATTAACTTGTTCATCTGGCCGGCGGACCCCAGCCACAACACAGCTGCAACAGCTTTTACAAAGGACGGTTATAATGTTTCGCATTGGGCCCGTGATGGATTCGAATTCTGGGCCGTCTCCGATCTGAACGGAGCGGAGCTGAGCACTTTTGCAGATCTTGAAATCCAGCAATCTTAAATG
>JAFAQT010000159.1 GCA_019246215.1 Verrucomicrobiota bacterium
AAAATGCGCAAACGCTTTATCCGACTGAATCTGGGCGATCGCGTGAAACTTGAAATGTCGCCGTATGATCTCAGCAAAGCCCGCATAGTTTATCGTTTGGGGTGAGCCGGGACGGAAAGAGTTGAACGCTGGATTCAGTGACCATCGGGATAAAAGTAACGTTCTTTCAAATGAAACGGGATTCCGGCCGGTGTGTTTCGTCCTGCAGGTCCCACTCTTCAGGCTTCGAAACAAAGAAGAAACAGTATGTTTTCACGAATCCCTTTCGAAAAAGTTAATTGGCTGATCAGTTCCTTTCTTATCGGCACCTTGTTTTTGGCACTCACCGCCGCGCCCGTTTATCTCTGGTTTTTCGGCCTGGACACCTTCCAGGTCGTGCTCTTTTTCGTGATGTTTTTTGCCACCGGATTTTCAATCACAATCGGGTATCACCGGCTTTTCTCCCATCGAACTTTTGAGGCCCACTGGATCGTGCGCCTTTTCACTTTGCTCTTCGGTGCAGCGGCATTTGAAAATTCCGTGCTCCTGTGGGCTTGCGAACATCGCAGCCATCATAAGCATGTCGACCACGATGACGATCCGTACTGTATCTCCAAGGGTTTATTCCATGCCCACATCGGTTGGCTGCTCTTCAAACTCGACCCGCCACCACCTTTTGACAACGTAGCCGACCTAAAAAAGGATCCTCTAGTCATGTGGCAGCATCGCCACATCCACTGGATCGCCGCTGTTGTAGCTTTTGTATTGCCGTCGATCGTTGGATTTCTCTGGGGCGGATGGGTTTCGGCCCTTGGCGCCTTCCTAATCGGGGGAGTGGCTCGCATCGTTGTTCTCCAGCACTGCACTTTTTGCATCAACTCGTTGTGCCATTATCTCGGCGATCGCCCTTATTCGTCCAAATGCAGCGCACGGGACTCTTGGCTCATGGCTATTGTGACCTTGGGAGAGGGGTATCACAATTTTCATCACGAGTTTCAGTATGACTATCGAAACGGCGTGAAGCCGTGGCAGTTCGATCCGACAAAGTGGGCGATTTGGACGCTTTCCAAGCTTGGGCTGGCCGGAAAACTTCGCCGTGTTCCAGAGCAAAAGATTATTCTTGCGGAACTAGCCGAGGCTCACCGACGGCTCGATACCAGCCTCGCGGGCGGCGGGCTCACAGAGACAGCTGCCGCGACTCTCGCCGCGGCCCGGACCCGTCTAGAGGCAATCGAAAAACAATGGATTGAAAAAAAGCGGGAGCAGTTCGAATGGACTCGCGAGAAGCTGATCATGCTCCGAAACGAGACTCGGGCGGCAATACGAACTCTACATCAGCTGGGCTTAGGCGAATCAGAGGGAGCCTAGTGAGCGGGCTTCGAAGGTTCTCCTTCGAGATGGGGTTTCGGTTTTCGGGTAACCCCTGCTTTGGGAAGAAGCTTCGCGAACCGGAGCACGCCCGTGAGGCAAACCTCAGAGTACCTGAACGCTTTGAAGGACTTGGATCCAGGCCACCGCCAGCTCGGGATTAATGGTGCCAGCGTCCGTAATATGGACGTCCGTAGTACCGGCCGCCGTAGTAGCGGTGGCGCCAGTACGGTCGATAATAATATCCGCCGTATCCGTATCCATATCCATAATACGGAGCACCGTAATAGTAGTACGGACCGGGTCCGTAAAAGCCGGGGCCATAAAAGAAGGGAACTGGGATTGGGAACCCGAAAGAAAACTGGACACCAGCACGCGCGGCCGGTTCAGCGACGAACGCCAAGCCCGCAAGAACCAGCACGAGGAGGATAAACTTCTTCATACAAATATTGGACGGGTACCGCCACCAATTTGATCAAACGGGGATGATTTAAAGTTCGTGGCCTCATTCTCGACTCTGATTTTCATTATAATTCCACCGTTTGAAGCGAAAACTCTGGTGCCGTAGAGAGCTCCTGATGCAGTTCGAGCGAAGCGACTCGTGTTTACTGCAAAAGGAGGAACACGACGCTCAGTGCGGCGATGGCAAAAAGGAGAGCCAAAGCGAGCACTTTGGTGGCGCTTATCGAGCGAACCTGGACCGAACGGCGTGAAATCGGCGGAGTTTTTGAAACTGAGTCGACCGCTTTCGGCATAGCATTATGAAAATTTCGTGCAGTATTTCTGTTTGCGCTTCGAACGAGCCCCCTTTGTGTTCGCCGCGTCCTAGAAATATTTGATCGGCATTTGAAGGATTTTCTTTAGCACGTCGTCCTGTTATTATCCATTGTCCGCGCCGATTTGGAAGGTTCGGCTTGGGCTTGCCGGCACCCTATGAAGGGTCGAGCGTAGAAGGGAGCGACAGACGACGAAATCTCAGATGATCCGCGATGTACAGTACCAATTGTTGGAGTTGCTGTCCCAGTGATGCCTTTTTTCCTTAATCGGAGTTTGGAGTATTGATCCTTTGCATGCTTGTGGGTTAATGACGAGGAAACCGCGCACATTCATCGAAAGAAGCGGTGCGATGCGTCTACTATTTTCCCACGAAATTCGGAATCAGTCGACTGCGCTGCAATCTTTGAAGCAGGAGCTGGAGTCGACTCTTTCCAGCGAACTGGAAGGGTTCGAGCTTCGTGCTACGGTCTTGCTGGTGATAGATGAGTTGGTGTCGAATCTTCTAAAATACGGATTCAACCTCGAACCCGATCAGCGGTCCTATTTAAAGATCGAATTCGACGAGGACTGGTTGCAGATTGAATTGAAAGATAACGGGCATCGCTTTAATCCGTTGGTGCAACCGGGACCAACTTCGCTCGGCCAAAGCATCTCAGATCGAGCGGTGGGCGGTCTTGGGCTATATCTGGTGCTGAAAATGATGGATGAAACGCATTACGAGTGGAGAGAACCGTGGAATTGCCTGCGATTGAGAAAAAAAGTCAAGAAATCCCTGAATGATCGCGAAAAGTGAGTCTTTGGACGGGTGCAAGATTTTGCGAGTCAGCGGGCGCATTGATTTTGAGTCTGCCCTGGATTTTGAGCATCAGATTAACGCGATGATTCAGGAGGCTGGCGAAGGTTACATCATCGAGTTGTCGCAAGTGGAGTTGCTGAGCAGCGCCGGTCTTAGGGTGATGCTTTCAACTGCCAAGCGGGTGGCGCATCGCAATGCGTCTTTGGCTCTGGCTGCACCAAGCCAAGTCGTCCGTCAGGTCTTTGAGATTTCCCATTTCAATCTGCTGTTCAAGATCTTTCCCTCTATCCCGGCAGCGATCGCGGATTTGAAGGGCATAACCGAAGTTGTGCCTCCGGAGAAATCGGTACATGCTGCGGTTCCCCCCTCCTGTCCCTCGGGGCAGATAGAAGCGAAACCGGCCGATCTGTCTGTCTCAAGCGATCAGCCGGCCGCAACACCAGCAGTACTTCAGAAGGATGCGGCGGCTCAGCCTGAATCGGCACCGCCCGTTTTGCAGCCATCCTCGGATCCGGCCGCGGCCAAGACACCTACGGTGATTCCGCTCCCGTCATCGTCAGCGATGGCGGCGGGGTCGACGAAAGCGCCGGCTGCAACGGCAGTACCAAACAGGTTGAGGGAGGGACCAGCGGGACAGAGTCCGCCGTCACTACCCTCCACAAAACAATCCGCCCCTTCCGATCTGCCGCCGGCTTCGGTAGAGTCGGTGGTTGCACGGCCGCCGGACCGGCTTACGCGACGCGAGGCAAAATACCCCGCCGCGTTGGAAGTTCGAGCGGAGGGAGCGAGTTACCCGTGCAAAGATGGAGACGTGATTGGGACAGAGGGGCGATTAGCTCAGCCGTTTTTCAGCCAAATTGCAAGTCTCGCGCCGCGACATCTGCTCATCGGCCAACTGGAGGACCGTTGGTTTGTTTTCACACCGAAAAACGTCCAGCACCCATTTGTGTTGGACGGAGTAGTGCTTCGTGCCGGTGAGAGAAAGATCCTGCAGTATGTCGAGCATCAGCTTGAGTTCAACGGGCGCGTGTTCGGATTCCGGCTGGTTCCGCAACAGCGAAAAGAGGGGTTCTTTTCGCGTTTTTTTGGGCGGCAGCCATAGTGGAGGAAGTGAGGAGTAAGGCAATAAGGGCATCCCATTTCGCACCTTCGGCACAGCCAGGAGCAAAGACACTATTCTGATAGGGCTGCGCTAGTGTACCGTCTCCTAAATCCCTTAAGTTTCCTCGTAGGTCAGTTGGCTGTTTTTCAAGGCGCGAGCGACGAGGAATATCTAAATCGATATGTAAGGAGCGAGGAACGCGGAAAAACAGCCAACTGGACGCGGCCCAGAGGGTTGCGTTGAAAATGCGCCGGCCGCTGCGTTGCTCGTCGGTTACGTTATCCATTCAGATATGCGCCCTCCTCGCGCCTTGCCGACGGCCCATTTTGAACGCAACGAAACTCAAGGGATTTAGGAGACGGTACACTAGCGGCCCAGCCTGGAGAGGAACTCTTTCATCTCGTCTTTGTTCCCCTTAAAGGCTACCAAAAAACAGGTATCGTTGATGCCGGTAGCACCTCCGACCCATTTCTCGTCTTCAATGATTTCCCATTTTCCCTTTCCAATTTTGATGCCAAGGTCGCTGGACGGAAACATATAGAAAAGTATCTCTTTGTCGGTGACGGCCATAATCTGGGCAACGGGGACTCCATTGAACTTGAAGACCCGGCATCCAATGGTCTTGATGTTCGCGAATTGTTTCGGGACGGCATAGTGCTCTAAGCCATGCTTCAAGAAGAACCAGTCTTGCAGATCGCCGGCCTTTGTTTCCACTGCTTCAAATTCATCTCCAGTCAGAGTGTTGGCCGATTCAAGTAGTTCGCCTAATCGGTCGGCACCCTCGAAAGAATTCAGCCGATCGGAGATCAAAAAGATCACCATGGAAACCGTCGCAAGGAGGCCAATACCCACCGCGAACAGAATTGTGCGTGGCCGCGCCAGCCTGGTCGATTCCTCTCGGTCCTCGTCCTCCTCAACCTCTTCTTGCCGAGGTTGAGGGTCAGAGGGATGTTCTGGATATTTTTCGCCCGATTTGGACGTTTCGCTCCTGTTTGAGTTTGAGTTCACATTCGGACCCCGTTGGGACAACATGTTCTCAGATGTACGGCTCCGGGGATCGGTCAACGATTTGAAAGAAAGGAGCTCTTGCGCACCTGATCGTCGCAGTCGATTTGCTGTCCGGAGGGAATCGGAAGATCCATCCTCGGTCTGCACTGGTGACGCGAAGACGGCAAGCTCGGGGGTGCTTTTGCAGGCAGGTCCGAGTAGAGAAAAAATCGATTCCGCCCTGGGTTCGCTCTCCGATTCGGATCGGCAGGAGTCGACACGAGGCATGAATATGCTCAGAAGGGGAAACCGGGTTCAATCTTTTTCATGCTATCTTGGGATTCCCAACCGCTCAAGGGGAATGAAAGGTCGTGTCTAAGGAAATTTTCAGTGCCAGTGAGAGCGGCACGTAACCGGCCAATCCTCGGTAGTCTCCGGCTCCTTTGGTTTCCTTTGACTGCAACACCGCCCAAACACGAGCTTACTTTTGCCGTGATGTACCGTCTCGCATAAGAATGGGAGAGATGTCGTTGCATTCAAAATAGGGCCGTCGGCAAGCGTTCTTCCGCGTTGCTGCTCGGTGCATATCCATCCAGAGATGGACGCTTCACCGGCGGTCCGACTCGGGTCGCCTTGAACAGCCAGCTGACCTGCGGCAACATCACAACCACATGCGAGACGGTACACCAGCGGTTGAGTCTGACACCGACAACTTCTTCCGACGCTTCTTGATCTGCAATGTTGGTCATGTCACCTTTGCGTGTTTTTAATGACGCTCAAAAGTATCTTGTTCGTTTGCACTGGAAACGTCTGTCGAAGTCCTATGGCGGAGGGATTATTTCGTCATATGGTGGGGAACCGTCCAGATATCCGGGTGCGATCCGCGGGCGTCAGCACCATTCCCGGTCAGTCCCCCAGCCCTCATGCCGTTGAGGTTCTCGCTGATCTACGAATCGACATTTCCAAATTGCGGAGTTTACCACTCTCCGAAGAGTTGGTCGCGGAGGCTTCTTGCATCATTGCGATGACTCGAAGCCATATGGAATCCATTCACTATCTGTTTCCGGAAGCAGCCGAAAAGACCTTTCTTTTGCGAGAGTTCGAAGATCACGCCCTTTCTTTGGATGTCTCTGATCCGATAGGATTGGGCCGTGAAGCGTACGAGGTAACCCGGGATATCATTCGTCGTGCTCTCCCTGGCATATTAAAATTTATCGACAGTGGCGCACTCGACGGCAAATTTGATACCGACACTTCAATGATGAATCAGCCTGGAAACCTCAGCTTAGAGCAAATCGATCCCGCTATTTTTCAGGCAATCCAGAATGAACGAAAACGGCAACTTGAGAACATCGAGTTGATTGCATCCGAAAACTTTACCAGCAGAGCCGTCATGGAGGCCCAAGGCTCGGTTCTGACCAACAAGTACGCGGAAGGCTATCCCGGACGCCGCTGGTACGGGGGATGCGAATACGTGGACGTGGCGGAACAACTAGCCATCGACCGGGCCAAAAAGCTTTTTGGAGCGGAACACGTCAATGTGCAGGCGCACAGTGGCAGCCAGGCGAACATGGCGGTTTACTTCAGCGTGTTGCAACCGGGAGATCGAATTCTTACGATGGATCTTTCTCACGGTGGGCACCTCACCCACGGGAACAAGGCCAATTTTTCAGGCCGCTTGTATGAGGTCATTCATTACGGGGTCAGCCGCGAGACAGAGCAAATTGACTATGACCTTCTCGCCAGGACGGCCGAGCTGCATCGTCCCAGGATGATCACCGCTGGCGCCTCCGCATATCCGCGGGTGATTGACTTCAAGAAGATGCGGGAAATTGCCGATCTGGTTGGGGCGTATCTTTTCGTCGATATTGCTCACATCGCAGGTCTTGTGGCGGCAGGCATCCATTCGACCCCAGTTGGGATTGCCGATTTTGTCACAACAACCACGCACAAGAGTCTGCGTGGGCCGCGAGGTGGTGTGGTGATGTGCAAGCCGGAACACGCAAAATCGGTCGACAGCTTGGTATTTCCGGGTGTGCAAGGCGGACCATTGATGCATGTAATCGCGGCGAAAGCTGTCTGCTTCCATGAGGCGTTACAGCCGGGATTCAAGGAATATCAGGTGCAGATCACTCTCAACGCAAAGGCGTTGGCGGCCAGTTTGCACTTGAAAGGGTATCGCCTTGTTTCGGGAGGTACAGACAACCATTTAATGCTGGTGGATGTGCGTCCGAAAGGGATGAACGGAAAACAGGCGGAAGGGATGCTAGATCAGGCCGGTATCACTGTGAATAAGAACTCGATCCCATTCGACACAGAACCGGTTTTCAAGGGAGGAGGCATCCGGATCGGCACCCCGGCTGTGACCACGCGTGGGATGAAAGAGGAAGAGATGATGGCGATCGCGGATCTGATTCACAAGGTGTTGGCCTCGGGCGGAGATAAAAACTCGTTAGCGGAAGCTCGTGCAGAGGTAAAACGTTTGACGTCACATTACCCGTTGCCAGGTTAGCGTTCGTAAAGCTTAGCAAGCTCTTGCAGGTATGCTGCGCTCTCGCTCCCGAGATCGTCGAGCTGCTCTCGAGTGAGGCGCCACTTCCAATTGCCGACTGCTGTTCCCGGGGTATTCATCCGACACTCGCTCCCAAGGCTCAGCAGATCCTGCATCGTGACAACAAAAAGGCATGATGGGGCCGCGTAGCCGGATCGTATCATATCCCAGGGCACAGCGTAACCGGGTACCCGCAGGTAACGGCGAAAGAAATCCTGGACCGATTCACCTTGTTTGTTGAACCACCCCCAGGCGGTATCGTTATCGTGGGTGCCCGGATAGAGGACCGAATTTGGAATTCCGTTGTGGGGTAGATACTGTGAGGCTCCTTCGAAACCGAACTGAAGCACGTTCATGCCCGGCACCCCTGTGGCCTTGACCAGTTCCCGCACCGAATCGGTGATCATCCCAAGATCTTCAGCCACAAGTTTGGCTTCTGGAAACCCTGCTTTGATCGATTCAAAGAAGTCAAATCCTGGACCGGGCGCCCACTCATACTCTCGCGCATTTGCCGCGTTCGCTGGAATTTTGCAATATTCGTCGAACCCGCGGAAATGATCTATTCGGACGATGTCGTAGAGTTCGAAGCTGGCGCGGAGTCGTGCCAGCCACCAGGCATAATTGGTTGCCCTGTGTCGTTTCCAATCGTAGAGCGGATTTCCCCAGAGTTGGCCGTCGGCGGCGAAATAATCCGGAGGAACACCGGCGATAAAACGCGGATTCAGATTGACGTCCATGTCGAAGAGTTTGGGATGGGTCCAAACGTCTGCGCAATCCATTGCCACGAAAATAGGGATATCGCCGAATATCTGGATACCGCGAGAGTTTGCGTATTGCTTCAGCGAAAGCCACTGGCGGAAAAACTCGAATTGGCACCACGCCTGAGTCTCCATTTCATAGGCTAACTCTGACTTCGCCACTAATTTTTTCGCATCGGCATAAGATTTCAATTCCTGCGGCCAATTCTGCCAGGAACGTCCATCAAACTTTTTCTTCAACGCGATGAAGCGCGTATAAGGCTCCAGCCACTCTTTTCTCGCTTTTTTGAATGCGGCAAACTCGCTCTTGTCGGGTTGGGGAGCGTCAGAAAGAAAATTCCGGAATGCCTTCTTGAGGACGGGCCATCGAAGAATCCATTGAGCCCCGTAATCGACTCGCTCCGGTGGAAGCCGCCTTAGATCCGCCAGATCGCCTTGTTTGAGTAAACCCTCTTCGAGCAGGGTCTCCAAATCGATGAGATAAGGGTTGCCGGCGAACGCGGAAAAGCATTGGTAAGGTGAATCACCGAAGCCTGTGGGCCCGAGGGGACAGACCTGCCAGATTTTCATCCCGGTCTCGACCAGAAAGTCGACGAAGTATCTCGCCTCGCGTCCGATCGTGCCGATTCCAGTCGAGCCAGGAAGCGAAGTCGGGTGCAGGAGGACACCGGCCGATCTGTCTTGAAGCCATCGGAATAAAGCAGCCATAGGAAAACGCGAGAGTGGCAACGAATCCGTAAAGACGGCCTCAGGATCTGATTCTGAGCGTCAGACACACCAGCGTTTCCGGCTCACAAAACCAAAGAGGTGCCAACGGCAACAAATTCAAATTGCGGTTCAATCCCGGTCGCGTAGGATTTCGACCGTTCGTGTAAGGAATACAAGTCAGTGTAAAAGGGCTATTCTTCGGGGAAGGAAAGGGTCTCCATGACGAATTTCTCGTACTTTTCCCGATGCAGTTTCATCCATTCATTTCGCGCTTGCTCCCAAGTTAACTCGCGACCGTTTTCACCTTCGATCCATTTATACTTCCGAATCTCTTCCTTAATGAGGTAGGTGATCCGATAAAACGGATCGGATAGCATCATCGGCGGAACCTGCACATATTGCTCAGTTTCAAGAATCTGACGCATGGGCAGGCCTATCGCATAACGTTCTCAGTTGCGGCATCAAAGAGATTAACCTTATCCGTGTTCAGCCGGACCGTTACCGTCTCCCCAAGCTGATAAAGATGCACGTCGTGAATCCTGGCAATCAGGTTTCCAGTTCCCGCTTTCGTCTCAAGTTCGTTCACCACGCGACCGCCAATCGAGATTGTCCCACTAGTGATCTTTGCCCTGAGCGTCGTCGGTCTTCCGCAACTGGACGGTCCGACAAGGACCATAGATTCGCCATCCTGCAAAGGCAGGCTGATGTTCTTGACCGCAGTGAACGTCGGGCGACCCCGGTCATCTGCATAGGTCTTTACCAAATCCTTAATTTCAACGGAACCTTCACTCATGGCATTCACTTCTGGGCTTTACTATTCTTTAATGCCGCCGGAGGTCAGCCCCCCAATGACAAACTTCTGGCACAACAAGAAAATTACTGTGATCGGCAGGCCGCTCAAGACTGCTAATGCAGCAAACCGACCCCAGAGTTTTTCTTGTTCGTACAAAAATGAGTTGGCACCCACCGCCAAGGTCCAGTTTTCGCCAGATTGAAGAACAACGGATGCCACCGGGTACTCTGACATATAGGAGATGAACGAGAGAATAAATACAACCGCAAAAATCGGAAGACTTATCGGAAGGAGGATGCGGACAAAAGTCTGAAACTGAGAAGCACCGTCGATTCTAGCGGATTCTTCCATGGTTGGGGGGATCGTTTCGAAGTATCCTTTGATCATCCAGATATAGTTTGAGATGCCGCCCAGGTAGATCATGATCAAGCCGGTCTGAGTGTTCAGCCCGAGCCATTTCACGTACTGCCCGGTGAAATCGAGTATCACGTAAAATGCTACCAGCGAAAGCACCATCGGAAACATCTGCAAGATCAGGAGAGCACTTAAGGTGGGTGATCTGAATGTGAAACGCAGCCGAGCGAATGCATACGCCGAGGTGCCGGAAAGAAAAATGATGCCGGCGGAGGAGAGGAAAGAGATCTTGATGGAGTTCCAGAACCAGCGCAACGGGGGTGTTTCGGCCTTCACGATGCGAGTTTGGCCCGTTGCGGGATTAACGATTTCCTGGTACGGGATTCCCAGAACAAACTTCCAGTGATCCAAACTAACCTTGTCCGGCAGCAATCGGCTTGGCGCAAAATTGCCTTGCCGAAATGAGGCAGAGATCACCATCGCGAAAGGGACCAGGATCAGGACCAGAAAAAAGATGACAAATCCGTGAGCTGCCGCCTTTCTAAGGTTCGTTTTTTGTGTAGCGGTCATCTGGGCTCTTAAATATTTAACCGCCGGCACCTCGACTCTGGCGGCTCCTGCCCGTTTCCCTAAAATAGACGGGAGTATCCAAGGCTCGTTATATTTTGACGTTTCGCCCGCTTAATTTGAGGTTTATCCAGGCAAGAACCCCTACAATAAAGAAAAGCAGGGTAGCGATCGCGCTGGCCAGACCGAAATTCGTGCCTGAATCGCGAAAGGCGATATTGAAAGTATAATTTACCAGCAAATCCGTTTCGCCGGCAATTCCGCCGCCGACCATTTTCGGTCCACCGCCCGTGAGAAGATATATCAGATTAAAGTTATTAAAATTGAAGGCAAAACTTGATATCAGAATTGGCATCAGGGGCGGGAGGACCAGCGGTAAGGTCAACCTGAAAAAGTCAACCACGGCGCCGCTTCCGTCAATTGCACTCGCTTCATAGATCCCGGAAGGAATCGACTGCAACATACCCGTACAGACCAGCATCATATACGGATAGCCAAGCCAGACATTGACTAGCAATATCATCGCGCGGGCTCCCCATGGATTGGTTTCCCACTCAGGAGCAAAGCCAAGAGTACCTCGCAGAAACTCGTTTACTGCACCGAATTCCTGATTGAACAGTCCTTTGAAAATCAGGATCGAAAGCACCGCCGGAACCGCATATGGGAGAATTAAGAGCGTCCGGTAACCTCTTCGGAAGCCAAGTTCTTTCCATTCCAGGATCACGGCAAGCAGCATTCCCACCCCAAAGGTGAGCACGACCGACATGCCCGAAAAGGCGATCGTCCAAAGAAAAATTTTGAAGAAGGGGCCTTGGATGCGTGGGTCGGTCACAATGCGTACATAGTTATCGAACCCGGTGTAAGTCCGAAATCCGGCGCCCACTTTTTCCCCTTTATCGGTCACAAAAAAGCCCAGTCGGAAATCGGGGCGCAGGACCTTGCCATCCTGTCTGTTGGTGAGCGAGCCGTCCGCATTGAGCGTCCAGAGCCGCTCGCGTGAAGCGAACTTCTGCAGCCCTTCCATAGCAACCAAAGTGTCGTCAGGCAAAGCAAATTGGCGGCCGCGCATCGGGATAAACAATTTCTGCCGGGTGACCTGGGTGAACTCCAAAGGCTTCCCTGGGACCTCCTGCCCCGGAGGCAAAGGGGATAATTTTTGCGCCTCTTGCGTTCCTTGAGGCTGCTCGCCGGGGGTCAATTCAAACGGCGCGGAAACGAAACGTTTTTCAGAATGAGTATCGCTTTCCAGGTAAAGGATATATCTGCCATCCTCTTGAGCGTACAATTTGTACTTGTAAGACTCGTTGCCTAGGGAAAAACTCTCCTGCTCCAGCATCGCCAGAGAACGATCGAAACTGAGCAGATTTTGGGAGCTGTATTTTGTGAAGCTCAGGAAGACCATGTAGACAATCGGAAAGATCACGAACAGCCCGAATCCCAGAAATCCCGGGAAGAGGTACCGGTAGGTGTATCCGGCGTCGGAGAGGTAAACAAAAGCTCCTAAACCGATCACGATCAGAATCGCGAGAGCGATCCAGACATTCCCAGTCTGATAGATGTTGAAATTCAAGTAAAGCGCCGGAAGGACCACCAGCACTACCAGAATCTGCCGCAGGGGGTATCCTCTGTGAGCGCTCACTTTTCCATGTTTTTCTTCGCGTCGTCCAGGGCCGCCTTCGGAGATGCTTGCCCGTTGGTGGCGATTTGGAATGCTGTTGCCATGGAACTCCAAAACTTGCCCATTTGCGGGACGTTTGGCATCACGTCGCCATTTACAGCGTTATCGTAAGTGATCTTGATAAGGAGGTTTTTGGCAGCCATCTCGTCAGAAAGAGCTTTCAGAGCTGGAACTCCAATTGGAACGTCCGCATCGATGGTCTTTAGTCCGTCCGAGGTAGAGACATATTTTTCGATAAACTGAATGGCGAGATCCGAATTGGGCGTGGAACGGTTGATGAGCCCCGCCAGCACCCCAACGAACGGCCTTCCCGGATTGCCGTCGACGCCCGGTAACGGCGCAAGGCCAAAATCGATTCCGCTCTTCCGGAGATTTGCCCACGCCCAGGGTCCGCTTATCATCATGGCTAGTTGGTTGCTGTTCATCTTTTGGTCCATCACGCTGTAGGATGCGCCTTTAGGCATGACCCCCGCATTGATCAGCTCAACAATCGCCTGTAAGCCTTTGACGGCGCCTTCCTGATTAACTCCGATATCGGTGACGTCGTAGCCTCCCGGAATCTTTTTAAATGGATAACCACCGCCGCTGGCAAGGAACGGCCAGCTAAAGTAAGGCGTGTTGTAGTCCCACATGATTGCGATCACATTTGGGTTCCTGGCCTTAAGCTCCTTCGCGAAGGCAGGGATCTCCGAAAGCTGTGCCGGCGGAGTGACTGTGACAAATTTTTTGTTGCAAATGAGCGAGATGGCTTCAAGCGCGATGGGATATCCCCAGATCTGCTTTTTGTGGGTGACAGCATCCCAGGACATGGGAATGAAATTAGCCTTGAAGTCGTCCTTGATTTCCAGAGGCTTCAGCAAACCGGCATCGGCCCATTCCCCCAGCCGATCATGTGCCCAAAAAACGATGTCGGGCCCTTTGCCGGACTGGGCGGCCGCCTGAAATTTGTCAGTCAACCCTTCCGGCGCTTCGACTTTCACCGTGATACCTAGATCCTTCTCAAATCTTTTTCCGACTGCGGCCAAGCCACGGTAACCTTTATCGCCGCCGATCCATACGAGGAGTTCGCCGTCAGTCCAAGCAAACGCCCGAACGATGGAAGAGAGCAGAAACAACCCAAAAGCGAGTTTCGTTATCATTCAAGCAAGTATGATTTTGGGGGGCAAAAAAAATCTCCCTCACCGAAATCGGGGAGGGAAATTTACTCTAGAGTTTAACCCGTCAAAGGCAACTTAAAACCAGATTTCGGGCCGAATACCAAACAACGATCTTGGTTCGGATCGCGATTGTACGGAGGAGCTGCACCCGCCCAGGTTGCTATTTTCACCCACGCTGAGTCGTGATTCTCGCAAAGGCCGCTCCAGGTCGCGTAGGTTGCGAGTCACCTGCTGCACCATGTCAGAGGCTGGTTTAGTGGCGCCGTCGCAGAGTTGGCGATTTGGAAGGCGCGAGCGAAGGACCGTATCTACAGTGATATGGAGCGAGCGAGCAACGCCCCAAAATCGCCAATGCTGCACGGCCCACGGCGGGTTGAGCTGAAAATGAGCCCGGAGGGTTCTTTGCTCGTCGGTCGCGTATCTATTCAGACACGCTCTTTGCCACCGCCTATCCGGCTCGAACCGCCTTGCCGGCGGCTCATTTGAGCTCAATGCCCCTAAACCAGCCTCGGAATTGGTGCAGTAGCTCTACAACCGCTACGACATTGTTGACCCCAGCACGCGCCGACACGTAAGTTCTTATCACCGCTTAGATACGAAAGCGGGAATTATGACCGACAAAATGCCTGTTAATCCATTGCTGGAGGGTCTCGCAAGCCGTGCGATGCCGGAGCCTTGTTCTGTCGTTATCTTTGGCGCCACCGGAGATTTGACGCACCGAAAACTTGTTCCCGCTCTTTACAATCTCGCCGCTGACGGCGATCTGCCACCGGGACTGAGTCTTGTCGGTTTCGCGCGCAGAGACAAGACCGACGAGGTCTTTCGCAACGAGCTCGAAGAGGCTGCCAGGAAATATTCCCGGCAGGCCATCAACGACGAACTGTGGAAAAATTTCGCGAGCGCCATCTGCTATCATCGCAGCGAATTTGGTGAGCTTGAGGGATATCATTTGCTGCGAGAACGGTTGCATCAGCTGGATAAAGATCGGGGGACGCGGGGAAATCGGCTCTACTATTTGTCCGCCGGGCCGGATCAATTCGAAAATATTCTGACAAATCTGAAGGACGCGGGTTTGGCAGATACGGCGGCAGCAGGGTGGGCGCGAGTTATTGTGGAAAAGCCGTTTGGGACCGACCTGGCCACTGCTCGACACCTGAACGAGGTCGTGCACAAGTGCTTCGACGAAGAGTGCACATTCCGGATCGACCATTTTCTCGGCAAAGAGACGGCTCAGAACATCATGGTTTTGCGCTTCGCTAACTCGCTCTTCGAGCATCTGTGGAACGAACGTTACATCGACCACGTCCAAATTACAGCGAGCGAACAGCTAGGGATCGAGAATCGGGCGGGCTACTATGAGGGCGCGGGGGCGTTGCGTGACATGGTTCAGAATCATTTGCTCCAGCTCTTGACCCTGATCGCGATGGAACCTCCGACCGATCTGAGCGCCGATTCAATTCGGGATGAAAAGGTCAAGGTGCTCCGTTCCATGCGCCGGATTGCACGCCAGGAAGTTGCCAGAAGTGTGGTCCGAGGTCAGTATGGGGCCGGCTCGATTAACGGCAAAGCGGTCGGCGGTTACCGGGAAGAAAAAAATGTCAAGCCAGAGTCGATGACCGAGACGTACGTTGCTCTGAGATTGCTCGTTGATAATTGGCGTTGGGCGAATGTGCCATTTTATATCCGAGTCGGAAAACGATTGCCGAAAGGCGGCACAGAGATCGGCATCCATTTCAGAAATGCGCCCGATGTATTGTTCAATCGCGATCAGAGCGGGCTCCGTGATGGGTCACAAAACGTATTGGTCATCCGAATTCAGCCGGACGAAGGGGTATCGCTTCGAATGCAATCGAAAGTGCCCGGAGCGAGCGTCCGGATTCAGCCGGTAAAAATGGATTTTCGTTACGGGACATCGTTTGGAAAAGCAAGTCCGGAGGCTTACGAACGGCTTTTGCTCGACGCGATGGCTGGAGACGCGACACTTTTTGCCCGGAGAGACGAAGTCGAAGAGGCATGGAAATTTATCGACGACATCGAGGAGGGGTGGCATTCAGAGGGGAATAAATCCGGGCTCTTTTTCTACCCGGCTGGAAGCTGGGGACCGGCTGAGGCGGATCAATTGATCGAGAACGACGGAAGGGCGTGGCGAAGACTTTAGCGTAAGACTCATGACCCAATTTGAAGACCTAGTTCGCGGGATGCCGGTAGAGGTGGCAGAAGTCAACCGGAGCCTGAAGGTTCTTTGGGAACAGGAAGGGAATGTTCTGACCAGAGCTTCGTTGATCAACCTCGCCGTCTACAGCGAAGCCCCGGATGCACTCAGCGCGAACACTCAGCTCATGGAGCAAGTCACGCTCGAGCATGCCTGTCGGATCATTCTGCTGGCGGCGAACCCGGCAGCTTCGAAGCAGAGGGTCCAGGCATGGATTAGCGCCCATTGCCACCGGACGGGAGCAGGCGCAAGGCAAGTCTGCAGCGAACAAATATCCTTTCTGCTCGATGGCAGCAGTTCGGACCTGATCCGGAACATCTTATTCAGCCATCTGGATTCTGATCTGCCTCTCTATTTATGGTGGCAGGGGGAACTTTCGAATCAGATCGATCAACAGCTCTGGAGTTGGGTGGATCGGTTCTTCTTCGACAGCCATTCGTGGCGGGAGCCTGCCCACCAGATCTCAATTCTGCGGAGTTCCGTGGCGTCTGCCCGTTCGCGTTGCGTGTTGTGTGATCTGAATTGGCGGCGGTTGATACATCTCAGGCTGGCGTTTGCCCAAGCCTTTGATCATCCCTGGGCGGCTCAACAGATCGACGCAATCCGCGATCTGGCGGTAAGGTATAACCCTGAGTACTGGATTACCGCAATCCTCTTTATCTGCTGGGTCGCGTGTCAGCTCGGGTGGGAATTGGAGGAAAAGGGAGAGTTCGAGTATCGATTCAAATCGGGTAAGGCCGGCACGCCTGTTACCATTCGGTTGACGGCCTTACCCGGGCCGTGGATCGGGCACGTCAAACTCGGATTTGAGCAGGGCTATCTGGAAGTCAATTGGCTGGGCAATTTTCTGGAGACGACCCTGCAAGGCGAATCTCGGCTCAAACAGATCCTCCCGGCTGGCGAAACCACTTTGGCAGGGCTGGTCCGGGAAGAGCTGGCCCGAGGCGGGGAACACCGGACTTTTCTTGGCGCACTCAAGCTCGCTGAAGAGCTATGGAAGACTGAATAGACGGGGGAATTAGCAACGCCCGAGTTGCTTCTCGCCGGCCAGCTTGAACCCTCTACCCGCTTCATTCGGCGACCTGTGGGGATTCCGGCGTACTCCGTCTGACGGCTTAAACAGGTCAAGATGCAGGTGTTTCGTCGGGATGCGCTAGTCCATTAATTCATCCACCAGATTCCCTCACGGTAAGCGATGCCGTGCGGAGGAAGTCACCGTTCGAATCGGCGAAGTGCGAAGGATTATCCAATCTGCAACTGCTGAAC
>JAFAQT010000258.1 GCA_019246215.1 Verrucomicrobiota bacterium
CCATCTCCGGCGCGATTCGGAATAGCAGCACTGGATCGCCGACGTAAGATGCGTCGGGGTGCGCGAACTCTTCACCTTCAATATCCCAGACAATCATCCCCTGAGCGTTCATCGCCTGAAGCAACGCGACACTATTGTCCGCGTAGCTCATTAAACGGCATCGGAACGCTCTGAGACCTTCGGGAGAGAAAACATTGAGTTTGGGATCGTTAAACCAGCCGCGAGGATTCGAAGACCATTTCATGTTGTTCCTGGCGAGGAAAATCGAACCGATCGGCCGACGATCATTCCATTCCAGCGTTGCGGGATCGCGCTGTTGAAACTGAAAAGTGTCCCCGCATTTCTGAGCAACCATGATAACAAACAGCGAGAAGGCTGCCGCCGCAAGAATCCTCAAGGTCGTACCCCGCATAAAACAACTTTACAATGAGTTTCCGGGGAGCGGCGTCTAGAAAACTCTTGATTGCGAACTTCGCAGGAAACCAGTTTTCCTTGTTCGAGCCGACGCCGGCGGCAGTTTGTGTGTACAGAAATCAGGTAAGGCTAATCTTGGTGACTTCGAGAATCGGTTGCCATAGAATTTTTATCGAACATTTCGGTACTGGGGCCGTCTGAACCAACTGGCATCGATCGCGCGCCGGGGAGGGGGATCTGGCCGAACAAATCATCAAACACATGGTGGATTCCGAGGAAGAACCAAAACAGCTCCGGCGTGTGGTCCTGGAGACAGCGGCCAGAGCCGAGCAGGAGATTCGTCGGACGAACGAAGCGCTCGACCAGCGCACAAGAGAGCTCGCTCAGGCGCTCGCGGTTACGCGCGCGACACTGGAATCGACCATGGATGCGATCCTCGTGACCGACGAGAAAGGAAAGGTCACCGACTTTAACCAAAAATATATCGATATTTGGAAGATTCCGCGGGAACTCCTGGAGCGTGGCACGTTGCACGCGGTGCGTGAGCTCAAGAGCGAGAACTTTGCCGACCCGAAACGATTTCTCGCTCGCATCGAGGAAATTGCCGCCAGCGGTCAGGAGAGCTTCGACCTGCTGGAACTGAAGGACGGGCGAATTTTCGAGCGTTATTCCAAAGTTCTGACCGTTGTAGGAAAAGACGCCGGGCGTGTCTGGAGCTACCGTGACGTGACCGACCGCTTTTTGGCCGAAATCACCTCTCGCCGGCTGGCGGCCATCGTGGCCTCTTCCGCCGATGCGATTATCGGTAAGGACTTGAACAGCATCATCACGAGTTGGAATTCTGGAGCCGAGCGCATCTTCGGCTACACAGCGGAAGAAATGATCGGCACATCGATTATGCGGTTGATTCCGCCGGATCGCCAGGACGAAGAACAGGAGATTCTTTCCCGCATTCGACGGGGCGAGTGCTTCGATCATTTCGAAACCGTCCGGCTCGCTAAGGACGGGCGACAACTCAATGTGTCCATCATGGTGTCTCCGATCAAGAATTCCATCGGCCATGTGATAGGCGCATCCAAGGTGGCTCGGGACATCACCGAGCGAAAGGAGGCGCAGGAGCGTGAGCGGCAGTTGCTGGCCGAAGCGGCGACGGCCAACGCCAAGTTTCGCGCGTTCTTTGAGCAGGGACCACTCTTTGCAGGAATCATGGCCCTGGACGGCACCATCCTCGAAGCGAACCGCCTCTCGTTGGAAGCATGCGGGTACACGAAGGAACAGGTTATCGGAAAAAAATTTTGGGACTGTCCCTGGTGGTGCTATTCAGCGGCACTGATGCAACAGATCAAGTTAGCAGTAACGCAGGCAGCGGCAGGCCAAATCTATAAGGCGGAGATGCCTTACCTGGTTGCTGATGGCAGTCAGAGAACGGTCAGCCTACTCGTTCTTCCTATAAAGGACGAAACGGGACGCACAATGTTCTTGGCACCCACCGGAACGGATATCACTGAGCTGAAGCGGGCAGAATCACAGCGAGACGATCTACTCCAAGCCGAGCGTGCTGCCCGAGCGGCTGCAGAACATGCCAGTCTTTTGAAGGATGAATTTCTGGCCACTTTATCCCACGAACTCAGGACGCCGCTGAACGGGATTCTTGGCTGGTCTCACATCATGCAACAGGGCAACGCTGGAGCGGAGATTATCGCTCAGGGATTAGAAGTCATCGACCGCAGCGCTCGCGCACAATCGGAGATCATTGAAGACCTGCTGGACATGAGCCGAATTATGTCGGGTAAAGTGCGCTTAGACGTGCAGCGACTTGATCTTTCGACGATCGTGCACGCGGCAGTGGAGACGGCTCGCCCGGCGGCTGAGGCCAAAGGGATTCGACTGCAGATGATTATTGATCCGCTGAATGGCGTCTTGGTCAGTGGCGATGTGAATCGGCTACAGCAGGTTCTGTGGAATTTGCTCTCCAATGCGGTGAAGTTCACCCCCAAGGGCGGACGCGTGCAGGTGCTGCTCGAACGCATCCACTCTCACCTAGAAATCAGTGTGATTGACACCGGCGAGGGCATCAAGCCGGAGTTCCTGCCCTTCGTCTTCGATCGCTTCCGCCAAGCCGACGCTTCCACGACCCGCCGCCACAGTGGTCTGGGACTAGGCCTTTCGATTGTAAAACAGCTAGTCGAACTTCATGGCGGATCGGTTCGCGCTGAGAGCAACGGACCTGGCCAGGGATCAACTTTTATCATCGCCCTGCCGTATACAGTTTTGCATGGTTATCCGGAATTGGAATCCGAGCGTCGTCATCCCCGATTAGCGCCAAAACTCGCGGGCACAGCGGAAGTCGACTTCGATGTTGAAGGAGTTCGTGTTCTCGTGATAGATGACGAATCGGACTCTCGCGCCTTGGTCAAACGTCTTCTCGAAGGTTGCCGTGCAATCGTAATCGATGCAGGATCGGCCGGCGAAGGAATTAATTTGCTTCAAGGTGGTAAGTTCGACGTTCTTGTGTGCGATATCGGCATGCCAGGCGAAGATGGGTACTCGCTGATCCAACGTGTCCGGTCGCTTGGTGGAGATCAGGGTGGTAATATTCCGGCCATTGCGTTGACTGCCTACGCTCGTCTTGACGATCGGATCAGGGCAATCGCTGCGGGCTTTCAGATGCACATAGCGAAACCCGTTGCCCCGGTCGAGTTAATCACGATGGTGGCCGCGGCTGCCGGGCGAACCGGCCGATGGAAAATTTAGTTTAGAACTGGTCATTTTGCGATCCGGCTCGGATCACGTGAGGCAACTTTGCGGTTCACCGGAAGAAAGGTGACCGATGGATTAGGAGGATTTTATTGACGCTTTGGACCTGCGAACGATGCTATCTCGTCCGAACGAAGCGGTACGCGAAGATCGATGGCTTACTTCTTATTGCCTTGAGAGATCTCGACAGGTTCAAGGACCGACCCCGAGGTGAGCACGATGGCAAAGAAGACCTGGCGAGCCCCCGCTAAGTAACCGTCGAACTTAGCCAGGTAGTAAGGAACCGTTCCCTCTTTAAGCTCCACCGATCGCAGATAAATCTCGCGCGCGCCGTAGAACTGCTTTGCCCAGGACAGCGCAGCCACACCTGCATTGTGCTGCCGTTGGACTGCTTCTTCCCGCGATAGAGCGACGCCTTCGGTACCCTCGCTCGGAACGAAGAACTCGTAAACTGCCGGAGTTCCATTCGCTTTTGTCAAAGTAAAT
Source organism: Verrucomicrobiota bacterium (assembly GCA_019246215.1). Classification (GTDB taxonomy): domain Bacteria; phylum Verrucomicrobiota; class Verrucomicrobiia; order Chthoniobacterales; family JAFAMB01; genus JAFAMB01. The sequence continues at coordinate 3,658 of JAFAQT010000258.1, forward strand.
TTCAGCACCAGTTCGGCCGCGAAGGCCTGAAAACTGGCAACCAGCAGTAACGTAAGAAAATAGAATCGCATATATGGAATCTCAGGAGGGTTCTTTGTCTGGTACATCTTCAAAAAGTTCGCGACTCTCAATCCCAGCCATTCCCAACGA
>JAFAQT010000370.1 GCA_019246215.1 Verrucomicrobiota bacterium
TGATGTCCTGTTGCCACGGACAATTTCCCACAATGTTCTCCTCATTGATCCAGTTCTTCATGTAGGCGCCTTCGATGGGCAGACCTTCTCTCTGAAGCAGGAGGGCCGCGACGCTGCTATCCACTCCGCCGGACATCGCGACAAGAACGCGTTCAAAGGGCTCAGACACAGAAGAAGCTGTCAGTACCACTGCAAGCAGGTGACCAAGGTGTATCGCAGCCAAGCTGTGCCCCTTCAGTCATCTTTATGTAACCTGTTGTTAGGCCCTATCCCAGTTTTTGGGTTTAAAGCAGTTGGATACGCATTGACACGTCAGGGCCGGAAAACCGTGCGACCGTTGAATGCTCGTGTTAACGTAAGTTCGTCCGCGCTCTCCAGCCCGGATCCAGCCGGAAGTCCCTGTGCAATCCGGGTGACGCTGACTCCTTCCAGATTCAACAGATCTCCCAGATAACTCAGGGTCGCTTCACCCTCCACATCCAGGCTAAGGGCAAATATCACTTCCTGGAGTTGATCCTCCTTCACTCGGCGCACCAGCGAATCGATCCGAAGATCCTCGGGCCCCACATGATCCAACGGCGACAATCTTCCCCCAAGAGAATGATAGAGTCCGTGGAACGCTCCGCTACGTTCAAGCGAAAGGATGTCTGTCGCCTGTTCGACAACACACAGGCTTTGCGCGTCACGCCCGGGATCAGAACAGATGGCGCATTGGTCAGCCTCAGAAAAGAATCCACATCGCACACAAGACCGAATCCCTGAAATGGTCTTTATCATCGCCTCTGCAATTTGGTCCGCATGCGCCTCCTTCCTTTGCACTATCCAGAGAGCGATACGCTCCGCACTTCGCGGCCCAATTCCGGGCATCCGGCGCAGTTGTCGAATTAATTCCTGGATCAGAGAGGGATAATCAATCCGTGGCATAGTTCCAATCCGGACTTGCGGTTCTTTGCCGGTTCCAAATCCGGAGTTTGAATCGCGTCAGACCGGTCGGGACGGCTCTGCCTCCTTCGCCTGCCGATAAAATTCAACAACCCGCTCACTCAGGAATTTGTCCGGATTTTCGACCGCAGAGACCGGCACCCTAAACTCCAAGTGAGTGTCTCGATCCCTCAAGAGCTTGAGCCCATAAGGATAATCTTTGAACAGATTGTTGCAGAAGTCGGTGACATTACTGCCGGCTTCTCTGGCGCTCCCAACAATTTTGAGAACTGCATCTTCCTCAATTTCGAATTTCACACCATACTTCTGAGAAAAGACGGAGGCGAACTGCCGCACCATCTCGGCTTGATTCAACTCCGCTTCCGCTTCAGCCTCGTCGAGAAGTTCCTTCAACGTCTTCGCCGGATCCCTAACGAGGTCGAAATTAACTTCCAGTGTGCGTACACCTGACCCGGGCAACTCGAATTTAAAATCTCGAAATAACCGATCGCAGACTGTGACCAAGCCGCGCGCACCGGTCTTCTGTGCGGATGCCTGGAGAGCAATCTCCCGCAACGCTGCATCATCAAACCTTGCGTCGATACCGAACGCCTCAAATGCGCGCGTATATTGCCGGATCACGCTGCCCTCCGAGGTCTTCAGAATCGCAAACAAATCGTCCGCGGATAATTCGTGACACACGACTCTTACTGGTAATCGCCCGATGAACTCCGGTTCGAGTCCATAATCGATGAAATCCCGGGTAGTCACCGCCGACAACACTTCGGCGCTATCGGCGGAAACGGTTGCACAGCCGAAGCCGATATTTGCCTGCCGCAAACGCCGTTCCACTTGGTCCTTCAGCCGGTCAAAAGCGCCGCTGCAGATAAACAGAATATGACGCGTATTAATAACCTCTCTCTTGGGTTTACCTCGGCGCTGAAACTCCATTGCGGACTGCAGCTGTGATTGAAGATCCATCGGATTTCGCAATGGCACTTCGGTTTCTTCCATTAACTTCAAGAGAGTTGTCTGGACTCCGCGGCCACTCACGTCACGACCGGTGATATTCGAGCTGGTCGCGATTTTGTCGATCTCATCGATGTAAATGATGCCATACTGTGCAATTTCTACGTTTCCGTCTGCTTTTTGCACAAGTCCGCGGACGAGATCTTCGACATCGCCTCCAACATAACCAGTTTCGCTGAATTTGGTCGCATCAGCTTTGACAAACGGAACACCGATCAGGTCGGCGATATGCTTGACCAAGTACGTTTTTCCAACGCCAGTGGGTCCAAGCAGCAAAACATTTCCCTTGCTGTATTCGATCCGCTTTGCGGCTTCGGGGTCTTCTTTTTCAAGCCGGTAGATGCGGTTCACGTGGTTGTAATGGTCGCACACCGCAATGGACAAGGTCTTCTTCGCTTCGGCCTGTTGGATCACAAAGCGATCCAAATGCGCTTTGATCTGCTTCGGGGTCGCATTGAACTGAAAGGGATCGGTTGATTCCTGCCGCTGATCGGGCGGGTCGTCAGTCGAGGCCTGATGTGTAAACGCAGAGACTGCCACGTGATCGCCGAAATTCGCCTTCATGAACTCCTGAATCCTTTTCTGAAGTTCTTCGGGCGAAGGAAATGGTGTTTCAGGCATCCTTAAACCTACCGCGACTGGCGGTCTGTGCAAACGAGGAAGGCGGCCCGCCCTTGGGCTCAGCGGCCTTTGTCTCTTCCCACAAGAGCTCCTTCTGCGGCAAGGCGAGAGTGCCGAATTCCAGGCCGCGATCTCGCGAAAGGCGTTCCATGGCCTGGAACCGAGTGGCGAACTTCGCAATCGCCCGGTTGAGGAGTTGCTCGGCATCCAGCTCCTTTTTGCGGGCGAAATTAACGACCGCAAAAAGCAGATCCCCCACCTCTTCGTGCAAACGATTCCCCGGTGCCGATTCCATTTCGCGGAGTTCTTCCCGTACTTTTGCCAAAGCGCCATCCGGTCCGTTCCAGTCAAAGCCGACGCGAGCGGCCTTAGCTTGCATTTTCTGTGCGCGCGCGAGCGCGGGCAAGGCCTTGGGAACGCCGTCGAGAGCCGAGCGTCGATCCTGTTTTTCCGCCTGCTTGATCACCTCCCACTGCCTTAGCACCGCAGCGCTATCCGGCAATTGCTTCTCTCCGAACACGTGTGGATGCCGGTTGACAAGCTTGTCCGCGATAATAGTAGCGACATCATCCAGGTCGAAGCGATTTACCTCAGAGGCCAGCTGAGAGTGCAACACGACTTGCAAGAGCAAATCCCCCAATTCTTCCTTTATCCCCTTGTCGTCGCCGGCGTCAATTGCGTCGACCAATTCGTAACATTCCTCAATCAGATGTGGTTGCAAGCTCTGGTGAGTTTGTTCCCGATCCCAGGGACAACCCTCCGGCGATCGAAGTTGAGCCACAATTTGTCGCAGTCGATCAACTGGCGAGGCCATACCTCAAGAGTTTTGCAGCACGCAATGAGCTCGTCGCCTCGGGTTTTGGATCATTCTTGCTGGCTAGCCCCGATCCTTTTCCAACAGCTTCGCGCGTGCGCGCTCCAAGGCTGCGCGCTCCTGTGACGTCAGACTGTTCAGGCCATGTCTGGAGATTTTATCGAGCAGGTGATCAATCTCCACCGTTTCGTTTCCAGCGGCCTCTACTTTTGAAGACCTCGAATGGGATTTTGGTTTTGCAACGACCCGCAGTTTTGGCCGGCGCCGGAGTGGCAGACGGAAGGCTGGCAACTCGCCACCTCGCTGGAGAAAGCGGATATATCCGAATGAAAATGCACTGATCAGCCATAGCTCACCGAGCGAAACCCAGGCAGAAGAGGAAAAATCGATTGCCGAAGACAGCACCAGGCTCGCGATCGCAACCCATTTTGCAGTCAGAAAGCCACCCCATTGAACTCCGGGATACAAAGTGCAAAAAGCGATAAAAAGACCAATCATGATCTGCGTCTGGCCGAAAAAGAGGATCGGAGCATTGAAGAGCAGCCCGACGGCGGTCAGACTTACGACCGGAATCAGGACAATCACGCCGTACAGAGTCAGAAAACGTGCCTTGCCGATGTACTTCTCAATTTCGACCGCAGAGACATAGAGAAAAAGCAGACCGATAATGGTGAAGAAGTTCGGAATGTCGACAAAGGAGTAGGTGAGAATCTGCCAAATCTGGCCACCGAGAATTGAGTGAGCAGAGTCAAAGGCAAGCATGGAAACGATAGCCTCCCAGCCACCAAACGCCTTCGCGAGGAATGTGACCAGAACGCCAATCGCGTAAGCTACAGTGAGAATCGTCGCACAATAAATTGGGTGCCCCCTGAAGTAGGTAACAGGGCGATCCTCGTTGAAACTTGAAAGCAAAGCCATACTTGAACTCTGTTGAGCCGACCTTCTATTGTATAGGAAATCGGTGCGCCAGGCAAGGAAACAGAGCTTGTTTGCTTCTACTCTGAACAGAAGCTAGTCTCGATTTCGTAATGCCTCAGACCCTGGAAGCACCAACGAGACCTCTCGCCCGTAAAGCGCGGGATTTCGCTTCACTGACCTTCCGGCGCCTGACTCGCAAGCGCCGGAGGCAACCAGACGGTCGCAATCTTCTGCCGTTGTTGATCCAGGTACTGGCTGGATTTACAAAGGTTGACGGGAGAATTCTGGAGGATGAACTGGATTCCAGCCTGGGTTTCCTGCGATATGACTATCCCGAAGCTGTTTATTCCGATCTTCGAACGTTATTTCAGAAAGCACTGAAGGAGCAACAGGACCTCGGGCACATGGCGAAGCGGCTCGCTGAAGAGATGCCGCAAGATCGCAAGATTATGCTCGGGGTGCAGCTTTATGACCTGATCGCCAAGGCCGGAATGCGACAGGAACAGGTCATTACCTATTATTCCTTTATGTCCCAGCTGGGTATGGCGGCCCAAGCAATCGATATCGTTTACCAGTTGAACGCCGCAGATACCGCAGATCCTTCTGTCTACCAGAAAGGCACATCGCCTCTGGAATCGATCCTATTGGGTTCGGAATCGACAGCGGACGTACAGTTGAAAGAGTTGGGCCCGGATGAGCGGCTCATGGCCTATCGTTATCAGGAGCTGATCCTCTTCAAAAACCTCAGTTCCCGGCCGGTGATGGTTCGAGGACAAGTTCTAGCACCAGGCGAATTTTGTCGAATCTACCCCGGTCAGCGTCTCCTGATCGACGAACAGGTCATCAGTCATCAGGATCTCATTTTCTATTTCAACGCTAAAAAGAACGTCTACCTACCTCAAATTTTCGTAAAGGTGACGCCGACCGACGAGATACAACTCGAAAAATCCAGAACGCGGGATAGCAGTCTGGAGGTTCAGTTTGGCCTGAAAGTTCAAGTAAAAGCTCTGAAAAACGTGCCCGCCACGCTTAACGGGGTCGATTTGCAGGCCGGCACATCCGTTTCGGCCAACCTGGAAGATCGTATAGTCTTCGAAAATGGAATGCTGCTGACATTAGTCGATCTCCGTCGCGGCGCCCGTGCGATGGGAGGGCGTTTCCAGCTGAAGACGTCCAAATCGGAGTACCTGGTTTCGAACAACGCCTC
>JAFAQT010000010.1 GCA_019246215.1 Verrucomicrobiota bacterium
GGTAACCAGTTCTGTCCGGGTTAGCACCTGGCGGTCCTCCGGCACTCCCGGTTCGGTGCAGAAAAGGACTGCCTCCTGAGAGCCGGAATCGCAAATTGCACTTGAACCGAACCGAAGCAGGTGCTCGGCGTAATTGAGAGTTCCGCCCGGAAACCATTTGGTGCGGACTGGATCCACGTCACGCTGAAGAACTCGCTCAGGCGGCGTGTCAAATCGAACGTTAAAAAATTCGGCAATCGCGCTCCAGAAGCCCTCCAGATCTCGAATGGACCAATCGTAAAGAGCGCGATGATCTTCAAGGTCCAGGAATCGTTTGGCTCGCAGCCAGTCCCGGAACCGCGCGAGATTGCTATCACTGATCTGGTCAGGATGCGGTTGCCAGAGTGGCTCTGCGGGAAGAGGAACAGTTTCCATTGCTGATGCTGATCGGTCGAACGCCCCCTGAGCACAAACCTTAGGTGGCCTTCATGAGAATCGCAAATCTCCAGCGACCAGAAATCCCACAGGCGACTGGATCTGGTGCGTGTAGTTTTCTTTGAAAGCCTCTGCAATCGTCTTGGCCAACAAATCTCAGGGCATGGCCGGTTCTAGCGCAACCCCCGGCGGGTTGGGCAGACCCTTTGCTCTGCCGTTTTTCTTCGGACCGCTTGACAAATCGCGGCTTCCGTCTTTTTTAGACCCTTCCCAAAGTACACTAACCAAGCCCGCTGACTCACGTGCGCCACGCTAAACATGATTACCGTCGAGAAGTTAACGAAGAGCTTCGGTTCGAAGCTCGCGGTAGATAATATTTCGTTCTCAGTTGAGAAAGGAGAGGTGCTCGGGTTTCTGGGGCCAAACGGCGCTGGCAAATCAACCAGCATGCGCATGATCACGGGCTTTCTAGCCCCCTCTGCCGGCAAGGTCTCGGTATGCGGGTTCGACGTCGTCGAACAAGGCTTGAAAAGCCGGAGCAGGCTTGGCTACCTGCCGGAAAACGCTCCGATGTACAGTGACATGTCGGTGTTCGGCTTCCTGAGTTTCTGCGCAGAGTTACGCGGCCTTTTCGGCAGCGCAAAGGCCAGGGCCATCGATCGAGTTGTTCAACTTTGCTTTCTTGCGCCGGTCCTGTTCCAAAGTGTGGATACGCTGTCGAAGGGATACCGTCACCGGACTTGCCTGGCCCAAGCGATCATTCACGACCCGGAAGTATTAATCCTGGATGAACCGACCGATGGACTGGATCCCAACCAGAAACACGAAGTCCGCACGTTAATTCGTGAGATGGGACGGGAAAAAGCGATCATTTTTTCAACGCATATCCTCGAGGAAGTGGAAGCCGCCTGTACTAGGGCGATCATTATCGATCGGGGGAAAATTGTCGCGAACGGCACACCGGGTGAGCTGAAATCCCGCGCTCCGTTGGCCGGAACGATTGTGGTCGGTCTCATAGGAATTGGCTGGCAAGCGGTTCAGCCCAATCTCGCCGCACTCCGGTTTCTAGAAAGATCCGACTTGATCTCTGAATGTGACTCTCATACGACGTTCCGGCTGGAGCCAAACGGCGATTTGTTACCCGAAGTACTAACATTAGCGCAGAGACAAAAATGGCAGATTGACCATTTAAAAATCGAAGAAGGGCGCCTCGACGATGTGTTCCGCTCGATCACTCTGCCCGACACCGAGAGGGCTTCCATCAAATGAAAACTATCTGGACGATCGCCAGGAGAGAGCTGGGGGCCTATTTCTCCTCACCTGTCGCGTATGTTTTTATCGTTATCTTCCTGCTTCTCACTGGGTTTTTTACATTCATGGTGGGAAGATTTTTTGAGCGGGGATCGGCCGATCTGGTGACCTTCTTCGTTTGGCATCCCTGGCTCTACTTGTTCCTCGTGCCGGCAGTCGGGATGCGGCTCTGGTCCGAGGAACTGCGATTGGGCACCGTGGAGTTGCTATTTACGATGCCGGTGACTACCTGGCAGGCGATTCTCGGAAAATTCCTTGCCAGCTGGTTGTTCTTACTTATCGCCCTGCTCTTGACGTTTCCAATGGTGGTTACCGTTGAATATTTGGGACATCCCGATTTGGGACGGATTTTGTCCGGGTATAGCGGCAGTCTTCTAATGGCAGGCGCTTTCCTGGCCATCACCTGCATGACATCGTCACTAACGCGCAATCAGGTTATCAGCTTTATACTTTCAGTAGTATTCTGCCTGTTCCTGATCCTTTGCAGTTGGCCGCCGGTAACCGACATTGTGGTAAATTGGGCACCTGCCTGGCTGATCGACGCACTTGCGGGGGTGGGCGTTATGACTCATTACGAGGACTTCCAGCGGGGGGTCATCGACAGCCGCGATCTGATCTTCTTTTTATCCATGGTGTTGTTCTTTCTTTTTACCACCAGCGTGATCCTCCGCGGGCGCCGAGCATAGCCGTATGAAAGGAAAGTTTGATAGTCTACTCTATTCGGTAATCGGCGTGATCGCCGTGCTGATCATCGTCATGGCGATCAACGTATTCGCCGGCTTCTTCAAATTCCGAACCGATCTGACAGAGAACAAGCTCTATACGCTTTCAAACGGCACAAAAAAGATCCTCAACAAGCTCGATACCGACGTAGTGGTTCGCTTCTATTTCAGCAAGGATAACGCTTCCGTGCCGGTCCCACTTCGAACCTACGCGCAGGAAGTGCAGGACCTGCTGGCTGAATACCAACAATATAGCCACGGCAAGGTTAAAGTCATCAAATTGGATCCTAAACCGGACTCGGACGCGGAAGATTCGGCAAATCTGGACGGCATCGAAGGTCAGGCGGTCGATTTGACGGACAAAATCTATCTCGGAATAGCAGTCAGTTGTCTGGACGCCAAAACGACGATCCCTTATCTGAGTCCAGAACGAGAGACCCTGCTGGAGTACGATTTATCCCGCGCTATTTCCAGCGTCGCGAATCCAAAGAAAGCGGTAATCGGCGTAATGAGCGCGCTGCCGGTCACCGGCCGCGAAGCGAACCCAATGATGATGCAGCAGCGCCAACAATCGAGTCCGCCTTGGATTTTCCTCACTGAACTCAAGGAGAACTATGTCGTGCGCGACGTTCCACTGACAACAGACAAAATAGACGACGACATCTCGGTGCTCGTCGTCGTGCATCCGCAGGGGATCGCCGAGGATGCTCAATTCGCGATCGATCAGTTCCTGCTCCGCGGGGGTAAAATGGTGGCGCTCCTGGATCCCTACTCTTTTGTGGAGGCCCAAACGGCCGGTCCGTACGGAGGCGCGCCCAGTTACAACTCAACTCTGAGCAAGTTATTACCTGCCTGGGGAATCGACTTTTCCGTGAAGACAATGATCGCAGACCCGACTTTTGCGACCCAGGTCCAACGTCAGAACGATGTTCAGTCAGATCCCACAATCCTTTCCATTACCAGCGAAGGAATCAATAAGGGCGATGCACTGAGCGCCGCAGTGAACGATCTGCTGATGCCGTTCGCCGGTGCCTTCACAGGCAAACCGGCAGATGATTTAAAGGAGGACATCCTGATCAAGTCCTCCAAACAGGCAGGTCTGGTTGACGTGTCGTTGATCGAGGCGGGACCCGACGTCATACGCAAGCAGCTGAAGAGCGCCAACATGGCTTATCCAATTGCTATACGATTGACCGGAAGGTTCAAAACCGCCTTTCAGGATGGTAAACCGGCAGGTAAAAGCTCTGCGAAACCCTCCCCCAGCCCGGCGCCTTCTGCAACTCCTTCGGCTTCACCCGGCTCAAGAGAGGGATACCTGAAGGAAGCCAAATCTGAAGGCGTGGTCATCCTCGTAGGCGATTCCGATTTCGCCTATGATTCCATTGCCGGGCGAGCACAACAGGTGATGACCCAGACGGTTTTTGTGCCCTCCAATGGTAACCTGAATTTCATTCAGAGTTGCGTTGAGCAATTGGCGGGTGACTCCGACCTAATCGGTATCCGCAGCAGGGCCTCCGGCAATCGGCCCTTCGTTGTGGTGAACAAAATGGAAGCCGCGGCGCAGCAGAAATACCAGAGCAAGATTGATGAGCTGGAAGACAACCTGAACCAAACGCGCCAGAATTTGGCTGCTCTGCAAACCAGCAAACAGTCTGATCAGAAAACGCTCTTATCTCCGGAGCAACAAGCCGAGATCAAAAAATTTCAAGAAAACGAGGCCACCACTAATAAGGAATTAAAAGTGCTCCGCAAGAATCTGCGTCAGGAGATCGACTCGCTTCAAACCACGGTCAAATGGGTCGATATCGCGGGAATGCCGGTGATTGTCACCCTTATCGGGTTAACGCTGGCCGTCGTGAAACGTCGTAGCCGCGCTGCGCGATGAAGAAGAACCATCTCCTGTTATTACTGGTTGTTGCGGTTATCGTTGGATTGGCCGGCATTTATTTCCAGAATTCACAATCCGCCGGTTGGCGCGATTCAAGAACGGATCGCACCATTCTTCAACACCTGCCCATTAACGACATCGCTGCAATTAAGATCCGATCGGCGCCTGCCACCGTGACTCTTGAAAAAAAGCATAACGAATGGGGTGTAGCCGAAAGAAGTGATTACCCGGCCGATTTCAGTAAAATCCGTGATCTGGTAAAGATGTTATGGGAACTGAAAGCGGGACAGGAAATGCAGATTGGACCATCGCAGCTTGACCGGCTGAACCTCATCGCCCCCGGCCAGGGAACCGGAGGCGGAATTGAGATCGACCTGAAGGGCGAGAAAGAGCAACAGATTGCCTCACTGATTATTGGAAAATCGATGGATCGGAACAATGCCGCTAGCGGCTCATCCGCAACCGGAAGATTTGTTTACGACCCAGCCGTCAAAGATCGGGTTTACCTGGTTTCCGAATCCTTTTTCAGCGTGGACCCGGTTAACGTTGGATCCTGGCTGGACAAAACGTTCATTATTCCGGGCGAAGTGAAGGAAGTCGATCAGTCGGCCTGGTCCAATAACCCTGGTTGGAAAGTGATCCGCAAGGATCTGAAAGCGGAGTGGCAACTAGAGGGCCTGCAACCTGGCGAAAGTCTGGATAAATCCTATACCCAAAATCTCTCAACTTTTGCACCCACCTTCGTGGATGTTCGACCGCCCTCCATTTCCCCTGACGAGAGTGGGTTCAAGGATCCGTTCAGGATCAGTGTCAAGACGTTTGACGGCTTCACCTATGATTTTGTTATTGGCAAAGAAGGGCCGGACAAAGCCCGTTATTTACAGCTGAGCGTCAGCGCAGACCTGCCCTCCGCACGAATCCCGGAACCGAACGAAAGCGCTCAGGACAAACAAAATAAGGACGGAGAGTTTGCTAAGAAGATTGCCGGGCTCAAAGAGCGGCTTGAAAAGGAGAAACGGTTTGAAAAATGGGTTTATCTGGTCCCAGACTGGAATCTCGAACACATCTTGAAACGTCGAGACGAGATTGTCTCAAAGGCCACGCCTTCGCCCTCGCCGGCAAGCTCACTCGCTCCAGAGGCCCCGTCCAGTCCTCTACCAACGCAGTCTAGCGTCGAAGTTCCGACGCCCAAATCCACTCCTACCTCCGATAAGATGCCAGAATCCTTGCCGAGCGCATCCTCGAGTCTTAGCGCCAGCCCCAGTCCGACCCCAGCTCTCAGCCCCACCCCGTGAAACTGTGTCCGGAACGCCTTCGAGACAATCCGAAACCTGTTGCTCAGCGCGCCGAAGGCGCGAACTAGGAACCCTAGGGCCCAGCCGGGTGCAGCCCTCGGTCAGCAATCGGTTTTAATTTCGGGCCGGCCTTTCGTTTGCTTCGGCCTCTAGGACCTGCGCAATGGTCCTCAGACATAGGCGTCGATGGACTTAACTTCATGACTGGAGAGAGCCAGGACCAAAGACGGTTGTGGTTAAAGCTTCGACGCGCTTTTGAAATCTCTGGTTCCAAGTTCGGAATTTAGGTTAAAAACGCGATGGTGAGGCAATTAGCGGAAAACAGCTTTTACAACAAGTTCGACGTCGAAAGCCTTCATCCGCGTGAACCGGACGAGTATCGAACGGCTTTTCAGACAGACAGAGATCGTATCATTTACAGCTCAGCTTTCCGCCGGCTGCAGGCCAAGACTCAGGTCTTTCTTTCTGGTGAATTCGATTTTTACCGCACCAGACTGACGCATTCGCTCGAAGTTGCCCAGATCGGTCGATCGATCTGTTCGTTTCTCAAACAGACTTCCCCTTTCCTTCACGAAGACTTCTTTATAGATCCCGATCTGGTTGAGGCTATCTCGCTCACACACGATCTTGGGCATTCGCCATTTGGTCACGCCGGAGAGCGCACTTTGCATCAGTTAATGAAAAGATTCGGCGGATTTGAAGGCAATGCACAAAGTCTCCGCATCATTGCGGAGACGATTTACCCCGGCCTGGACTCGCGGCGCGGCATGAATCCCACCAGAGCGTTCATGGACGGAATCCTTAAGTACAAGAGACTTTTGCGTGAAAATTCACAGGCTGCTAACCAATTCATCTACGACGAACAGGAGTATCTGCGGACCTTTGTGCTGGGCGACGTTAATTCTTCTGCCATCGGTGACCTGAACCAATTCCGGAGTCTGGAGTGCGAAATCATGGACTGGGCCGATGACACCGCCTATTGCCTCAACGACCTGGTGGACAGCATGAACGCAGGTTTCCTTCGTTTCGAAAAAGTAAAACGTTGGGCGGAGGATCAGGGTCTTCAGGGAGATCTGGCTCGACACGCAGAAATAATTTTATCCGCTATTCGAGAAGAGAAAGCAGAAGCCCGTTTTGGCAAAAAGATTGGGTCTTTCATTCGGTGTTGTTCTTTGATCGAACGTTCCAGTGCCGTCACTTCGAACACCAATCGCTACCGTTTCGGTTTGTTTGTGGATCCAGCCGTCCGCGCCGAGGCAGAGTTTTACAAACGGCTTTCTCAGGAGCTCGTCTTCGACCATTCACAGCTGCATCAACTTGAGCGCAAAGGCAGAGTGATTCTGAAAGGCATCTTCGAAGCCTTCTCGGACAGTTACCTCAACGGCGACGGGCTTCGTCTGATGCCGGCAAGCTTTGATCGCATGATTAGGCTGAAACACGATCGTCGTAGCCGCGCACGTGTTCTCTGCGATTACATTGCCGGGATGACGGACGGTTTCGCGATCCGAACTTACAAACGATTGTACGATCCTGATTTCGGGTCGCTTCTCGACCTGGCCTAATCTCGGAAAGGGGTCTGTGAATCCAGCAAAGCTTCGCGCGTGAATAGCTGTGCACCAAGGTGAACAACTTCGCCGTGCAGATATTTGTTCGCCGCTTCCAGAACCGCTTTCAAAAGTTATTCACAAGTCTGACCTATCCGTTAGCTGCTGAGGTCCAACTCCTTACGGGATATACGCCTAGCAATGGACACCCTTAATAAGAAGAATCCTTGTGGGTCCGCAAAGAAAGAAACTTCTTAGAGCTGTTAGCAAATCCAGCCCGCAGCGAGCTTAGAAATGGATCGCCAAACCGAACGCTGCGCCGGTCGCTTCGTGGACAGCCTCGCCCAACGTCGGGTGGGCATGGATGGTCGCCTCGATTTCTTCAAATGTCGCTTCGAGGGTGATCGCTAGCCCGAGCTCAGCAATCAGTTCAGTCGCTTCCGCTCCGATGATATGCGCACCAAGGATTTCGCCATGCGGTTCAGCAATGATGAGCTTAACAAACCCACCCGGTTCCCCGACCGCAAGCGCTTTGCCATTGGCCGAAAAGGGAAACTTACCCACTCTGAATTTCAACTCCTGTTCTTTGGCAGCCGTTTCCGTAAGACCGACACTGGCGACCTGCGGCTGGCAGTAAGTGCAGCCTGGGAATACCCGAATTCGCTTTGGTTTATGAGTAGTGAACATGCCCTCCACGGCCTGAATTGCTTCCCAACTCGCAACGTGCGCCAGCCAGGGCGCTCCAATCACATCTCCTGCTGCGTAAATCCCTTTGACGCTTGTCGCATACCGATCGTTCACTTCAATGAACCCCTTTTTGTCCAGCTTGAGTTCGACTCCTTTCGGGAGCAGAGGGGCGACCCCGACCGCGACGAGCATGCAATCCCCTATAAGATTTTCTTGTTTCTTGCCTTGGATCGTAACGGTGACACCCTGGTCATTGATTTCGGCTTTGACCAGCTTCGTGTTAGTAAGGATTTTTATTCCTTCTTTCAACAGTGCCTTCTCAAGAGTGACACTGATCTCGGTGTCTTCGATCGGAAGAACATTTGGTAACATTTCAACAAGTGTCACCTCCGTCCCGAACGCGTTAAAAAAGTAAGCAAATTCAACACCTATGGCACCTGCGCCGATCACAATCAAACGCCGCGGTTGGGGTTCCAGAACCATGGCGTCACGACTGTTCAGGATCGTCTTGCCATTGGTCGCCAGGTCAGGCAGATCGCGCGAGACCGCGCCGGTGGCAATCAGGATGTTTTCCGCCTCGACGGTTTCTTTACGGTTCTCTTTGGTGTTATAGACGATCTTGCCAGGGTTACTGATCGACGCTTCGCCGCGGAGATAGTCGATCTTGTTCTTTTTGAAAAGAAATTCGACTCCTCCTGCCAGTTTGTCCGCGACAGCGCGACTGCGCGAAATGATTTTGCTCCAGTCGAACGAAAGATTTTCAAACTTGAAGCCGAAGTCAGTGGCTCGTGTTCGCAGCAAATCGTAGAGTTCGGCATTTCTTAAAAGCGATTTCGTGGGGATGCAACCCCAGTTGAGACACGTGCCCCCTGCTCGCTCCTTTTCGACGCAGGCAACTCTTTTACCAAGTTGAGCAGCGCGAATTGCTCCGACGTAACCGGCGGGGCCGCCGCCGATGACAACCAGGTCATATTTCATAACAATAATTGA
>JAFAQT010000297.1 GCA_019246215.1 Verrucomicrobiota bacterium
ATGCCAAAACAACTTGAGAAGATCCTTGAAGCCGCCGCAACCTATCACAGTCCGAGCCCCGAAGTTCTCGCTGCGTTTTTGGAACGAATCGCAGACCTGATCGTGGCCGCAGGCGAAAAATTGATTCTGACTTGCGCGGAAGAGACAGCCCTTTCTGTGGAGCGCCTTGTGGCTGAAAGAGCACGTACGGCAAACCAGCTCAACATGTTCTCCGAGGCTGTTCGGGAGGGATCCTGGGTCGATGCTCGGATCGATACACCGCTTCCGAACAGAAAACCAATCCCAAGACCCGACCTTCGCCGGATGCTGGTGCCGGTGGGCCCGGTGGCAGTCTTCGGCGCCAGTAACTTTCCGCTGGCATTTTCGGTCGCGGGTGGCGACACTGCCTCGGCCCTCGCCGCTGGCTGTCCAGTCGTGGTGAAACCTCACCCGGGACACCCACGGACTTCGGCACTCGTCGCAGATGCCATCTTAGATGCTGCTAAAGACTGCCAAATGCCGGAAGGCGCTTTTTCTATGCCCGAGGATAGCAGCGTTGAAATCGGTCTTGAGCTCGTTCGCCACCCGTTAATCAGAGCGGTGGGGTTCACCGGGTCAAAAAAAGCTGGTCGAGCCCTCTTCGATGCCGCGAACTCGCGTCCCCAGCCGATTCCTGTCTTCGCGGAGATGGGAAGTCTGAACCCGTTGTTCGTCCTCCCGGGTGCTCTTAAAAAACGCTGGGAAACAATCGCAACGGGCTTGGCGAATTCAGTCTCATTGGGAACGGGCCAATTCTGCACAAAACCGGGACTGGTTATCACCCAGCAATCCGAGACCTTGGGGCAGTTTTCTGCAAGGCTCGGCAAGGAACTGGCAAGCGCGCCGAAAGGCCGGATGCTGAACGAGGCGATTTCCAAACGTTTCGAAGAATCACTTTCCAAAGCGAAAGATTATATTCGAACGGAAGGAGGAGCTTATTTGTTAGTTACCGATGAACAGAAGTTCAGCGAAGAGCGCCTTCTGCATGAGGAAATATTCGGGCCTGCGACTTTGTTGATTCAATGCAAAAATGCGGACGAATTGATCGGGCTGGCAGGCGATCTGGATGGCCAGCTAACTGCAACGATTCACGCAGAACCTGAGGACGAGGCGCTAAGCGGCCGTTTGCTGCGCGTGCTGCAGGAAAAAGCTGGACGCATTGTGTGGAACGGTTATCCGACCGGCGTAGAGGTCTCTCCCTCTATGCACCACGGAGGTCCGTACCCAGCAACGACAGACAGCAGGTTCACGTCCGTTGGGACGGCGGCACTCCAGCGGTTTGCCAGGCCGGTTTGTTTTCAGGGACTGCCGCAGGAATTGCTTCCGCCGGAGTTACAAAACGCCAACTCGCGCAAGATCTGGCGCACGATCAACGGCATATTGACCAAGGATGCGGTCATGATCTAGTGCACCAAGTCCGAGGCTGGTTCAGCGGCTTTGCGCTCCAAATGAGTCGCCGGCAAGACGCAGGAGGGAGCGTATCTAAACCGATGCGTGATCGACGAGTAACGCGGCCGCAGGCTAACCCTTGGCGCCATCCCATTCTGCAACTCCCTTCGGTCTTGCAACGCAGTCGATCCCTCCCTAAAGTGCCCGCCTGGTCATGCCTCCTGTCCCCGAAAAATCAATGGGTCTGTGGTCTCTACTTTTGCTCGTGCCATTTGTCGCCTTACTATGGGTACCGTTCTACAACTCGACTGATCCTGTCCTGTTCGGATTCCCCTTCTTCTATTGGTACCAGTTCCTCTGGGTTCCAATTACTTCGTTCCTGATTTACATCGTCTACCTGAAAATACGGTGAATCCGACAACGATTGACTGGACCGCCGCGACTGTCTTCATCTTCTTCTTCCTCCTGGTGACGGTCCTCGGTTTTACCGCTGCACGCTGGAAAGCGGGCGACCTGGGTCTCCTGCATGAGTGGGGATTGGGCGGCCGCAGGTTCGGCACGGTAATCACCTGGTTCCTGATCGGTGGCGACTTTTACACTGCCTACACCGTGATCGCTGTCCCGGCGCTGGTTTATTCAGTGGGCGCGTACGGCTTCTTCGCTTTGCCGTACACGATCATCGTTTATCCGCTGTTCTTTGCCGTCATGCCGCGGATTTGGAAAATTTGCCATGAAAACAACTATCTGACCGCGGCCGATTTTGTTCAAGGTCACTACGCCAGTAAATCGCTTGCTTTGGCGGTGGCAATCACCGGCATCCTGGCCACCATGCCCTACGTTGCGCTCCAGCTCATCGGAATACAGGTCGTCATTGCTGGGCTCGGGTTCGGCGGCGTTGCATTCCCTGGGTTTCACCAGCTAACTTCCTACTTTCCATGGCTCGACCCAATTTTGAGAGACCTCCCTCTCATCCTGGCCTTTCTTATTCTTGCTTTTTACACTTACACCAGCGGCTTGCGAGCGCCGGCGATGATCGCATTTGTGAAAGATATCATGATTTATATCGTCGTCATTGCCGCAGTAGCCATTATCCCGCTTTATCTGGACGGGTATGGCGCCGTATTTCGTGCCGCAAACGAGGCGCTGCAGGCCAAAGGCGGCTCGGCAGGCTTAACTCTCAAACCTGCCCAGATGCTCCCATTCGCCTCCTTGGCTTTTGGCTCGGCGCTGGCGGCCTTCATGTACCCGCATACCGTGACCGGAGTTTTAAGCGCTTCCAGTGCGGACACTGTTCGCAAGAATGCGATCTTCTTGCCGATTTACACTGTCCTGCTCGGATTGATCGCTCTGCTTGGATACATGGCTATCGCTGCCGGCATCAGGTTGAATAAGCCGACCGAAGTCGTTCCTGCGCTTTTCATCAGGATTTTCCCCGCGTGGTTTGTCGGATTTAGTTTTGCCGCAATCGCGATCGGCGCTCTGGTACCGGCGGCGGTGATGTCGATCGGAGCAGCTAACCTTTTCACCCGCAACATCTGGAAAGCGTTCATTGATCCCGGTCTCAATACGGCACGCGAATCAGCCATTGCCAAAATTGTTTCTCTGGCCGTAAAGCTCGGCGCCTTGATATTTATCGTTTTTCTTCCAACCCAATACGCTATTGATCTACAACTTCTGGGCGGCGTCTGGATACTCCAGACTTTTCCGGCGATCGTCTTCGGGTCACTTCGAACCTCGCTGGGGGCGCGTGGCCTACTCGCGGGTTGGATCGTGGGAATGACTGTCGGCACATGGATGGCGGAAACGATGCAGCTGAAACCGGTATTCCCTGTCCGATTTGGAGGACAAACCCTCACCATTTACATCGGCCTGATCGCGCTCGGCGCAAATATTGTGATCAGCTTGATCAGCTCCGCCGTATTGAGCGCATGCAAGAGCCGGATCAGATGATGACAAGGTCTGTTCCCGGCAGCTCCTGGATTAATTCATCGTGGAGCGCACGGCTAAACAACCGGAGGGCTTTTTTGCCCGGGCGTCCAAGCACAACGTGCGTAATGCCGTATTCCTTGGCAAAAGAGACCAACGCCTGGGCCACATTTTCGTGTTTCAGAGAAATAACTAATCCGCCCATTTTTTGTGCCGCCTCCAGGGTATCGGCGACATGGCGTTGGACCCCCGCATCAATCTTTAGCGCCGACTCGTTGGGCGTGCGAACGTAAACGGCATACCACTGGGCATTCAGCTGCGCCGCGAGGCGCGCGGTCTTCCGAAGCAACCGCCCCGGATCAGGTCCTCGGCTGCTGATCGCCACCATGACTTGGTCAAGACCGCCAATATTGCTCTCGGTCTCGGCCCCTTCCCGACTCCTGCGATCAAGAATATTCGCCGTCTCGCTGAGGGTCATTTCCCGCAGCCGAGTCAGGTTTTTGGAGGTAAAAAAATTTGCGAGGGCGGCTTCCACT
>JAFAQT010000339.1 GCA_019246215.1 Verrucomicrobiota bacterium
GGCCCAGAGGGTTGCGATGAAAATGGGCCGGCGGCGGCGTTGCTCGTCGGTCACGTATCGATTCAGATATGCTCCCTCCTCGCGCCTTGCCGACGGCCCATTTTGATCGCAACAATATACCTCTTATTTAGGGGACAGGACACTAGAACCAGGGCGCCAGTACAGACTCATCCTAAACGACGGACCATTGTGCGCTGTTTCCGGAGCCGATCGAGAAAGTCCGATGAATACTGCATCTCGCTAGGATCATCGCCGCCCGCTATCAGCAAAGTATCGAGCGGCAGGCGACAATTCCCGATAGGTCCGATGGGTGAGCAGCGGCATGCCCAGGTGACTAGCGACCATCTTGTCGTGCCCAGCAGAGACAACCTCCACCTCGTACGTCGGTTTGCTGCCCCGCAACCGGTTGGCGTCGACAAACACTTCCGCCGGATCGAATACGTCCAGCATCCGTACCGGAGGAGCGGCGATAATCACCATGCGCCTGCGTTGGCTCAAGGCACTGGCAGGATTTTTGCTAGGTTTCCTAAAACGGGTGGCGAGGTGTTGTCCGGACATAGATGTCGGAAGGCTGTGTCCCAGTGCGGAGGTCTAACCACAAGACTTCTGTGGCCAGGGATCACGCGTCGCGCATAGTGCTAACGGGCCAGGACCTTCACGAATCGCAAATAGCGTGGAAAATGACATCCGAAAGCGCCACTTGGCGAGTCACCGCTTACCACAAAATTCGCTTCTCGGCCTTTAATTGTTCCCCCCAGGTCGCGGTTAGCCTCTTCTTTAAGCACGAAGTCAAGCTGTTTCCATGTTCCCGGTCCGCTACAGCTAGGGAATAAATAACCCTGAGAACTGGTACTTAATGATGAACTCATCGTATGAAACTGACCGACCGCTGTTCCGCCGCCTTTGTGAACGAGATCAAACGATCCGCATTGGTAGCACACATTTTCAGTGTAATCGCTGTGCTTGCAACAGGTTGTTCTTCAGTGGGCACTGGTTCCAACGCCAGAAGGATAAGTCTAATTCCCAATAACCATCGGAATGCGAATCCCGAAGACGAGAGCGGGTACCAACCTGTGCGAAGTCCAGCAGCTAGCGATCTCTTTGGCAGTTAAGTAAGAAGGAGCTGAGATCCGGAGCATAATGCCTTTGATATGATGTACTCACTTGCCTCGTTAGTCGTAGAGCTACAAAACGCAAGAAGAAGATTACTGGCAGATTTTGGAGGCCTAAATGGTATACCTACGGCCGGGCTCCGAGATCACTGCACTTCCAACGGGCAGGAATCAATCGTTTTTTTAACAGGCACTCAAAGTGCATCGCAATTTTTTCGATCTCGCTCTGATAACCCGCGCGGTGCCATCGGAAAGCTGCGCCAAGCACATCTAGGTTAGCGGAGGCATTTAAATTGAAACTCATTATTTGCTTTCGCCATTTGAAATGCATATGGCGCAAATGGTGTAGAGGAATGGACTACTCATGGCATGTGCAGCATCTGCTTCGGGAATTTGGGCGTGGCTCGTTGGCCGAATCTCGGTTCAGTTGCAGGCGCCGAGTGGAAGAAAAGATCGCGCCAGACAACCGCGTCATTCATTGTATAGCACGCTCTAGAATCGCCGAGCTTTATGACAATCCAAGCTCGGGAGAAAAGCGCCGTAAATCATTAATGCTACCGAAGAGGGCGCCTTGAATGCGTTAGCTGAGCCGCGCCTGTTTTCTAGCGCACCGAGGGTTCCCCCACCCAACGCTCAGTCCCGATTGATTGAGGTCCGCCGAGATCATCTTCAACCGACGCGGAGCCAGCTTCTTTGCTTATCTATAATAGCTTCAGTTAAAGCAGTCCCTGCCGAAGCGCAACGGACGGTGAAGCTTCGCTCGGCAACAAACTCAAAAGGTCGAAACTTACCGAGGCTAATTAAGGCGGAGCCTAAGAATTCTACGCACCAGGCCGACGAACGTCAGAGTCCATGCGAATAAAGAGACGTAGACCGTGATCCGAGGAATGATCTCCAACATCTCCAGCCCTGTCGCCTTCGACAAAGCATCGGTGGCAACCGTATACATCCCAAGCGGAAACACTAAGGTCCAGTACTGTACACTGTAAACGATCGGAACTCGTGCCACTCGGTGCCGCCAAATCCCGAGGATTATCAGCAGCGGAATCCACCAAGTCGCAGTTATCCAAAAAAACAAGGTAAATCCTCGGATAAAGGGTAGAAGCTCCTGTAAGAAAGTGCCCCTACTATCGACCATCAATAAACGCGCTCCCGCCAAAGTTGTGATAGCAAGCGCGCCCATGTTGATCCAATCACTCGGTCCGAGAGCTTCCGGCCTGATCTACGCGAACATCCAGCGATACAGAATAAGTGTGATGAAGAGGATGTAAAACATGGCTCCCAAGAAGTACGCACACACTGAAATGAAAAATATCAAAGTCAGATAATCACCCCTTGCAATGAATGTCCCCAGAACCGCAAGCGATTCGGTTGAGACCGTCACCAGCAGCCAGGATCCGTCCACCGTGGTCGCAAGTGTCGGTTTCTTTTCTGCAACCGTGATTGCAGCGAAGAAAATATAGATCAAGACCAGCCACAGCAAACCAGCGAGCACCCAGAGCGCATCCGCGATGGCGAGAAACGGGGCGATCACCACAACCTGAGTACCTAGAACACACATTGCGGCGACGGTTGAGAGGAACGTTACTCCTCGAGCATGATGGGTGAGATCCTGAACGAATACTGTGTTGTACAGCGCAAGTCTCAGAATCGTGATTACCCAGAGAACGAAGAAACTGAGAAGATTTATTGCGAACAGGAGATTCGAGAGCAGGTACATGCCGGCGGAGTTGAGTGCGATCGAAACGATTCCGGTCGCCATAACCAATCCGAAATATCCAGGGAAAAAGTCGGCGAGGAACGATCGCGTTGATCGTTGAGCCGGGGCTATCATGACAGCGGATTCAGGTCTGATGTGTAGATTGCCAAGGCCCCCAGCGGCCAATAGTTTCGGTAATAGTCGTACCTGAGGTAGAGAAAGCCCGTGCC
>JAFAQT010000041.1 GCA_019246215.1 Verrucomicrobiota bacterium
CGAGTTCACGACCGAGGCCCCCCGAAGCGCCGGTTATAAGTGCAAATCTGCCAGTTAACAGTTTCATGAGCATCTCCGCTGTCCTCGTTGACTTGCATTGAAGCAGAGGGCAGTTTTAAAAGTATTAACTTGGTAAATCGCGCTAATGAATATGTCAAGTAATGACTTGGAAAATAGAGAGCTGGCGAACTTACCGGCGGCGGATCGGTTGTTGTTCCTGCTTAAGACAAGGGGACCGCAAACTGCCGCTGATCTCGGTTTGAGGTTGCAAATCACACCGGAGGCGGCTCGTCAGCAGCTGCTGCGGCTAAGCGAGGTAGGGTTGGTGTTTGCCAAGTCCGAGGTCCGCGGAGTAGGACGGCCTGCGCAGGTCTACCATCTCGCACCTGCCGCCCAGCGGCGATTTCCCGATAGGCACGCGGAGCTGACGGCTCAATTGATCGGCGAAATCAGAGAAGCGCTCGGGGAAGATGCGATGGAGAAATTGATCCAGCTGCGAGAGACCAGAACGCGTAAACGATATGAAGCACTGATTTCCGGCGAAAAAAGCTGGGCCAGGAAAATCGCTCGTCTAGCTGAAATTCGGAACAAAGAAGGCTATATGGCGACGTGGGAAAAAGAGGAGGGCGAAAGCTACCTTTTGGTGGAGAACCACTGCCCGATCTGTGCGGCCGCCAGCGCTTGTGCTGGCTTTTGCCGTTCCGAAAAGGCCATCTTCGAACATGTGCTTGGACGAGATGTTCAGGTCGAGCGGGTCGAACACCTGTTAGCGGGTGCCAGACGCTGCGCCTATCGCATCACCGCTCGTCAACCAGCGACCATCCGCCAGGGCTGATCATTCCCGCGTTTTTTTGTTGCTCTCACACTGACACTGATACGGGCAGTGGCAGAGTCCGAACCCCCACTTGTATTTCCCACCTTTCGTGGGCACTGTTTCTGCGTGAATGATGCGATGCGGTTTGTGATCGCCGGTCTGGGCTGGTGGGGACGCTCATGGACGGATGTTTTGAAGATACATCCGAAGGTTCAACTGGTTGCCAGCATCGATCCTTCAGCAGGCGCACGGGAGTGGAGTCGAGAGAACTTGGCGGTGGCGCACTTTTCAGACCTGGACAGCGCGTTTGACGAGATCGCGGCCGATGCGGTTCTTGTTACGACGCCTCCCGAATTACACTGTCCTGTCGTGATCAACGCCGTTGAGCATGGAAAACATGTTCTCGTTGAAAAGCCACTGGCCACGTCGCCTGAAGACGCGGCGAAAATCACAACTGCCGTCGAACAGACGAAGGCGAAGGTGATGGTCGGTCAGGGCTACCGATTCATGGACAGCGCAACCATTCTTCGCCAGGCTCTCCAGAGCGGGAAAATCGGCGAGCTTAAAGCAATTCGCATCTTCTTTCGCCAATACGTTCCGGACCTCTTGGAACTGTCTCATCCGTTGTATCAACTCCAGCACTCAATCCTGATAGATATGGCCAATCATCACTTCGACCTGGTCCGCCATCTGACACGCCAGGAGTTTTCGAAAGTGACCGCAATTGAATATGAGACTCCCGACAATGCATTTCGGTATCCAGCAAGCGCTCTTTGCCTACTGACCCTGGAAAACGGCCTTTCCGTGTTATGGGATGGCGATTGGTGTCGCCGGCATCCCAGGACTTCGTGGGAAGGAGAGTGGGAATTTATTGGCGCCGAGGCGAGGATGTTCTGGCGAGGAGAGCAAGATAGAACGAAAAAGAACCGGTTTTATCCAGCGATATCGATCGAATATCCCGGCGGGACTCCTGAGAAGATTCCGTTTGAAGAGTCGATCGGGGATAGGCGTGTCCCTGTCTTGGATCATTTCATTGAATCGATCTTGCATGAGAGGCAGCCTGAACCCAGCGTCCTCGATAACCTCAAGATGCTCCGTGCAGTCTTTGGCTGCATTGAGTCGTCGAACGTGGGCCGTGAAATCTCTTTGAGTTAAGGCGAGAATCAAGAAACGGGGAGTTTACCGTTTGCAGAGTCGGACGGGCCGGTTCTCCGGTCTGTGGATTTATGGTTTGGCTTAAGTCTGTCGTTTTTTTTGTGTCCAAGAATTGGGTTCTCGTTCGTCGTACTAATGAACGAAACCGATTCACCCGATCATCAGTGAAGAAATCTCGATCCTTCGATCAAACAAATCAGCCACATCCTCACGAACCGGAAGGCCATTACGCTCCTGCCAAAAATAGAGCGTTTCCCAAGCGGCTCTACTGGATGCGCGAGGACATGGGAGCTCTTAGTTTTTCCTGGACACTCACGCTACTTGCTACCTTCGCAGCCACTCAAAGTGATCAACCCGCGCGCTGGCTTTTAGTCGGGCCCGCACCATTAGCCATCGGATTTGCGGCGGCTGCGTTGTTGCGGCGAAGATTCAATCTTCGTGGTTATCTGCGTGATCTTTGACGGCAGCAAGTGACCACTGACAGTGAAAGCTTCCTCAATTTCGCCTTAGAACCTCCTTGCAAAACTCTCCACCACCAGAGCTAACATCGCTCCGGGCAGAAAATAGGTGCTAGTGACGTACTGCAACGTATCAGCGATTGCCCTTTCATGGTAAGCAGCGCAATAGATCCCGGTCACCGCGTACAAGGCGAGGGCTTGCGCTGCAAAGGCAATTCCGAGCGATGGTTTCCTGGTCACAAACAATCCGGCTAACGTTCCTGATACCGGAGCTGCCCACATTAAAAATAATCTAGGGACAAAGGTCGATTCACTTGGGTAAATGAAGCTGATGAACGCGTAAGCGCCGAGCGTTACGAGGAAAGTTGTCAGGAAGAATCTCATCTCGTAGAAAGGTATCAGCGCCCGTTCCAGGTGAAGTTCTGAGTGTCGGTTGCCGACAATTGAAAGATCAAGGTCGCGATTCTTCTACTGACACCTCTTCCTACAGGGGCACTACCATCCAAACCTCAACCGCTCGATTCTGATCTGGTCGCCCGCTATTGAGAAGTTCAGTTCCCCCCATTCCGACTATCTGCATGGCATTCAATAACGCTGCCTGTTCTTTGAGAAGTTTACTTATATACTCCGCTCGCTCCTGCGAAATGCGCAGATTTTTGTCTGCGCGCCCACCGGTATCGGCGTAGCCGGCCACCACCAGAATAATCGTCGGATCACTCAACTTATCGTGCATCTCAGGCCGGGAGAACGCTTTCACCACTTCGTCCGCAGCGGCTCTGCGTAAGGTTGTCTGGCCCACGTCGAATGGAATGATAGCAAGGCGCTCCATTGAGCGAGCTCTATTCATCTTTTCGATTAACATCGCTTTTTTTTCGGTAGTGACCCCGGGGAGCGCGTTAATCCGTTTGATCACCTCCTCTTTTGTCACATCGATATCATGTTCACTTAACGGGGTCGGGGAAGAGCTTGCCGTCTGCTTTCTATCTGGAGCAGGTACCTTTTGCGCGGAAGTTGTTGGCGTTACCGCGGGGGAAGGAGTAGGCGTCACCGCAGGGGGAGATGTTGGAGTGGCTTTGGACAGCGGTGTCGGATTTAGCGCAGGAGCAGGTGTGGGATTCGCCCCGCCCTCAGGTGTTGCCTGTATCGTAGGAGCAAGTGCGGGATTGGCAGCAGTGTAAGGTGTTGCCGGTACCGTAGCAGCAGGTGTGGGGCTCACCGCAGTGTAAGGTGTTGGCTTTACCTCAGGAGCAGTTTTAGGACTTACCTGGTGGGAAGGTGTTGCCCTGCTCAGAAGGGTTTCTTTTCCTATCGAACCTGAGGAAGGGATTTTGTCCGAAGTACCTTTCCCTAATTTGAATTGAGTCAGATGCTGCACCGCAAAAAAAGCGATCGCTGAGGCTAACACCAGAATCAAAGTGATGCCAGCAATCACTAGCCTCGGCTTTCGGGTAGGCGCAGGTCGAACTGGAGGCTGTGGTTTTACCAAACAATCGGGGGAGATCTTCAATCGCTTTTCTACTTCGATCGCGCTCTGAGGACGTTGAGCTGGATCTTTTGCTAAACAGGCTGCGACTGTTTCCTCCCAGTCTTTCGGAATAGCCTCCCCTTTGATTCCAAGCTCGGCTCTGCGCTCCCTCATCGAAGGTGGAATCTTGGCCTCCACCTGGGCCCGGAGATCCCCGATGTAGAAAGGAGGTTTACCGGTCAGCAATTCATACAGGGTTACTCCGAGCGAATACAAATCGTCCGCGATTCCTGGACTTTCCCCTGCTGCCCGCTGGGGGCTCATGTATGGCAGCGTCTCGCTATTCCCATCAACGGCCATCAATCGGCTCA
>JAFAQT010000115.1 GCA_019246215.1 Verrucomicrobiota bacterium
GGGAGTGGGCGAAGATCGGGTCTTTCCAAACCCTCAGGAAATTCTCTAGCCCGACCCATTTGCTCGGGGCGCCGTATCCGTTCCAATTAAAAAAGCTGTAATAGGCGGCCTCCACCACCGGCCAGGTGACGAAGAGGGTAAATAGCAGGAGTGCCGGCGGTAAAAAAAGAAGGCACGTTTTGACTGGGCCCGAGCCCAAAAATCCCTGCAGCCGGCGCCACGCGTTTCGCTTTACCCCGATCGATCGCTTAAGTTGGCCTGCTTCCGTGCGGCTGGGCAGTTTCTCTTTAACCTGGGAGGCGATGCCCGGTACACGGGGGTGATTCGAGCCGCTTGGCGCTTGATTGAAAGGAGGAGCCATGGCGTGTTTGGAGTTGGGTTGGGGGCACGACCGTTTAGTGTCGGACTATCGTCCTGTCCCAGTGAGAGCAATTCTTAACGCGAAATGCTCCCCAGACAAAGATATAAATCGATTCCGCTTCTCCCATTCATCTAATGCACCAAGTCCAGGGCTGGTTTAGTGGCGCCATCGCAGAGTTGGCGATTTTGGAAGGCGCGAACGAAAGCCCGTATCTGGACTGATAAGATCTGTATATGCGGCCCAAAGGGCCCGAAATTAGCCAGGGTTTACCCTGGGGAATTGTGTTTTATCTCGTCGTGCCCTGACGGGGGACCAGTCGAAGTCGGGAGTTACCAAGCAAATATCGAGAAAATGCGCACGCGTTTGCCTGGACGCCACACGTAAATCCACCATGTTTCCTGTGAGGGCTCCTGAGTTTCGCGCTGAGCGTTCCATAGGTTCGTGGCATTCTTTGATCCGGTTCGCAGGCGATCCGAATGGCTGCTGCGGAATCCAGGTGCTTTTGCTTCCTTTTGAGTTTGAGGATTTCCGTTGGGCACTAAAGAAATGCTGCGATTATCCGTTCTAATCACTGAACATTTGCGAGATGATGTGATGCTCCGCAAACGATGAGAAGAATCGACATCTTTGTTTCTTCCCCTGAGGACGTCCGAAAAGAGCGCAGCGTTGTAGAGCGAACGATTCGCGCGATCGCCTTGGAGTTTGGGGTTCCAATCACCGTCACTTATTCCAATTGGCTGAGGCAACGTCACCCCTCGGATAAGATTTCGATATCCAGCGCGAATGGATCCGAGGATGGCAGAACCTGGTTATGTCCTTGCTTCTGGGAATACAGGGATTCCGAGCTGGATCAAGAGTATCGCGAACAGATCCCTAACACCGGATCATACGATCTCGTCATCTCTATTCTTTGGGCTCGACTCGGAACGAAAATATCTCCGGCGTTTGTCATGCCCGATGGAAGCCAGCCGAAGACCGCGAACGAGTACGAAATCGGCTGGGTATTGGATCAGGTGAATCGTACACCGGGTTTTCCCGAGCTCCGAGTTTACCGCAATCGATCCGCTCCTCACGCACCGCTCCTGACGAAGCCACAAAGGGACGCGTTCTTTCGCGAATGGGATGCTGTCCAGGAATTCTTTGCTGCTTGGGAAAACAAAAAAGCCTTTAGCGAAGCCTGCAGCAGCTATTCGGATCTTGAAGAGTTTGAAAGCTTGTTTCGCGCCCATTTTCGCGATTTTCTCTCCAGGCAACTAGAGAAGGAAATTGTCCCACGAAAGCGGCGCGCGAAAAAACATTGTTGGGAATCGGAGTCATTCCGAGGACTAGAATTCTTCGATTTCGAGCACGCACCGATCTTCCATGGCAGAACCAAAGCCGTAGGGGAGGTAGTTGACGCGCTGGCCAAACAAGCGAACTCAAAAACCCCGTTTGTGCTGGTATTGGGTTCCAGTGGTTCTGGGAAAAGTTCGTTGGTTCGCGCGGGTGTTCTGCCCATGTTGATGGAGGCCGGAACGATGGCCGGCGAGGGGCCTTGGCGATATGCAATGACTCGACCTGGTTTTGGAGGCGACCCTTTCGATTCGCTTGCCGCCGCCCTGTTGGCCGAAACTGCCTTGCCGGAGTTGGTAAGAGCCAAAAGGCGCGATCCATGGCGCAAACTGTCGTTCGCCTTAAAAGAAGATCCGGACAAGGTTGCCCTCCGGATCAAGGAACTGCTGGATCGGATCAGCGCGCAAGAGTTGAATCAGCTCTTGAATAACAGCGAGGATCAAACAACGGTGCCCGACAGGATCGAGAGTACCGAGCTTCTGCGTCACAGAAAATTGCGACGCGGCAAGCCAAGAGTGCAAATCGCTCTATTCATCGATCAACTCGAAGACCTGTTTTCGAGTGGTTATTCTCTGGCACTCCAGCGTCAATATCTTGCAGCGGTGGCGGCATTGGTCCGATGCCAAAGGGTCTACGTCATTGCAGCATTGGAGAGCGGCTATTATGCAAGTTATCGGGAATTCCCCGAATTGGTAGCGCTAACCAGTCCGAACGGGCAATTCGATCTCCAGCCCCCGACCGCGGTGGAACTCGGGAAAATGATTCGTTCGCCCGCTGAAGCGGCCGGCCTAAGGTTCGAATATCAGGCGAAAACCGGCCAACGACTGGACGACGCCCTGATCGATGCAGCATTGGCTTCCGCCGATCAACTCCCTCTCCTTGAACACCTCCTCTCTATGCTTTGCCGCAAACAGGTAGAGCGGGGCGATGGCCTGCTTCGATGGTCTGACTACACGAAAATGGGAGGATTCGACGGAGCACTGGCATATCATGCCGAAGAAGTCTTTTCGAACCTGAGCAGCGATGCCCAGCAGGCTTTCGATTTTGTCATGCGGCGACTCGCTCCGAACCAACTACACCAGTTAGCAGGCGGTCGCGTCGCATCGTACCAAGATCTTGTTTCCTCTCCGGAGCTGGAAAAGCGATTGAAAGCAGGGGCCAGAAGTCTTGTGGACTGTATGGTCATAGAGGGCCTTTTAACCTCGGAAACGGATATCAGGCAGCAAATCATGATCCGTGTCGCTCATCCGGCGCTTTTCCGGATCTGGCCAAGGATGCGAGAATGGTTGGTCGAGGACCAGGAGTTCCTGCGAATGAGAGATCGCCTGGATGGTTGTCTCAAGCTATGGCTGAAGCAGGGACGGAAGACACGCGACCTCCTCAATCCTGGTCACGGTCTGGCAGATGGAGAAACCTTGCTGAGCCATTTTCGATCGTCGCTGTCGAACACGCAGATCGAATACATTCACAAAAGCCTCGCTGGTCAAAAACGAGGTCGAACGATACTTTATCTAGTTTGGTTGCCTATTCTCGCCGCCCTTGTTTCACTGGTAGTATTAGTCGGCTATCGGTGGTTTAACACAGAAAGTCTGCGCGGCAGCATACAGGATTTCGGTAAACTTGAACGAAGGATTGCTGAGCTTGCAAATACCGACCACGCGGCAAATCAAGCCGCCCGAGAGGAAGCCGGGAAAAAGACCGGGAAAGAGACCGAGGTCGCCCACAGTGATGCCCTGCTTTCTGCCGCGCAGCGGGCAGCGCTGGAAACGCAGCTCAAGCAAGCCCGGGACAAACTGCAGCAGACGCAACAGAACGCTGAGATATATTCGAGCCAGCGGGTAGCGCTGGAAACACAACTGAAGCAGGCCCAGGATAAGCTGCGGCAAGCGCAGCAGGACGCTGATTCGGCATCAAAAGAGCGATCCGCATTGGAAACGGAACTTAAGCAGTCCCAGGACAAACTGCAGCAAGCGCAGCGCAACAGTGAATTGGCTTCCAGTCAACGCTCTGCACTAGAAGCGAAACTTAAGGAATCCCAGGACAAACTGCAGCAGGCCCAGCAAAATCTCGGTCTAGGTTCGGACCAGCTCCCCGCCTTGCAAGCGCAGCTCAAGCGAACTGAGGACGAGCTGCAGCAGGCACAGCAGAGCGCAGATCTGGCTTCAAACCAACGGGGCAGCTTGGAAGCGCAGCTCAAGCAAACCCAGGAGAAGCTGCAGCAGGCGCAGCAGAGCGCAGATGTGGCCTCAAGCCAACGGGGCAGCTTGGAAGCGCAGCTCAAGCAAGCCCAGGAGAAGCTGCAGCAGGCGGAGCAGAGCGCAGATGTGGCCTCAAGTCAACGGGGCAGCTTGGAAGCGCAGCTCAAGCAAGCCCAGGAGAAGCTGCAGCAGGCGCAGCAGAGCGCAGATGTGGCCTCAAATCAACGGGGCACCTTGGAAGCTCAGCTCGAGCAAGCTCAAGAAAAGCTGCAGCAGGCACAGCAGAACGCGGATCTGGCCTCGAGTCAACGCGCCGACTTTGAGAGGCAATTCAAGCAGGCCCAGGAAAAGCTGCAGCAAGCACAGCAGAACGCGGATCTGGCCCTAAGCCAACGCGCGGCCTTGGAATCCCGCCTAAAAAAAGCTGAAGAGAACCTGCAGGGAGCCAAGGAACAAGCAGATCTGGCCTCAGCGCAACGCGCCGCGTTAGAAACTCAGTTGAGAGAGGTCGAAGCGAAAGCCCAATTGGCGCAAAAGATTGCAGATCTTGTTGCTGCTCAGGCTCATCCTGAAGAGAATGGGAAGCCAAAAGGAGAATCTGCGGTGAAGCACAGGGACCTTGAAAACCAACCTAGATCAGGACGGGCTCTGCCTTTAGATGTGGGCCAAAACCCCGATCCGGGGACTTCTACTGAATCGTTGACGCCGCCGGTTCAGACTGGCGGCCACTAAAGAGAGACCTGTCCCGAAACGATATGTATTTTGCCGGAGGTCAGTTGGCTGTTTTTCAAGACGGTCCGAGCCGAACTGGCGGTCATGGGCCCATCTCTGAGTCGCACGGGCGGGCCGAGTCAGCGGAAAACCAGCATACACTATGAAACCGAGATTTTACCCCCTTTGGATTTTTATTATTGTCGCAGCGTTGTGGCATCCGGTTCTAAACCTTTTCGGAGGGGAAATTCTTTATGAGGATGACTTTACCAACTTAGACCCGAGTTGGGGCACTCCGGGTGACATTCTGAGCGTCAAAGATCGGAAGTTAGTCCTCAAACCTGCACTCAACACAACCCAAAGTGTTTTGAATCAATCCAATGTCTTCGGGGATGCCGATATTGAAGTGGAAGTCAACCTTTCTGCGGGTGATCCGGTCGTGGCCGGCGGATTGATTTTTTGGGCGAAGGATTACACCAATTTCTATTGCTTATGTCTCAACGCGAATGGCTTCTTTAAGATCAGCCATTTTGTCATCGACCGGTGGCTCAATCCAGTTGGATGGACGGCAAGCGACGCGATTAACAAAGGCATTGGACAGGTCAATAAATTGCGGGTGGTGACAAAATTGCGCCAGGCGACTGCATATATAAATGACAAGCAGGTCATAACGATCAATGGCCAGCCGCCACAGGGAGGCGGCTGCGTCGGAGTTTCCGGCGGCTCAGCGCAAGAGTCGCAAAATACCTGGCAGTTCGCGAATCTGCGGGTTATTGCCACAGCTTCAGCCGCCGCCTCTTCACCGGCTTCTTCGCCCTCGCGTCCGTCCCGGCAAATCGTGTTGCGGCTCCATGGGTCAAACACCATCGGTAACGAGCTGGCGCCGGCACTTTGCGAAGATTTTCTGAAGTACCAGGGAGCCATATCCGTCCAGAGAAAACCCGGATCAAAAGAAGATGAAGTAGACATCGAAGGCATTCTACCCGGCGAATCAGCCAACCCTGTCACGATCGAGATCCAGTCGCATGGCTCAAGCACGGCCTTTGAGGATCTGGCAAGTGGCCGTTGCGACCTTGGGATGTCTTCGCGTAAGATAAAACAGGATGAAGCCAGCCGTTGTGCCTCCGCTGGTTTGGGAAACTTGTCTTCGCCGGCGTGCGAGAACGTGCTTGGCTTGGACGGGATCGCTGTGCTGGTCCCCAAGAACAACCCCGCCAGTGGTTTGGCGAAAGAACAACTGGCCGACATCTTCAGCGGCAAAATTTCCGATTGGTCGCAAGTTGGCGGTCCCCCGGGTCCCATCTATCTCTATGCTCCCGACGAGAAATCTGGCACCTTCGACACATTTAGAACGATCATACTGGGCTCCAGGTCAATCTCGCCACGAGCTTCGCGCTTTGAAAATAGCGCTAAACTTTCGGACGCCATAGCCGCTGATAGTAACGCGATCGGTTTTGCGGGAAACTCATTCGTCCGCAACTGCAAAGTGTTGGCCATTCTGGACGCCGGCGGGAAACCCCAACTACCAACGACCTTCGCCGTTTCGGACGGAGAGTATCCTCTCTCCCGCCGTTTGTACCTTTATGCACCCGAGGGCACGCAGAATGAATGGGCGCGCAAGTTTGTCGACTTCGCGCGGCCCAAGATGGAAGTGTTTTCATGGTGGACTTCTGGCGGCGAAGCGGCGGCCCTCAATGCCTTGTTTGAGAACTATGAGAAGCAATATCCGGGGGTCGGCATTATCAACGCGACCGTTGCGGGCGGAAGTGGTACGGGAGCCCGGCCAGTTCTGCAAACGCGGTTGGCCGTCAATAATCCTCCGGATACATGGCAAAGTCATCCCGGCTGGGAACTGCTCGGCCAGTATGTCAGACCTGGCTACTGCGAGGCGATTACCGAACTCTATCAAAGCGCTGGATGGGAAAAGGCTTTTCCAAAAGCTCTCGTCAACCTCGTGTCTCAAAATGGAAATGCTTACGCGGTTCTAACCGGCGTCCATCACGGGAACGTTCTTTGGTACAATAAGAAACTGTTGGAAAAGAATGGCATTAAGGTCGGCGAAAATATGACCTTTGACGAATTCTTTGCCATCTGTGAGAAGCTGAAATCGATCGGGATCCCCGCGATAGGCGTCGGTGACTCGGGCATTTGGGCTTCCTCCCAACTCTTCGAGAACACTCTTCTTGGTGTCGTCGGCCCACAGGGGTGGGTGGATCTGTTCACCGGTAAGATGAGCTGGGATGATCCAAAGGTGAAGCAGGCAATGACCTATTTCGCTAAGATGCGGGATTACATCAATCCTGACCATGCAAAGCTGACATGGGACCAAGCTGTTAAGGAATTGATGGACGGTAAAGTCGCCTTCAACTCCATGGGAGATTGGGCGGATGGCGAGTTCATCAAAGCGCATTTGAAAGAAAACGTTGATTTCGGCTGGGTCAATCACCCGGGTACCGGCGGCGCTTTTCTGATCGTGGCGGACGGGTTCACGCTGGCCAAGGGTGCGCCCCACAAAGAAGCGGCCATTGCTTGGCTGAAGAGCATTGGCAGCAAGGAAGCTCAGGAGGCATTTAACACTCTGAAGGGTTCGATTCCGGCGCGTACCGACGTGGACAAGTCGCAGTTTGACAGATACCACCAATGGTCGATGGGAGAATTTGCCAAGGACAAGCTTCTCCCGAGTTGTGTACACGGCGAAGCTGCTCCAGAAGCTTTTCAGAAGGCATTAAACGATGCAGTATCGGCTTTCGTTATTGACAGAAATGTCGATAATTTTGCTAATGCTCTGGTCCTGGAAGCAAAAAAGGTCGGTCCGATCCCGGCCGGGAGGCTCGAATTTGGTAGCCAAACGATTGAATTAGTAAACCCTGCTGTGCCTCCCGACGCACCGGCCGGCTACGCGGATGACGTCCACGGCGCTGCCAAACTGAATATCATTTTCCACTTTCGTTCCGGGAGCACTCAATTGGACAACAGAGCTCAGGCGGATTTGAATCATCTGGTCGACCTGCTGCACAATTCAACCTATCAAGGTCGAAAGATTCTTCTCTTCGGTTTTTCAGACAACTACGGCGGGAATCGCCGGAACCTGAGAATTTCGAAAGGGCGCGCGCAGGCGGTTGCCGCCCAACTACAAAGCCGTGGGCTCGTTCCAGCGTTGGTGACCGGATACGGAAAAGCCTTGCCGATTGCGCCCAATGAGAGTGAAGAGGGTCGAGAACAGAACCGGCGAGTCGAAGTTTGGCTGCGGTCCGGCCAATGAGCTGTGGTCAGTTGTCAGTTCCAGTGGTCAGTGGAAGAATCAAATGTAGAGTCGGCTTCCAGCTTGCCCGATCGTTCGTCCTCGATTTGTTTCCGGGCTATCAGAACCGAAGTGCCTGACACACTTGCTCGACGCAGCGGTTTTCAACCGCCAACAGACAAAAACGGGCAGGAGAACGACGATGACGAGAATGACTGATTGGGGACGCTATTCTACATCGCCCCGCGTGCGATCGATATAGGCGCGGGCTGCCTTGCGAATCTCTTCTGCCACATTGCCTTCAGATTGAGCGTGTTTGGGCTTGAACCATGGGAAGTAACCCACGAGATCGTGAAAGACGAGAATCTGCCCGTCGCATTCCGTCCCTGATCCGATGCCGATGGTGGGGATGGAAATCGAGCGGGTGATCTCCGCCGCCACGGACGGGACAATCAGCTCGAGAACTAACGCAAATCCCCCATTTTGTTCA
>JAFAQT010000118.1 GCA_019246215.1 Verrucomicrobiota bacterium
TTAAAGGATCGCGAGGGCAACGCCTTGTACAACGGTCCCATGATTGTGCTCGTGAACGAACTGAGCGCTTATGCCAGCGAAATCTTTGCTGCGGCGATGCAAGATTACGGCAGAGCACTGATTGTCGGAGACTCTAGCACGTTTGGCAAAGGCACCGTTCAAACCATGCTGGAACTCGGTCGATTCATGCCAATGCTTGGCAATTCTTCGAACGATGCCGGCGCGCTGAAGCTGACGGTTCAAAAATTCTATCGGGTGGCGGGCGGATCTACCCAACTCCGCGGTGTTATTTCGGACATCAAGCTTCCTTCTCTTACGGACAATAGCGAATTCGGGGAAACAGCTCTGCAGCACCCTCTTGCCTATGACGAAGTGGAACCGGCCCCGATCGATGTGGCTGCGAATCGGAAGCCGCTCTTTGTCGACCAGTTACGCCAACGTTCCGCAAACCGTGTCAGCCAGGATGCGCAATTCCAGGATATCACTGACGATCTCCGGCAGTTAGACGAAAGACTAAAGGTCAATCGATTGTCACTGAACGAATCGGTCCGCCGCGACGAGATGGCAAAAGAAGCGAGGCAGAGAGAAAAGGAAGAAGCTGACCGCAAGAAGGCGCAATTCGATGATCACGACAAGACATACGAGTTGACGCTTGCCGATCTGGACAAACCACAGCTGAGACTCTCCGAACAGAAATCCGATCTGACGCCGGGTGCGAAATCCGCGAAGGCCAAGCCGATGCGCTCCGCCGACAATCCGGTAGATGCTGCGCTCGACGACGATGATTCGACCAGCCTGGTTGACAGCGATTCTGGAAAGCGAGAAACGCTGAACATTCTTTCAGATTTGATCGGTCTTGGGAAATCGCAGCAGCGGACAGTCGGACGATAATCAAGAGCTTTCCAGCGCCCAATGAGCTGGTAGCGCTCAGCCGTTTCCTGATAGTTTGCAGGCCAGCTAAACTGCGCCACGGGCGTCGCTTTGGTAATTTGCCAAGGCCACAGCCTCTGCAAGATCGATGGTGCCGTCGAAGAGGGCCCTCCCGATGATCAATCCGTAGAGGCGCGACATCGAAGCGAGTTGCTTGATGTGTTCCAAGGTCGCGACGCCGCCGCTGGAGATGATATTGCAATGTGTGCTGTCGAGAATTTTGTCTAGAACCGGAAAGTTTGGTCCAATCAACGTCCCGTCGGTCGCAATATCGGTAAAGATAATCGTTCCGACTCCGAGCTTCTCAACCATGCGAATAAAATCGAGTACACTGATCGAAGTGACCTCGGTCCATCCTCTGACAGCCACGTGACCATTCCGCGCGTCGACGCTCACCGCAATTTTCTCTCCACCGAAACGGTTTACCAGGCTCTCGAGAAGAATCGGACTGTCCACGGCGCCGGTTCCAAGTACGACCCTCGCAACCCCGGCTTTGATAAACGTGGTTGCGGCTTCCAGTGAACGTATCCCGCCCCCGACCTGCACCGGAATGTTCAGAGCCCGGACCAGCCGCTTGACCATTTCGATATTGCGGGGTTCGCCGGTGAAGGCCGCATTCAGGTCAACCACGTGCAGGCAGTTTCCACCCTCCTCCTCCCAACGCTTGGCGAAGCCCAAAGGGTCGTCCGAATACACCGTCTTGTCTGCGAGCTTCCCTTCGCGTAAGCGCACCACCTGGCCGTCCAGCAGGTCGATCGCCGGTAATATGATCATGTTAGTGAACTAACAAACTGCCGCAGAATTGCCAATCCGTTCTCCTGACTTTTCTCAGGATGAAACTGCGTGGCCAGCAAATTGTCCGCTAGAACGGCGGCAGCAAACTCGTCTCCGTACTCTGCCGTCGCAGCGATGATGGATCTGTCCTCAGGGACGGGATAGTAGGAATGAACAAAATAAACGTACGGATTGTCCGGTAGCCCCGGGTACCGCTCCTGGGCCTCTTTTGTCCAGGTAAGCCGATTCCAGCCGATCTGAGGCACTTTGAGATTGCCAGCCCTGAATCGCTGCACCCTGCCTGCGAACAACCCGAGACCTTCGACTCCGGGCGATTCCTCGCTCGTCTGAAACAAAAGCTGGTACCCTAGACAAATACCAAGAAATTTTTTCGGGCCGGTCAGCCACTCCCTGATCGGCCAAAAAAGCCCGCGTTCCTGGAGATGACGCACCGAATCCCCAAATGAACCGACTCCCGGAAGAACCAACGCATCCAGACCAACCGGGATCGGAGCCGACGCGATCTGTTCAGGTTCAGCTCCTGCGGCCTGCAGAGCTTTGGCAACGCTCCTTAGATTGCCGGAACCGTAGTCGATCAGTCCAATTTTTGCGCGCCCCCTCATAAGGTCCCTTTTGAACTCGGAATGCCTTCAACTCGACGGTCTATCTGGCAAGACTGGTCAAGTGCTTTAGCCAAACCCTTGAAGATCCCTTCCGCCATGTGGTGACTGTTCCGGCCACGCAAGATGTCGACGTGCAGATTCAGATTGGCGTTTGAACTGAACGCGCGCAGAAACTCTTCGACCAGCTCGAAACCAAACCGCCCAATTGCGTTGGCGTTTTCCGGCGGCTGATAGTGCAAATAAGATCTGCCGCTTAAATCAATTGCCACCTGAACCAGAGTTTCGTCCATTGGCAGTAGAACCCACCCGTATCTTCTTATTCCGATTTTATTGCCCAAAGCCTGCGCCAGACATTGGCCGAGAACAATTCCCGTATCTTCGACGCTATGATGATAATCCAGCTCCAGATCGCCGCGCACATCGACCTTGAGATCGAACAAGCTGTGTTTGCTGAAGAGAGTGAGCATATGATCAAAGAAAGGAATACCTGTCTGGATGGAAGAAGCACCGGAGCCATCGATCACCAGATTGATAGAGACATAGGTTTCCGCCGTTTCTCGCTGCAGGTACGCGCGCCGAGGTTCAGTCATTGGAGGCAAAAGATAGCACAACAAGCTTTGCTGCAACGGGAATCGAGGGCCAAGAACTGCAAACTAATGCTTGCATTCGCCAAAAAATGTAAGTAAGTACTTGCATGCGGATATCGGTCCCTTCTCTAGAGCGTAAGCGTTCCGTGGTTTCTTCCGTTGATCTAACGCGGGAGCGGCTCCTGGATGCTGCTGCACAAACCTTCTCCAGGGATGGCCTGCGCGGAGCCACTACTCGCGAAATAGCTCGAAAGGCAGGCCTCAACGAGGTGACCCTCTTCCGGCACTTCAAGAGCAAAGAGCAGCTTTTGCGCGCCGTGCTCCAACGGGGGCTGGCGTCCGAGCTGGCCATCATGGACCAGCATTCTTCCTGGAAGGAGAACTTGCGCGCGAGCATGGAAAAATACGCGTACCACTACTATGCCCATCTCGAAAAAAAGAAAGGCATTGCCCGCGCTTTTCTGGCTGAGGCGCAAGTATTGCCCAAGTCAATGCAAACCATGATTGCCGACGTCATCCGGCCGGTCCGCGAACGCCTAGTCCACATTCTGACCGACGCTCAACAGGCAGGCGTTGTGCGGAACGATGTCAACGTCGAGTGCGCGCTCGACGCTTTCAAGAATACTCTCTATGCCGGGATGTTGCGCCAGGGAGCCTATCTCCCGCGAAATTACAGTACCGAGACCTACATATCGACGGTAGTGGATATCTTTGTACGTGGAATTGAAACCCCCTCCAGTTGAACCTCTGAACCCTTTCAACGTGATATGGCACAGCAAGTCGAATTAGCCACGGCGGAAGCACGTTCTCCAATGCGTGACGCCAGGGGAACCGGCGCACCCGTTAGGGCAAAGAGCACTCGTTCAGCCAAGCGACAGGTTTTCACCGTGGTGGTGGCTTTGCTCTATGCGCTGGGGGTGATCGTCGGACTCCTTTATCTTGTCAATTCCGCGGCTTACCAGTCTACGGACGACGCCTTCATTGACGGCCATATTATCCCTGTTTCAGCCAAAGTCGCCGGGCGCGTTCAAACTGTTTACGTCGTTGATAACCAGACCGTGAAGAAAGGTGATCTGGTTGCTGAGCTGGATTCCCGGGATTTTGAGGCCGCAACGGGTCAAAAAGCTGCTGCTCTGCAAAGTTCAAAAGCCCAGGCCGAGGCCGCGCAGGCCGCACTCAAAGAGGCAATAGCTCATGTCAAAACGACGGAGGCCACAGTGGAGTCGGATCAAGCGACCGCAGCTGCAGACGCTGCGCAAAACGAGAAGGCCCAGAGCGATTTCAAGCGCTACGAGGACCTATTTCGAACAAAGGTGGTCTCGCCGCAGGACGTCGATCAGTACCGTGCAACGGCGAAATCTGCCCAGGCAACCTTAGACGCGGCCAACAAGAAGGTACTGAGTGACCAGGCGTTGGTCAATGAAGCGCGCGCCCAGGTGGATGCTTACGCAGGGCTAGTCGATAGCGTCAATGCGCAAATTCATGAATCGGATGCTAACCTCGCCACGGCGCAGTTGAATCAATCCTACACCGCCATTCACGCTCCCGAATCGGGCTGGGTGACTAAAAAGTCAATCGAACCCGGAGAGTACGTACAAGCCGGCCAAAACTTATTCGCCTTAGTGCCGAAAGATGTCTGGGTGACAGCGAATTTCAAGGAGGATCAGATCCCGCGGATGCGCCCCGGTCAGAGGGTCGAAATAGCTGTGGACGCGCTTCACGGCCAGAAATTCAAGGGGCATGTCGACAGCATCCAAGCCGGGAGCGGGGCTCGTTTCAGTTTACTCCCTCCTGAGAATGCAACGGGCAACTACGTGAAGGTGGTTCAGCGTGTTCCGGTCAAGATGCTGTTTGACCAACCGATCAATACCGAGGCCGGTTTGCCGCTGGGACCGGGTGAATCGGTGGTTCCGTCAGTAGAAGTTTCCAGCCCGGAGTACTCTCCTGTGGCTGTCGCCATCACTTTCCTGGTGTTAGCTGTCGGTATCTTTTTCATCCTGCACCGCGGATTAGCGCCCAAACCGAAGGGTGCGGAGGTTCCGATCCCGGACTAAGCGTATCCGCACACCATGGCAGCTGCATCGATGTCGTCGGCCCTTGATCAAGGGCAGAAACCAGCCGTCAATCCCTGGTTCATTGCTTTTGCCGTGATGCTGGCGACGTTCATGGAGGTCCTGGACACCTCCGTCGCCAACGTAGCATTGAATCACATCGCCGGGAATCTTTCGGCAAGTACCGATGAGGCAACCTGGGTCCTGACAAGTTATCTCGTCTCAAATGCGATTGTGTTGCCGGCGACCGGCTGGCTTGGCCGGTTTTTTGGCAGGAAGAGGTTTTTGATCACCTGCATCGTGATCTTCACCGTTTCATCCGCCCTGTGCGGGTTAGCCTCCAGCCTCGGCATGTTGATCGTGGCACGCGTCGTCCAAGGTGCCGGAGGAGGAGCGCTACAGCCAATTGCGCAGGCCGTTCTCTTGGAAAGCTTTCCTCGGGAAAAACGAGGTTCCGCAATGTCCGTCTACGCGATTGGCGTTGTGGTTGCACCGATCCTGGGTCCCACCGTTGGTGGATGGTTAACCGACAGTTATTCGTGGCGCTGGGTGTTCTTTATCAATATTCCGATCGGCATTCTGGCGGTAATTCTCTGTTCCATTCTCTTGGAAGATCCGGCCTACCTGAAAAATTCACGGCCCGGACGGATCGATTTTGTGGGATTTGGCCTGCTGGCCCTCTGGATAGGGTGTCTCCAGGTTATGCTCGACAAAGGTCAGGACGCAGACTGGCTGTATTCAAACTTGATTCGGACCCTTGCTGTCGGTGCCGTACTCGGATTCTGCGTTTTTGTAGTCTGGGAACTACGGGTTGAACACCCGATCGTAAATTTGCGGATCCTTGGGGACCGCAATCTTGCTATCGGTTCTCTGCTCTTGTTTTTGATCGGCGCAATTCTGTATGGGACCACCGCGGTGTTGCCCCTGTTTCTTCAAAACCTTGTTTCCTACACTTCGTTCAACGCGGGGTTGGTGATGAGTCCACGTGGTTTTGGGGCAATTCTGGGCAGTATTATTTCCGGCCGAATTCTCTCGAACCCAAAAATCGATGGACGCGCCTGGATTGGTGGCGGTTTCGCAATCCTCGCATTGTCGATGTACATGCTTGGGAATCTGACTACCGAAATCGCTCCAGCGAACATTATTTGGCCGATTATCATCAGCGGATTTTCGGTTACCTGTATTTTCGTGCCGATGACAACCTATTCCATGGCAACGGTGTCGCATGAGAATATGGGTGAGGCGACAGGGCTGACGAATCTGCTTCGGAATCTTGGAGGAAGCGTCGGAATCTCAGCGATCACGACCATGGTCTCCCGCGGTACACAAACGCATCAAGGGCTTCTGGTCGGCCACTTGAGTCAGTACAACCCGGTGTTCAACGAACATATCGCCAATCTGCAAGCGGCGCTCGCGTCACAAATCGGCTCAGTGGCCGCTCACAATCAGGCTTACGCATTGACCTATCAAAGGTTATTGCAGCAATCCGCGCTTGGAGCATACGTGGACCAGTTTCGGCTGCTGGTGATTGTCTGCCTGCTCTGTGGTCCGTTGGTGTTCCTGTTCAAAAAGCCGGCCCGCCGCCCGGGTTCCACAGAACTTGCTGCCGCGCATTGACAGAGCCAGAATCAAAGCCAGGAGTCAGGAATACAGGTGGCCGGGCGCAGGCAGAACATAGGTAACACATTTGGTTCAATACACAGGTAACACTTGGGGGCGCCTTGCCACCTGTAATTCCCCACTCGTGGCTCCTGAACTCTTTGCGCAGATGGTCGCTTAGATCGTTCTGAGCTGGCGATGGAGGCTCAGCAGTAGCGAGAGAAGAAAGAGCAAAGTG
Source organism: Verrucomicrobiota bacterium (assembly GCA_019246215.1). Lineage (GTDB taxonomy): Bacteria > Verrucomicrobiota > Verrucomicrobiia > Chthoniobacterales > JAFAMB01 > JAFAMB01. The sequence continues at coordinate 6,803 of JAFAQT010000118.1, forward strand.
AATCCGTTGATGATGCAGGAGTTAAACACAAAGGTGTTCAGCTCTTGTCCAAAGTAATTCTTCTCCGGCCCGAAAAACACATTTCGCGCGGTGGATGTGTAATCCTTTTGCTTCATCTGCGCGTCGGTGAGCAGGTCGGTTATCTTTTGATTCTGAAAGAGTTGTTCTGCCGTTACCTTATCTCCGTCCGAATCAAATTTTCTGCGATCGAGTCGGGCGCCGGCAATAATGTTGTCGATCTCGTGCATTCTTTGGTTCACTTGACCAGCATTCTTGCCGGCAAGTCCGGAAAGAATGGCTAAGGTTTCTTTCAGATCATCCAGCCGGTCGCTCTCCACGGAAGTCAGATCATTCTTTTTGGCCAGCTTTTCTATTTTTTCGGTCAGAAGGTCTTGGCGCCGCGTGAATGGGTTCAGCTTTGCCTGCGCCACCACCATGGCTTCATAGGACCAGCGCGTCGGGATAAACTGGCAGATAAACGGCACTTCGACATCCTTCGGTCTTAAACGGTCATCCGCCGGTTGTTTATTCTGTGCTGCACGGTCACGGGTAAGCACATAAAGGAAATCCAGATTCCGATTCATTTCGTCGTATTTGATCAGCGCTCCCCCGAGAATGATCTGAGGAATTAAAACCAAAGGCACAATGTTAGCCGCTGTCTTTGCGTCATTTACTAAAGAAGAGATCAGCAGTCCACCCGCGACTCCGGCGACGGCCGTTGTCCCCATAAACCAAAGATAAGGCCAAAACATCCCCCGGATTTCCAGAATTGCATCACCAATCAGAAGAAAGAGCACGGACTGGATAATCGCGAACAACGATAAGGTGAAAAACTTCGAGAGCACATAATAGGGCAGGTGAATGTTCAAATTTCTCTCCCGCTCAAGGATTGCGCGGTCTCTGATGATATCGTCGCAGCTGTTCGTCAGCCCGAGGAACATGGCGACCACGAGCGCCAGAAACAGATAGGTCGGGATATGAAACGCTGAAGCGAAATCGTATTTTGAATTTTCGGCATATCTCAATACGAACCCTATCAACGCCGCCAGAAGCGGCGCTTCAAAAATGGTGGTCCAGACGTTTGTTCGGTTGCGTAGTTTGCTGATAAATGCCCGCCGCAAAATCGTGGTCACGCGAACCCACTCGTCTCGCCAGCGCATCGGTTCTTTTTTGTCGCTTGGAAGCGGAAGAACAGCTGGCGGTTCCTGCTTCAGGGAAATCTGGCGCATTTCCTGGATCAGCCGGAAGGACTCGTACTTATCCCGCCAATAGTCCGGGGAGTATCTTCTGGCCGGAACGAGTTGGCCTTTGCTGTTCTCTTCGTAAATGATGTCGCCGCTGAGATCGCGCAGGGGCGTCTCCAGAACGTCGAAAATGAACTCAGGACGGGTCGTTCCGCAAGAGGGGCAACCACCAAGCTCGGTCCCGAATTGCTGCTCGTGTTCCGCCGTCGCAAAATATTGCAGTGTGGCGTGGGGCGTTCCAAAAAAGACCAGCCGTCCGCCCTTGTCCAACAGGACCGCTTTGTTGAACATTTGGAAGATCTTCGAAGTTGGTGTGTGGATAGTGACCAAGACAATCTTGTTGTGAGAAAGGCTCCGGATGATCTCAATGACGTGCTCTGAATCTTTAGACGACAGCCCGGAGGTCGGCTCGTCGAAAAGATAGATATCCGCCGAGCTGATCATATCCAATCCGATGTTCAGCCGTTTTCGTTCACCGCCGCTTAGATATTTTTTGACCGAACTGCCAACAACGCTGTCCCGTCGCTCCGAAAGTCCAAGCTCGATCAGCTTGCTATCGATTCGACGCTGCCGATCTTTCGCGGAAAGGTACGGGGAACGAATTGCCGCTGCATAATCAAGGTTTTCAAGGATGGTCAGGTGTTCATCGAAGGCGTCGTCCTGAGGAATGTAGGACACGTAACCACGTAACGTTTCCAGACTATTGTAGAGCGATTGACCATTGAGCAGGATTGCGCCGTTGGTCGGCGGGTCCTGTCCGCAAATTGCTTTAAGGAGCGTGCTTTTCCCGGAGCCGCTTGCCCCCATGACGCAGACCATCTCTCCTCGAGATACTGCGAAGGAGATGCCATCGAGAGCCACATCACCGGTCTTGAAACGAAGCGAGAGATCGCGAACCTCAAGGTGCCGGATAATGTTGCGCTCCTCTTCGATGATCCGCTCCGAAAAATCGCATCGCAAAATCTGTCCGGTATCGATACGGATGACGTCACCGTCGATCAGATGCGCCGAATTGCGGACGATTGTTTCACCGACCATGATTGGGCG
>JAFAQT010000120.1 GCA_019246215.1 Verrucomicrobiota bacterium
ACTTGGCCCTTCTGGTGTACCGTCTCCTAAATCCCTTGAGTTTCGTTGCGTTCAAAATGGGCCGCCGGCAAGGCGCGAGGAGGGCGCATATCTGAATGGATACGTAACCGACGAGCAACGCAGCCGCTGGCCCATTTTCAACCCAACCCTCTGGGCCGTGTCCAGTTGGCTGTTTTTCCGCGTTGCTCGATCCTTACATATCGATCTAGATATGCTCGTCGCTCGCGCCTTGAAAAACAGCCAACTGGCCTACGGCGAAACTTAAGGGATTTAGGAGACGGTACACTAGCATACTTTCCAGAATTAGTTCGCAAGAATCCGCGCCGAAGTCTCGCCAATGACATTTTTAAACAATAAAGCCGGTTTATCCTTGGGCATGCGGAGGTAACCACGACCGATGGGTTTAACCGGGCATGTCGAAGACCCGTTTCAGGTTAACAGTGTCCAACGAACCTACAAGCGCCCGCCATTAAGCCCATTGCTTTCGGTTTCACCACTTATCAACATTCGCAGAGCCGCGTAACGTCCATGCCCACCAGGCATACGTCGTCGGAAAACTGGGCGCGATTCGAGAATAGTTTAATCTCGCCAAAGAGTTCAGCAATCATTTTAGCCGATGGCAGTCTTACGCGTTCACGTACTGCAGCGATCAAGCGCTCGCGACTGTAGATTTTATCATCGGCGGCTTCCACTTCGAACAGGCCATCGGTAAACAGCATGATAAAATCGTCCACCGCCATCGGACACTCGCAGGTCCGGTATTTTGCTTCATCAAACAAGCCAAGTGCCGGTCCGCTGCCGCCGTCGGAGCTGATCGACTCAATCTCGCCCCGAACCCGATGTAACAGGAGCGGCGCCGGGTGGCCCGCATTCGCGTAGAGAATTCGTGAGCGGGCAGCATCGGCGACGAGGTAAAAACCGGTAACGAAGAGGCTCCTGTCGGTGTTCTTCAGGATCGATAACAAGCTGCAATTGATCTTACTGAGCATCACGGCCGGATCTGCGGCAGCAGCGCTGAATTTTTCGATAAGTGCGCTTATCATGGTGGTAATTAATCCGGCGCGAACGCCATGTCCCATGACATCGGCAATGAAAACAGCTAAGGCGGTGTCTGAAAGACGGTTAACGGTGAAAAAATCCCCGCTCACCGCTGCCATTGGATAATAGACACTCGAAAACTTGATGGCGCTTTCGGTTGCGGGGGCATCGCGAGGGATGCTGGGAAACTGCTGAGGCAACAGCGCCATTTGAAGCTCGTGCGCCATTTCTAGATCCTTCTCCATCTGCTCGTTTTTCTCACGCAGTTCCCGAGCCCCTTCCGCAATCCGAAGCTGGAGGTTGATGATGCGTTCCGCGACGTGAATCCGACCTCTCAATTGGTCAGCGTCGAAGGGCTTGCTTATAAAATCATCCGCACCTGCATCCATTGCCTCTAGGTAGTTGGACTTTCCTTCCAGTGAGGTGAGTAGAACGATGTAGGTGTACCTTTCGAGCAACAAACTGCGGACCTCACGGCATACCTCCAGGCCATTCATCCCTGGCATCAGCCAGTCTAAAATCAGCACGGGGAAGTACTCTCTTTGCAGCACCTGCAATGCCTCGAGACCGTTTTCGGTAGCAACCACTTCGTTGCCTTGTTTCTTCAAGGCGGAGACCAGTAGGAGCCTTGAAACATTGTCATCCTCGGCGATGAGGATTTTCATGGAGTCAGTTCTCCTTGGTTCGTATTGTCTTCACATTCAGGGTGGTCAGAGCTGAGAGCCGAGGATCGTCTCAACCGATCCACATCTCGCTGACAGGCGGCGCAGATGCTGCCCATTCTCCATATATACCGTAACTTCCATACAATCAAAAAGAAACGGACCTGCTCGAGCTGTTTGGCGCCGTCTATCCGTCCTCAGCTCAGCCCAAGTTTTAGCCGGGTCTCAACGTCTGCTGTCCGAACGCGAGCTTCGTCTTATGTGCTCGGTTAGGCTTTTATCCCCTGAGCAGGCTCCTAACATCGTGATTTATGTACAGCAACGAGCGGTTTAATTGTCTTAAGCACGACTTAATCTGACCAATGTGTTTGGATGGATTTGCCGCCGGAGGCGTGACTAAGCACGGAATTAAGAACTAATACATCA
>JAFAQT010000133.1 GCA_019246215.1 Verrucomicrobiota bacterium
CTTTGTAGACACTCAAATGGATTTCAACTTCACCGGCGGCGTGATCGTCAACGGGACGATTGCTTTCCCGAAGGCAGAAAACGCCCAGTAGATTTCTGGCACCATTTCTCCTAGTGTACCGTCTCCTAAATCCCTTGAGTTTCGTTACGTTCAAAATGGGCCGCCGGCAAGACGCGAGGAGGGAGCATATCTGAATGGATACGTAACCGACGAGCAACGCAGCCGCCGGCCCATTTTCAACCCAACGCTCTGGGCCGTGTCCAGTTGGCTGTTTTCCGCGTTGCTCGCTCCTTACATACCGATCTAGATATGCTCGTCGCTCGCGCCTTGAAAAACAGCCAACTGGCTTACGGCGAAACTTAAGGGATTCAGGAGACGGTACACTAGGTTCTATCCTTTTCTGTCGGACTTGTAATGCCGGAGCAATGTCCCGGTCAGACCTGCAGCGTTAGCTACAGAACGTTCTGAATGCCGACCGTGGAGCGATGCTTATGAAACTAATGGATACGATCATTGTCACTCCAAACCGCAGCATCTGGTGATGGACAGAGCAAAGCGGAACGCGATTCGTGACGCCTGGCGGCTGGCAAAGCCGTACTGGATGTCTGAGGAGAAATGGTCTGCCCGGGGACTTCTTCTCGCCGTGGCGGCCCTGAACCTTGGAAATGTTTATGTCAGTGTGCGCATCAATGAGTGGAACAATGCGTTCTACAACGCGCTTCAGAAGTCCGACAGCGACGAATTCTTTCGCCAACTGGGCGTCTTCTGTGTCCTGGCCGCTTTATACATTATCATGGCCGTCTATGCTCTCTACCTGAGCCAGATGCTGCAGATACGTTGGCGTCGTTGGTTGACCCGGCAGTATCTCGGTGCCTGGCTCACCGATCGCGCTTACTATCAATTGGAACTAACAAACGCTACGGACAATCCGGACCAGCGTATCTGCGAGGATCTTAACCAGTTCACCTCATACGTTTTGACTTTGTCGCTCGGTCTGCTGACGTCGCTTGTCTCCCTGATTTCTTTTTTTGTGATTCTTTGGGGCCTCTCGGGGCCCGCCGCTATTCCGCTTGGCGCCTGGGGGACATTGCATCTTCCCGCATATCTTGTCTGGGCGGCGCTGCTCTATGCGGGCGTGGGTACCTGGCTTACCATCAAAATCGGGCGGCCCTTGGTGCCTTTGAATTTTTTCCAGCAGCGGTTCGAAGCGGATTTCCGTTTCAGCTTGGTGCGCTTGCGGGAGAATGCGGAGAGTATCGCTCTTTATCGGGGTGAGGCAATCGAACTTGGTCTATTTCGAGAGCGGTTCCGCAGCGTATTCGAGAATTTTTGGCAGATCATGAAACGGCAGAAGCGCCTTGCCTGGTTTACATCAGGCTACTCGCAAATTGCACTCATCTTCCCAGTTGTCGTCGTCGCGCCTCGCTATTTTGCAAAACAGATCGGGCTGGGGGGCCTTATGCAGGTCGTCAGCGCTTTTACATCGGTTCAAAGTTCGCTTTCTTTTGTCATTACCTCCTACACGAACATTGCTGCCTGGCAGGCAGTGACGGAACGATTGAGCAGCTTCAGGGAACGACTCTCTGTAGTTCATAAATCGGCGCGCGAGCCGCGAAAGATCGTTACCGGTCAAGCAGAAGCTGGGATTGCGATCAATGGACTCGATCTGGATCTTCCTGATGGTACACCGCTCTTACGCGGGGTTACGTTTGCAGCGGAGCAGGGCGATGCTGTGCTGATTGCTGGTCCTAGCGGCGCCGGTAAAAGTACAATATTGAGAGCGATCGCCGGGATTTGGCCCTACGGGCGCGGCGAAATCACGCTGGGGAAAGGGACAATGCTTTTTGTGCCGCAACAGACCTATTTGCCGTTAGGCACGCTGGCCGCAGCACTGCTATACCCGGGCGGAGACAACAAGAACCTGCCGGCGACAAAGCTTGCAACTGTTCTAACACATGTGGGTCTCGCATCGCTGGTGAATGAGCTATACGCACGTCAGGAGTGGTCTCAGCGCTTATCGCCAGGAGAACAGCAACGATTTGCTTTCGCGCGTATTTTCCTGATGCAGCCGTCCCTATTATTCCTGGATGAGGCAACCTCTGCGTTGGATGAACGATCCGAGGCACAACTGTACGGCCTCTTGCGGGCTGCCTCATGGCGTCCGACTATAGTGAGCGTCGGCCACAGAAGCACACTCCGCAGTTTCCACGACCACGTTCTGGAGATAACTGCCTTCGTGGAAGACTCGAACGGAGGAGAAGGTCTCGCTCTTCCGCCATTGGTGCGTGTGGGCGAAGTCATTTGCCATGTGGGGCCAGATCCCGTTTAACTGTCACCTGTTCGGAAACTCCGATCGAAACGGGTGAAATTGAAGTGTGGCCGAGGGATGCCCTTTGTTGTAGACTGTTTGGTGGCGCATTACTCACAGGAGTTGCTTGAAAAAGACTGCGATGTTTCGCTCAGGCATTGGATCCTTCCTGCGTTTACCCTCTCTTTTCTCTTTCACTGCGGCTTACTTTACCTTTTCGGCCAGAAAACCCTGGATCGCTTTACGGTCTCCGACACTCCGCGACTTGTCCCCAGAACGTTCAGTATCAATCGCGTGCAGATCGACCCGAAACTTTTGGAGTCTGAATCCAAACCGGCCGAGAAACCCGCTAAGGGGGCGGGGGATTTCGGGACCATAGAAAATCTGACCCAGTTTGATGGCTCATTTGAAAAGGACAGTCGGGAATTCCGTGCCACTCCCGAGGTCAGTTCACCCGAAGTTCCTCAACTTAAAGAAAAGCCGAGCGTTGACGCACAGTCCGCGCAGAACGCGACGGCCGACGCAAAAGTTGAAAACGCCGTCGCCATGGAAAAGGAACTGAGCGAAGTGCGTGAGCAACTCCTTTCCGATAGACCCGATGCACCGTCTCGCCCAAAAATTCTCGCGGGAAACATCAACAACCCGGGTAAAACCGACAATCAAGATCTGGGAAATGCAACGATAGAAGGAAATGCCGGCGTTCCGGCCGGGTTCAGTAACCTCGATCGATTGCTCTCCTATCCAGGGCAGGTCGGCAGTGGGACCGCACCCATTCTCATGCCGACTGATCTGTTGTTTGACTCTAACTCTTCGACGTTGCGGCCAGGAGCGACCGCAAGTCTTCAAAAATTGGGTCGGCTCATCCAGCGGAACCCTCAGTCAGTCTTCAAGGTCGAAGGCCATTCGGACTCGTTTGGGGGCGACAAATACAACATGGATCTAAGCCAGCGCCGAGCCGAAACCGTGAAGGCATGGTTAATCCAAAATATGGGGATCGGTCCTGATCGGATCCAGACACAAGGTTTCGGTAAGACACACCTGATCGTTCCGGGCGATCGGTCGGTTGAAGAACAGCGACTCAATCGGCGGGTTGAGATCGTGATCCGGACAAAAAAGAGCTGAGACGACGTCTCAGCTCAAAACTGGCCCCAACCTCACGCTTCTGGCATGGCGTTGAACTACCCCCTGCGCGCCTGATGCTGGCGCTCCTGGTGGGTGGCGCATCTGCTGCTTCCACTAGCGGAAGCCATTTTGCCCGTGGACCCAGCTCGATACCGATGGCAGATCCCAATTGCGCGACCGGACCACCTTCTCCAGAGTAGAGGCGAATGGACCAAAGCTATTCCATGCTTTCTCCAGGGGCTCAGCAGTTTTACTCCACTTGTACATGCTCAACGTTTCTGGCCCCCAGAATCATTTGGTGACCCCTACACTCCATTTTGGGTCTGTTGGGAAACGACCAGGTTTTCAAACGGTGGCACGTCAGGGATGACGAGGTTGATCTTCGTGGTGCTTGCCGGTGGTGCGGGGAACTTAAACCATACGATCAACTTCCCGCCAGCCTGAAGTGGGAGGGCCTCGACTCCCCAGCCGTGCTGCGTAGCAATGTTGCCATAAGCCGTCGGTGCCGCCACCCACTCGCCGTTGCTGTCTCTGAGCACCGAGTACTTTTTTCGTTCTCTCTCGTCGATGTAGTACACCCCGCTCACCGGGTATTTGATCCGGAGATCGACATTACTGGTGTTGCGATAGGCAAGCTGGACCGTCAGGATGCGCTGATCGGTAGCCGCCTGAATCACGTCCACCTGAACATCGCCATCCGCGGTAGCCTGAGTTTGGATCGCTTCAGCGGCGTTGGCCGAGCTTACCAGGAGGGGTAAAACGGGGATGAGAGAACGCAAGAGCGGAAATAAGGTTGAAGTCATGCGCTAATTTTTCACGCTGTTGCAACAATATCAACTAATATTATATTTATAATGACAACAGTATTTAATGGACCAGTCTCTTTCTCCGAATGCTGGCCGACCAGGTACCAGTGCGCACCGCAGTTTACGGCGGCTTTCGCTGAAGCGTGTCACTGAGCCTCCCCATAGCTCCGGGGAGAGGAGAACCTAACCACCGTCATCACACTCAATTCCAACCCCGCCCGTTATCGCCGAAACCCTCATAACCCTCTTCGGTGACCGCGACCGTATCCTCGAGTTTGATGAAGCCACGCTCAGGATGCAACATCG
>JAFAQT010000136.1 GCA_019246215.1 Verrucomicrobiota bacterium
TCAATCGAATCGAATAGGCAAAGGTCGACTGCAGTCGCATGTTCGGAATAAAGTGCAAAGTTGACGCCGTTCCCCCGCCAGGTGGCGCCCAGGGGATACGGATTGCCGAGCCAGACTTTAATTTGGGACATAATTTGGAAAACTAACGCGTTCTATTCGCGCGACCGGCAGATTACGGTTGTTCCAACTCGGAAAAACGCTTTTCAAGCGTCGTCGCGCAGTACACCGCTTCGCCCCCAACCAAGATCCTTCGCTTCTTGCTTCAGTTAATCGAGGTGCTCGCGGCGATGCGTGGTGAGCACAAGCCGTGCTCCTTCTTGTGCGAGAAGCCGCGCGCAAGGCTGGGCAATACCGGCTTGCTCCAGTGATTAAGGCAGCTTTCCCAGTAAGTTTTTGCTGACATTTTTCCTTTTTCTTTTGTTCGATGATCTGTTTAATCCGGCTGAGCTCTGCTCAAAAATGTCTTTCGACAGCGGTTCTAAAGGGAGCGTCACGACCCAGCTCGTACATATCATTCCACGTGGCCGCGACGCCGTATGGCAACAAAGACCTACACACTCACGATTTCCACCGCTTCCCGGGGTGGCCGGCAGTGGTGCTGCTACCTGGTGAACCTCAGAGTCGAAATCGGACCAAGGTGTCCACTGCAGGCTTCACAGATGACCCTCCCATCGTTCCCCGTTGAAATCATTCCTTCGCCATCACAGTTGCCACATATCTCGGCCGCTTCGGCGTTGACAACCATTCTTCCATGAGAGCTATGGAACTGCGTGTCGTATTCGATGAGCCCTTCGCATTGCTCAAGAGTGTCGGCTTGGCCGATCGTTCCAGATACCTCTTTTGTCTCATCGTCCTCAAATTCAACGACGAACTTCCACTTGGTCAGGATAGCAATCTGCGTCATACGCGAGCTATTGTATAGACCATAGCCTAAAAACACAAGCTGTTGTGTAGAAACTTGTTGTTTAATGGGACTACGGCAGTGTGACTCCCGGTGCAAGCCGCTATAGACGGGTGACAAGATGCGGTTTATGCTATTAGTTTGCATGAAGTCGATCTGGAAAGGTTCGATTGCCTTTGGTCTAGTAAACATCCCCATCAGGCTCTACGCAGCCACTGAAAACCAGGGGTTAGCGTCCCATATGCTCTATAAGAAGGATCTTTCCAGGATCCGGTTCCAGCGTATCGCGGAATCAACCGGAAAAGAAGTTTCGCCCGACGAAATCGTAAGGGGCTACGAAGTCGCCAAGAATCAATATGTGATTCTTTCGGACGAAGAACTCGACGGAGTGGCGCCCGAGAAATCCTCGGTAATAGAGATCCAGGAGTTCGTGGATGAATCGGAAATTTCCAGTCTGTATTTCGAAAAGCCGTATTACCTCGAACCGGACAAAGGTGCTGGCAAGGCATATGCCCTTTTGCGAGAGGCCCTGGCGAGGTCCGGAAAAGTCGGCGTTGCGCAGTTTGTACTGCGCAATAGGGAAAATCTCTGCGTACTGAAGCCTCAGAGCGAGGGTCTAATTCTCAATGCTCTTCGATTCGCCAGTGAAATACGTTCCATGGAGGAACTTTTGCTCCCCTCCAAGGAAAAGCTTTCACCGAGCGAGGTGACCCTGGCTACCAAACTGATCGAGGGAATGGCCGCTAAATTCGATCCGCCAAAATACAAGGACACTTACACCGAAGAAGTCCAGAAATTGATCGAGGCGAAGGCGAAAGGGCAAAAGCGTCAAGCTCCCCCTCCCAAACCTGCCAAGAGCAATGTAATCGACTTGGTTGCGGCCCTGCAGGAAAGCTTGGGCACCGTGAAAAAAGGCAAGAAACGTACGGCCGCGTGAGGCCCGGCTTGTGGACGTCCGCAGGGTCGAAGCCGCCGGCTTCGGCCCTCGAAGAGATGAGGAACGCAACCCTCGCAAACTCAAAGCGAACCGGGAAGGATCCCCGCTTCCTATGAACGCCCTTTCCTGGGCCTCCACAGTCCTGGGTACCGGCTTGCTTGGCCTGGTGGTGGTGGATGTTTTTCGCACTATTCTCCACTCCCGCGGCCGCTCCGGACCAGTGACTGAGGCGCTAACCCGGGCATTTTGGCGACTCGTGCGGAGCGCCGCTTTTGGCCGCTCCCGGGTCGTCCGCCACCGGCTGCTGAGTTATGTCGGCCCGCTGCTCTTGCCAGGAACCGTCGCTACGCTGGTGACGTTGCTCATCCTAGGTTATTCATTGCTCTACTGGCCGCATCTGCCCACGGGCTTTAACATCCAGCAGAAGGCACAAAGCGCGCGCAGCATTGAGGCCCTCTACTTCAGCGGCATCACGTTCACCACCTTGGGTTACGGTGACATCTCCCCTCGCTCCGCCCCGATGCGCCTTTTGGCCTTAACCGAAGCTCTCACAGGTTTTGGCTTTATCTCTTTAGCTGTTGCGTACCTGGTCTCCCTCACCTCAGCTCTGGAGCGCAAACGTGCCGCCGCGCTTTCCTATTATCACCAAGCCAGGCAAGGCGCTGACGTCGCAGGACTTCTGATCCACTATTTTGTCGCGGGTCGCTTTATCGGACTTGAAAGCATTTTTGCCAATGCCGCGCGTGACCTGCAGGGGCTCTTGGAAAGTCACATTGAGCACCCGCTCATCCACTACTTTCATCCTATCCATGTGCACAAGAGTTTACCTCGCATGCTTTTCTTGGTCCTTGAGGCCTGCGCGGTTACCCGTGCCTGTCTGGACACCCAGGCTTACGAGGCACTCTGTCGACACCCGGAACTGCGTACATTGGAGGAAACCGGGCGTCATGTTTTATCCGAGTTGGCGGCGGCGGTGGGCGTTGGTAAGGGCGCCGCCATCGCCGACGACGAGCCCGGTCGCGAGGGAGTGCCCACTATCGAGGAGCCCGAGCGCTGGCGTCAACGTTATGAGGGTACATTGCGCCGTTTACGGACCGCTGGTGTGCGCCTTCCGGCGGATTTAGAGGCGGGATGGCGTGAATATCGGCATCGGCGTCACGGTTGGGAACTCGAACTGGCGCGATTCGCCTTATATCTGGGCTATGACTGGGACGAGGTCACCGGCGACGGTGACCTGCGGCTTGCCGCCGAATAGCGTCCAAGGGTAATACGATCGAGAGGAGGTGCGTATAAGTTGGAACCTATTTTAAAACTGCAAGATATCACTAAGTCATTTTATGGGATTCAGGTGCTGAAGAAAGTCCACTTTGATCTTCGCAAGGGAGAAGTCCATGCTCTCCTGGGAGAAAACGGGGCCGGAAAATCAACCCTAATAAAAGTCATTTCAGGAGCTTACAAATTAGACTCCGGAATCGTCCTATTTAAGGGGCGAGAGATCAATTCTCGCTACAGCCCAAAAGAAGCAGAAGATTTGGGTATAGTAACAATTTACCAGAATTTTCACCTGATTCCTCACTTAAGTGTCGCCGAGAATTTGGCGATCAGAGGGTTTACCGCAGAGCGAGGGAGACTGATAAACTGGCCCTTGGTTTATCATCAGGCCGAGACGGCCCTGCAGAAAATCAATTTCCCTATAGACGTCAAAGCCAGGGTTAAAGATTTGAGTGTGGCCAAGAAACAAATGCTCGAGATCGCAATCGCCCTATCCAAAAGTGCCGAAATAATAATTATGGATGAACCGACCGCGGCACTTAGCAAGAAGGAAATCGAAGTTTTGTTCGAGATGATTGGGCAATTAAAAACTCGCGGGATTGCTATTATATACGTGTCGCACAAACTGGAGGAAATCAAACAGATAGGCGACCGGGTGACTATCCTTCGCGATGGCAATAACATTGCGACTCTTAATGTTCCAGAAGCGGGGTTAAGAGAGATCATCCGACTAATGATCGGTCGCGACGTAGCGACTGCGCAAAAGGAGAAGACGGAAACCCAGAACGATATTGTTTTGGCACTGCGAGAGGTGATGAACCAACATTTCGCTCGGCCAATCAATCTAATGGTGCGAGCGAATGAGATTTTGGGTATCACGGGACTCGTTGGCGCGGGAAAGACGGAATTGGCTCGCTTGCTGTTTGGCGCGGACAGAATAGAAGCGGGCAAGATGTATCTGCTGGGAAAAGAAGTTACAGTCACCAGCCCTCGACGAGCGGTAAGACTTGGCATTGGCTATCTTCCAGAAGACCGAGATAGCAACGGATTGTGTCTTAACATGGGTGTGCGAGAAAATCTGACCCTGGCGTTTCTGGCGAAGCTGAAACGCATATTCCTGGATCGGGGGTTCGAATCAAGAATCGTGAAGGAGACGATAAAATCGGTAAGAATCAGGGCGAGAAGCGCGTCCCAGCAGGTTAAGTATTTGAGTGGCGGTAACAAGCAAAAAGTGATCTTTGGCAAATGGCTGGAGGCTGATTGTCGAGTGCTCATTCTGGATGAACCGACGATGGGCATCGATATTGGAGCCCGAAAAGAAATATACGATCTCGTGTATCGTTTTATCCAGAAACGGCAGAAAGCGGTGATTTTGGTTTCCAGTGATATTAATGAAATATTGGAGATCGCGGACCGCATTCTTGTGATCTCTGATTACACCATCGTCGCTGAGCTTAACGCACGGGAAACTAGTAAACAGGAAATTATTGAATACAGCATGCGGCTGAGCAGCTGAGCAGAATTAGATCAAGAACGACCGCCAAAGCCAGGAAGGTGAACAGGATGATAGCAAGCAAGATTCGCGCTGTGTTTAGCAATCAAGCGGTATCCATGTTATTCATTTTAATGGCGATGTGGTTTGTCCTGTCGCGGCTTTCTCCTTACTTTTTTACAGTCGGCAATCTATCAGAAATAACCCTGCAAACGGCGGTGATAGGCATCATTGCTGCGGGAGAGACCTTAATCATTATTTCTGGCGGTATTGATCTTTCAGTAGGCTCGATCTTTGCCTGTTCCGGCGTCCTTGGAGGATTGGTCCTGCAAAAGACTGCCAACTTGCCGGGCGCGCTTCTCACCACGGTCTTCTTCGGAGGAATTTTAGGATTCCTAAACGGTTTTTTTATTACCCGGCTGCGCGTGCCCCCATTTATCGCTACGCTGGGGATGCTTGGCATCGCCAGAGGGTTCGCGCTGATCTTTTCGAGGGGCATACCCATCTTTGGTCTCGACCCGCGCTACCTCTGGATTGGCCAGGGAAAAGTCCTTAATGTCATTCCCGTGCCGACGATAATTCTCTTATTGGTGTTTGTTCTGGTCTTTCTGGTCGCCCACTACACTCGATTTGGAAGATTTGCGTATGCGATCGGGAGCAATGCAGAGGCTTCCGTTTTGTCGGGGATCAATTTGAGTCTGGTGACCGTATGCATTTACAGCGGTGGCGGGCTATTGTGCGGCGTGGCTTCGATTATTGAAGCTGCCCGTTTAGCGACAATTCAACCGGCTGGCGGCAACGGCTACGAGCTATTGGCGATTGGCGCGGTGGTGATCGGCGGCACGAGCCTGTTTGGCGGGGAAGGCAACGTAGTCGCTACCTTGATCGGCGCAATCATTGAAACGACGATCAGAAACGGTTTGAATATTTTGGGAGTGAATGCCTTCTGGCAGTATGTTGTTAACGGCGGCGTCATCATTGCAGCGGTGGCGGTCGACCAGTTGAAAAGGCGGCTTTGAGCTGATCAGCAGATCAGCAAGCTATTGCATCGTCTCACAAGTAGGGAGGCATACGGTTGGCGTGAAAAAGGTTCGGATGCTCGGCGTGAGTGATACGTGGCGAACGAGCAACGACGCAGACGACCCCTTTTCACGCCCAACCGGGAGGGCAGATGGCGCTTTGGCCGATTTTCTGCGCTGCTCATGTACAAATGCAAGTATGCTCGTCGACCGCGTCTTGACATCTTGACAATCGGTCAAAGGGTCAAAGCGCCGACGGCGGTATCCCTGCCAGTCGTGAGACGATGCACTAAAGGGAAAACCTTTTGTGTTGAAGTCAGACTAGGAACCCATAGAATCGACCTATCCGCTCATCTTTCCCCCAAAAAATTCAGCACATGAAGAAAATAATCCGCCTTTTTCGCTCAGCTGCGTTGCCCGTAGTTCTCCTCCTGAGTTGCACTGTCCACCTGTGCGGCCAGACGAAAGAACAGGGAACTATTGTTTTTATTCCTAAATCAACATCAGCGACCTTTTAC
>JAFAQT010000139.1 GCA_019246215.1 Verrucomicrobiota bacterium
CCTCCAAGCGCGGTTCCAAAGCTGACACCCACGCGGTTCTGAGGAACATTGGGGAATAGTCCAGTCCGCTGTCATCGAGTGCGAGCTTGACCGATGCCACCGAGAACTGCGCGTAACGGTCTAGCCGTTTCAATCGATGAGGAGGAAAAATAGTTTCCGGAGACCAATTTAAAATCTCGCCTGCGCTGGTCGCCTTAAAGATAGACGCATCAAAGGTCGAGACGGGGCCTATCCCCGATTTTTTATTCTTGATCGCCTCCCAGAACGCCTCTTTGCCGATCCCGATTGCTGTAACAGGCCCCACTCCTGTGATCACGACTCGCCTCATTTTTTCTCCACGTGAGCCTTCATGTGCCGCAGCGTCCGGGTAGCAATGTAATTGATAAAAAATCCGCCAATAATCGGCTCCGCGACAGGCGCAAGCGGCGGTACTCGGAAAGAGAGATCATGAACAATTTGGACTTCAACTCCGATCGCCAGCGGTCGGAACTTCCAAACGACCTTCATCCCTTTTGTCCAGGCTTTCAGATGTTTAAAACGTACTTCCCTGTTTTCGCGGTCAATAATTTGTTCTGAGACCCAGGCGATTGGTATAGGGCCGCGGTTCGCTGCCATTTTCACGAGGTTTCGGACCGGACCTTTCTCGTAGTAATGGATGTAACGATAGTGGGGCAGAAAACTCGGCCAGCTTTCGAGATTTGCAGCGGCTTCGAAGACAACCTCCTCCGCGGCATTCATGACAATCGCGTTGGTGTGGTACATGGGGCTCGATCTGCAATGTAGTGGACGTAACATTCGTCCCCTTCAACTTTCATTGACTCGAGTCGGTACATTCGAGAGGAGGGAAGAAAAGTCTCTGATGCCCCAAGGAGGCCTGGCGCGCCGGTTCCGCCGAAAAGGATTGGAGCTATTGTTAAAAAGAGTTCATCGATGACATCCAACTCGGCCAGAGCTTTGGCCAGTTGGGGTCCTCCCTCGCACACAAGGGTTCGGACTTGGTATGTCTCGTAAAGATCATTTAGAGCCTCGTTGATACTCAGGTGAGCCTGGGTGCTCAGATGCAGTTCCGCCCTTGCCCGAACTTTCGTTTGATTGTTCTCCGGCATGCGCGTTGTCGAATAGATCACAATCGGCGAAAACCGATGCTTAAAAATGTTCGAATTCATGTCGAGATCGCCCGAATTGGAAACGACGACGCGAATCGGGTATTCGCTTTGGCCTCGCCGTACCCGCGCTTGTCGGAGTCCATCGTCGGGCAAACCCATCGACATCTGGTCAATCTGCAATGTGTTCCTTCCGACCATCAAAGCATCACCAAGCGAACGGATCTCAAGCAGGCGATGCTTGTCAAAAGGGGAGGTAAAGCCAGATGGCGTCCTTCGGACTGTCGAAACCTTGCCATCCAGCGTCATGGCGAAATTCAAAATAACTCGAGGCCTTTGCATAAGATCTAGCGTAAAAATACCACAGGCTCTTTTGGCTTGAGATACTTTCGGGCTAAGGAAATCTTCCTTTCCAGTGGGTTAATGCGGCAACAATGTCGTCTTTGGACGCGTTGGGGCTTAACTCCCACACCATCGGCTGTTCGACTGGCAGAGACGGGATCAGGGTGGCAAAATCAATGATTCCACTAAACGGCACCCGGTGATCGCGGGCTGGAAATTGCACATCATGGATGTGGCAGCCCACCTGGCGCGGGAGCATCTCGGTCAGCCATTCGGCGTGATCAATCAAAGTCAGATTGTGGCGAACTTGGGCGTGACCAAAATCGTGCCAGTAACCGATGCCGCTGTTGTCAAAGTCCCTGAACAGACGACGAAACTCGCGCTCGGAGGGAAAAGTCTCGATCCCGATACGATTCTCAATGCCCAGCGTAACGCCGGCAGCCATCGCGTGGACGAGCGCCGGTTGCAACCATTCAACGACTCGATCGTAGGCAGCCACTGCCTCGCGCTTCTGGATGGCGGCTATTTTAATCCTGACATATCGACGATCGAGATATCGGCCGGCGAAAATGGAGCGGATAAGCTTTTCCGTGTAGTTCCGAATCGCCACGGATCCCAGGTGCATCACCACTCGCTTGGCCCCGACCTGATGCGCATGGTCAATGGTTCGCAGGGTATAGTGCCGGGCCCGCTCTCGCTCCGCTGCGCGGGGCGAAGTACATTGATAACAGTCTGGCGCCGAACCCTGGATCTCGATGGGAAGCGGACAGAAATTATGGAGGCTCGTCACCGTCATCGGGTGATCGGCGAGAAACCGTTCGATCCCTTCCCAGAGCGATTGTCGGATACCGTGGCCCAGTTCGACGCGATCGAAGCCAAGCGTAAAGATTTCCTGCAGCATTTCATCGCCACGAATATGGCGGTCAGAATTCCAGCAAGTCGAGAAAGCTAAGTGCATGCGCACGAGACAGGAATTCAGGGGTTACAAGAAGTTGCGGGAGTTCAGGAGAACCGCGCTCAGATGCCGCTGCTGGTTAGGCCAAAATTCTTTAAAACATGCAAACAGGCGAATCACCATCCAAAGACCAGGAAGCCATCGCTCTACCATTCTGCAATTCCTGAACTCGTGACCCTGATCTGGTCTACCTTGCCCAGGTGATCAATCTCAGTTCGTGCTCCTGAACGAGGTTCGGATGGGTCGGAATCACGCGCACGTTAAATCCGTAACTTCCACTTTCCGAAGCCGGGATCATCCCGCTGAACCGATAGTTCCCATTTTCTCCGCCTTTCTCGACGCTCAATAGATCCACCGTGTAAGGGTTGCGAAGTGTTCCGTTATCCGATTCGCCGACATAAGCCTGCACTCGAACGTGGGTGGGATCGACGGGCCCCAGGAACACCCGGGCAACGATCTCCAATTTGTCGCCGACAAACATAGAGGCGCGGCCCGTCGGCGAGGTTTCCACCGATTCGATCCAGATATGCGGCCAATCGACACGCGTAGCGTGTTTCCATTTCGCGAGCTCCACGGCCGCTTTGCAATTTTTCGAGCTCAGAGCCTTGAACCCTTGCGCAGCCGGTTCGTACAATCGCTCGTTATATTCCTTCACCATCCGATGGGTATTAAAGACTGGCGTGACACTTCGCATCGATTCCCGCATCAGCTGAATCCAGGCAATTGGAATGCGACCGTCAGGCTTGGCGTAGTAAAGCGGGATAATCTGATTTTCCAGAAGATTGAAGAGGCTCTCCGCATCGACCTCGTTTTGAAATTCCGGACTCCCTTCGGTGATTTCCGGTCCAATCGCCCAACCATTTTTGCTGTTGTATCCTTCGCACCACCAACCATCCAGAACACTGAGGTTCAACCCACCATTCGGTGGCAGCTTCATGCCGCTGGTGCCACTTGCCTCCAGGGGTCGAAGCGGGTTGTTGAGCCAGAGATCCACTCCCTGATATAACCTGCGCCCGATGTAAGTGTCGTAATCTTCAATGAAGACCACGGCGTGTTCCAGCCCGGGTTCGCGCGACTTATTGTAAACCTCCTGAATAAACCGCTTTCCAGGTTCATCCTTCGGATGCGATTTACCCGCGAAGATGAATTGAACCGGGCGCTCGGTATTTTGAACCAGGCGCAGGAGTCGTTCTTTCTGGCTAAAAAGCAAGGTACCACGTTTATAGGTCGCAAAGCGCCGAGCAAACCCGATCGTCAATACGTCCGGATCAAGCACACTATTAATCTGTCGAAGCTGCTGAGGGGATTCACCGAGCCGTATCCGCTGACGCCGCAACCTGTCACGAATAAACTCGATTAGACGGGCCTTCAGCAAATGATGGGTTTCCCATAAGACGTCGTCCGGGATATCGATGACTCTGCGCCAGTACTCCGGGTCGGTAAGATGTTCTTCCCAATCGGATCCCAGATATTTTGCGTAAATGCGATGAAATTCCGGTGCCGTCCATGTTTTCGTGTGGATTCCGTTGGTGATGCTTGTGATCGGCACTTCCTGAATCGGGACACCTGCCCAGACATCCTGCCATAACCCTTGACTTACGCCTCCATGCAGTTTGCTCACGCCATTGGCGTGCCTGCTGACCCGCAGCGCCAGGATAGTCATGCTGAAGGTGTTGGTAAGATGGTTAGTCGGTTCTCCCAGGCGGAAGAAGTCATCAAAACTGATTCGGAAGTCTTCCGCATACCGGGAAAAATGGCGGATCATCATCTCGCGCGGGAAAGCGTCGTTCCCGGCCGGCACAGGAGTGTGAGTCGTAAAAACGTTCGAAGAAGCCACAATCTGCAGCGCGGGATAATATTCCAGCCCTTTATCCTGCACGTATTGACGGATCCGCTCTAAGGCGAGAAACGCGGAGTGGCCCTCGTTCATGTGATAAACCTCCGGGTAGATGCCGAGGATATCGAGGGCCCGGACTCCACCGATCCCGAGGACGATCTCCTGTCGGATTCGCATTTCCAGGTCCCCGCCATACAGCTGTGCCGTGATTGGGCGATCTTCAGGGGAATTCTGTTGGATATCGGTGTCGAGCAGATAGAGCTTGATCCTGCCAATCTGCAGCTCCCAAACCTTGGCGGTGACGTTTCTGCCAAGAATTGAGACAGAAACGTGCAGCGGGAGATCGCCGGTCTTGGACTCCAGCAACGGCAAGTGATTGAAATTCTGGTTGAGGCTCACGGCTTCCTGCCAACCTTCTTTATTGATCTGCTGCTTGAAGTAGCCATGACGGTAGAGCAAGGTCATCGCGCAGAAACTCAGATCAAGATCGCTGGCGGACTTGCAGTGATCACCGGAAAGGATGCCTAGGCCACCGGAGTAATTCGGCACTGATTCGTGGAATCCGAATTCTGCTGAAAAATAAGCAATACGGGGCGCGGAGCGTCGAAGTTTACCGTAAGTATCGGTTCGCGCGATGTAGGCCTTGAACTTTTGATAAACAGCCTGCATTTCACGGATGTAATCGTCATTGGCAGCGAGCTCGATCAACCGGGCCTGGCGCGAGAGCTGCAACATTCGGATTGGGTTATGGTTGGTTCTGTCCCAAAGTTGAGTATCCAAATGCCGGAAAAGCCGCCGCGCGTCGGGCTCCCAAGTCCACCAGAGATTGTGAGCAAGTTCGCGGAGCGGTTCCAGATTCTCGGGCAATCGCGGCGATACATTAAACGTTTGTACGGGTTGCATCGTGTTTCTCCTCAAGGTTCTCTTCGTCGCGTCCTCCTCTTCGAATGACGAGCCTGCGCAAGCACAACTTGTGCTTGAGGAACTTGCAAGTCTTTAGCGAGCGAAACCACAGGCCTATGGGCGGGTAAGTGAAAACTCCCATTTCCTGCGGTTACCAACAGGCAAAGTGGTACGGTTCGGTTACCGTTGACCTTCGGTTTACCCGAAAGGATAATAGCTGACGCACGATGAACTATCGCACTTATCGAAACACTGATCTTCGAGTCAGCGAAGTCGGATTTGGCATGTGGACGGTTTCTACAGGATGGTGGGGAAGCTTTACGGAGCAAGAGGCGGTAAACCTTCTGCGGAAGGCCTTCGATCTGGGAGTGACGCTCTTTGATGCAGCGGATACCTACGGAAACGGCCTGAGCGAAGAGTTGATCGCCAAAGCGTTTCCCCGCGAGCGCGATCAAATTGTGATAGCAACGAAGGTCGGCTACGATTTTGTGCATCACGGCAATGCACGGCGCGGCCAACGAGAAATTCCTCAGGATTTTTCGCCAGCAGCAATCATCCGCGCCACTGAATCCGCCCTGAAACGGCTGAAAACTAATCGAATCGATCTTTTGCAGCTTCACAATATCCGAATGGAACAGGTCGGGGACAACGCGGTTTGGGAGACTCTCGACCAGCTGCGTGGACGCGGCCTGATCAGATATTACGGAATCGCGCTCGGGCCTGCCATTGGCTGGATGTACGAGGGGATTAATTGTGTCAAAGAACGCTCCATTACAAGTGTCCAACACATCTATAATTTGCTTGAGCAACATCCGGGCGCAGCTATTCAGAATGCCGCGACCGACCATGACAAAGAGACGATGTTTCTGATCCGGGTGCCGCATTCCTCCGGAATGTTGGAAGGACATTACACCGAAGAGACCAAATTTCCACCGACCGACCATCGGAGTCATCGTCCGCGCGCTTGGCTTATCAACGGAGTGAGAAAGGTAGAACAGCTGCGTTTCCTGGAACGATCGAATCGGAGCTTAGGGCAGGCTGCTTTGCTCTGGTTGCTTAAGGATCCGCGTATTGCGTCGAC
Source organism: Verrucomicrobiota bacterium (assembly GCA_019246215.1). Taxonomy (GTDB): domain Bacteria; phylum Verrucomicrobiota; class Verrucomicrobiia; order Chthoniobacterales; family JAFAMB01; genus JAFAMB01. The sequence continues at coordinate 6,222 of JAFAQT010000139.1, forward strand.
ACTTCCGAACATTTACGACGAGAAGCAGCTGATCGAATTCGCGACGATTTCGGAATCCCCGGATCTCGGGGACGACGAGATGGCGAAGGTGGCGGCCCTGTATGCCGCCAACTTTGGGATTGACGATGACGATCGGTCAAAATTCAAAGGGACAATGGAACTGGCTGAAATGCGGGAAAACAGGACTCAGGAGTCAGAAATCAGGAGTTAGGAGGTTCATGCGGCAATGGAATGCTTTGCGACGCGGAAGGCCGGTGAATTAGCCTCCAGAGGAAGGACAGCCGCCGTCCGATTCTGTACCTCCTGACTCCTAAGTCCCGATCATTACTCTTTCTTCTTGGTGTCGATGCAGATCGTTACCGGACCATCGTTAACGAGATTGATCTGCATGTTCGCGCCGAATACTCCCCGTCGGACCGATTTGCCAATCTCTGTTTCAAGTTGCCGGCAGAAATCTTCATATAGCTGGTTGGCCTGCTCTGGAGCCGCTGCACCCACAAAGGAGGGCCGGTTGCCTTTTCGCGTGCTGGCAAACAAGGTAAACTGGCTGACCACGAGAAGATCGCCTCCGATGTCTTGCACCGAAAGGTTCATTGCTCCGTCTTGGTCCGCGAAAATCCGAAGCCGAGCGATCTTGCCAGTCAGCCAAAGGATGTCATCCCGGGAGTCCGACGGTTCAACGCCAAGTAGCACCAGCAACCCGCGAGCGATCTGAGCGACGATCTTTTCTTGAACCGCCACAGAAGCGCGTACCACCCGTTGGACAACTACTCGCATCGGCAATCTTAGCAGCTGCCAGTGCCAGTGTCAGTGCCAGTGCCAGTGGGGAAAACGAGCGCCACCTCCTGGGCTCTCCACTATCTTTCTTCTCCTAGTATATATCGTCTCCTAAACCCTTAAGTTTTGCCGTAGGTAAGAAGAGCTCGAGGAGCGGGTCCCGTACTGACACTGGCACTGACAACTCCTTGGTTCGCGTGTAGGGTACTTCCACTGACTCATGGATTATTTTATTGTTTTGACGCTCGCTTTACTGGTTGGGGTCAGTGCCGCGATCTACTTCCGTATTTTCAGGCTGATCTATGTGCAGAACGCCGGGAAGGTCGTAACGAACGAGTTCACGTCCTCCGATGGCTACCTGGCACTTGGCTGCGTAGCCATATTTGCCCTTCAATGCATTCAAAATCTGGAAGCAAAGGGGAGCAGCGTGCTTCCAGCCACCATGGATACGAATTTATTGGTTGTTGTGCAGCTCGGTTTCTGGTTGTTCGTCGTTGGAATCATCCTGTTCTCTTTTGTGGTGCGCCGAATGCGTCCGGCCGAACTCTTCGGGTTTAACCGCCTGGGATTTGCAAAAACGTTTTTCTGGGCGGCAGGACTATTAGTGATCGCCCTCCCGCTGATCTTTGCGAGCAGCGCTGTGGTTTCAAGTTTGATGCACGTCAATTCGCAAAGGGATTCGCAACCGATCATGCAATTGTTCGAGCGGGTCTCCGAACCGGCCAGAAAAATCCCAATCATTCTGTTGGCGATCGTCATCGCACCGCTGGCGGAGGAATTTTTTTTTCGCGGTTTCTTGTATGGAGTCCTGAAGCGTTACGCAGGAGGGTTGCCTGCTCTGGTGTTGACCGCGGTCGCGTTTGCCCTGATTCACCTTCACCTCCCGTCCTTGTTACCCCTGTTTTTATTGGCGTGCGTGCTAACGCTCGCCTATGAATTTTCCGGCTCACTGCTTGTGCCGATGGCCATGCATTCCCTGTTCAATGCTATCACTCTGATCGGCGTCTTTTTTGCGAGTAAATGAAGCTAAGCGAACTGGGCGAAGACGCTGTCGTCACACGATTGACTCGGTCGCTCCGAGTGGACACTCGGGTCAAGCTGGGCGCGGGTGATGATTGTGCAGTGGTGGAAACGGCCGGGGGACTGCAGCTGTTGAAGTCGGATTGCGTGATTGAAGGGATTCATTTTTTACCTGATACCAACCCGAAATGGATTGGATGGAAAGCGATGTGCCGATCGATCAGCGATATTGCCGCCATGGGAGGAACGCCCTTAGACGCACTCGTCACCTTGGCTGTTCGCCCTGACACCGAGTTCGCTTGGCTGAGACGGGTTTACGCCGGTTTGGAACAGGCTGCGCGGATGTACAAAGTCAATCTGGTAGGTGGAGAGACGGCCAAATCGCCCGGGCCCTTTTTCCTATCGGTCGCGCTGACTGGATCGGTGAAATATGGCAGGTATATTGCACGCTCAGGAGGACAACAAGGCGATTTGCTATATGTGACAGGCAAATTAGGAGGATCACTCGGTGGCAGGCACATGCGGTTTCGACCACGCGTTGCTGAAGCGCATTGGCTGGTGAGTCAATTCCCGATTCATGCGATGATGGACCTGAGCGACGGGCTGGCGAGTGATCTTCCTCGTTTAGCGAGGGCGAGTGGCCTCCGCTTCGAATTGGATTTGGGATGTCTCCCGCTTCACCG
>JAFAQT010000158.1 GCA_019246215.1 Verrucomicrobiota bacterium
TTTTTAAGACGCTGGCATTGACACTAACAACTGCTTGTACCGAAAACAAGTGACTTCGTGGTCGTTGACCATTCCAACCGCTTGCATAAAAGCGTATGCAACCGTCGGACCTATGAATTGAAAACCATGGGCTTTGCATTCCTTGGCCAGCAATTCCGATTCCGGGGTTCTTGCCGGTGCTTCGTGATAATCTGACCAGCGATGAACCAATGGTTTGCCGTCCACCACTCGCCAAAGAAAGGCATTTAGACTTCCGTATTTCTCCTGAACAGCGAGAGTCGCGCGGGCGTTAGCGACAGCAGCTCCAATTTTAGCCCGATTGCGAATGATGTTTGGGTTAGCGAGTAGTTTCTCGATCTCTTTGGAACCGAACGCCGCTACTTGGCGAGGATCAAATTGGCGAAATTCAGTTTGAAACGATTTGCGTTTTCGCAAGATGGTGATCCAGCTAAGCCCGGTTTGCATGGATTCGAGAACGAGCATCTCGAACAGACGATTGTCTTCGTGAAGCGGAACGCCCCATTCCTCGTCATGATACGCCAGATAAACGGGATCCTGACCGGGCCATGCGCAACGTTGAAGTGCCATAGAGTTTTCCTCGATGCTGATGCTCTCCCCGCAGACGACCGCTTCTAACCTCATAGTTGCCGCGATTGCCCAAACTGTAGCGCTCTAAAATACGCGATCAATCAGCTCTTTGCCTTCTTCATAGCGACGAAGGTTCTCGACGAAATGTCCAACAAGCCGATCCGTTTCATTGACGTGGCCCCCTCCTGTGTGCGGCGTGATATAACAGTTCGGAGTTGACCAAAGTAAATTATCGGGCGGCAACGGCTCCGGATCCGTGACGTCCAGATAGGCCGCCAGGAGGTGCCCGGATCTCAGGTTTTCCGCCAAGGCTTCCTGTTCCGTTGTCGTCCCGCGTCCGATACTGTAATACCGAGCACCGGCCTTGATTTGCCGAAGCCTCTCGGAATTGAAGAAATGTCGCGTTTGGCTGTTGTCGGGCAAAATGTTGATGACGTGATCTGCTATGGCCAGGGTGTTCGCCAGCTCCGCAGGGCCGACAACGCGGATGTTTGAGCCCCGCTGCATGGTGCGCCGATAGCCGATCACCTGAACCGAATACGGAACGAGAAGCTCGGCTAGCCGACGCCCGATCGCGCCATAACCGATGATGAAAACCGTCTGGTGCATCAGCAAACGGGTATTCAGGCGCAACTCGTTTTGCGGCCATCCACGTAGTCCCCGTTGATTGTCGTAAGCGGGGTATAATTGCCGGGAATCTGCAAGCAGCCACGCCATAAGATGCTCCGCGCATGGTTCATCGTACACGCTGGAGCTGTTGGTCATCGCCGCCGCCCGTTGTTTCAGCACGCTTCGAAATTCTTGATTGTCATATCGCGCGTAACCAGCGCTGGAAAGCTGAAGCCAGCGCAACTTCTTGGATTGGATGATGGCTCTGGGATCGGGTTGACCAAAAACGATTTCAGCTTGCAAAAGGCGCGGGTCCAGGGTCCCAACGTCTAGAACGTGCTCAGCCTTTTGCGCGAGAATGAGCTTATGCGCGCCAGTCGAACGGATGAGCAGTTCTTCGGAGCAGGCAATCAGAAAAGGATTGGCCCAGATTGTAAGTCCCGTTGCCATAAGGGTGAGAGATATATTTTCATACTCGCAATCGGGGATCGAGCGAATCAATTTTTTGCTGGTTCAAATACGTGCTATTTCGGGGAGAGGACACACCATCTTGCAGCTGATGAGATCGAAATCGCATTTTCAAGAATGGATCGTGCAATGTGTCTTTGTGGTGCTCGCTGCACTCGCACCCTTTGCCCGGGCGCAACAGGCGGACTCTCCAGCGGCGAAGACGCAAAAGAACGCGGAAAATCCGCCATTGCGCCCAACAGCAAACCCGTCTGCCACAGCCAGCCCGGAGCAGCTACAAATGAACCCACAAGAACTTGAACGACTGACAAAGGCGGCCGACAAAGTCTTGAACCGGATCCAAAGCGAAGAAAACGATCTTTACCTGCGGTTGAATTACTTCGAAAAACCCGATCGACTTAATCCGAACAGTTACGCATCGAAGGAGGAGATTGCGCAATGGAGGGGTATATTACAGCAATTTAAGGAGAAGCATGATCTAGTCACCAAGCTTTACGCTGATGTTGGAAAGGATCTCGATTCGGAGCTTCGTAACGCTGGCGGAAATGAGGAGATTGTAGCCCGTTTCAAAAAAATCATCATCGGCGGCTTCCCCTGGTCCACGATTGAAAAGAAGAAAAATTTGATCGCAGATTTCATCGATGAACACGCGAGATTGCTGGCGTTTTACGAAAAGAATTGGGGCGCCTGGACCGGCACCAGCGATTCAAATAAGGCGGAATTTACTTCCGCTTCCGCGGCAAACATCTACAAAAGGCTTCGCCTACAGATATTAAACACGAGTCAAGAGATTGAAAAAGAGTATAAAGAGATGAGTGAATAGGCATCTTAATCGCTGAAAATGAATGTATTTCCCATTCGATCGTCCCCGTATATCTTCTGCGCGCTGTTCGTATCGGTAGCGGTCACACTTCACGCACAGACCCACCCGGTTCCGCCGTCGCAAACTCCCGGAGCAAAACCTGGACCCAGCAAGACTGCCCCCAAATATACCGAAGAACAGATGCAGGAGATGATCTCGAAGCTAGAGGATCGAATCCAAAAAGCGGCAGAGGCGGTGTTGGGAAGGATTCGGAAAGAAGAAACAGACGTTCATCTAAGATTCTCTTATCTACGTAAGCCTGAACGGCTGGATCCAAATTACTTCAAATCGAAAGAGGATATTACCATATGGCGTGACTCGCTTAAGGAACTCAAAGATAAAGAAATTGGCCTGGACAAACTATACGCGGAAGCGGACCAAGACCTCGGAAATGCACTGATCCAGCAGCGGATTAATCAGTCGATCGCCGATCAGATCAAGAACGAGCTGTTGAAGTCTTTCCCGTGGAATATCATCAAAAAGAAAAGCGACCTTATGCGAGAATACATCGCCGAGCATGACGATCTTTTGGCGTTTTACGACAAAAATTGGGGATCCTGGAAACCCGGTTCTGAACCCGGCACAGCGACATTCTCCGACAATCAGCTCGCCACCACCTTTCAGAGCTTGAAGGAAAAGATTAACGCCACTGGAAAGCAGATCGATGAGCAATACAAGGTAATGTTGGAGTAGTCGAGGGCGCGGGGAAGTGTGTCTGCGTGCCGGGTAGGCGTCGATCAAAGATCAGACAACGAAGACGCCTGCGGACGAGAACAGAGAAACCGAAGGGCGCTGGCCGGTTCTCCACCATCGCGGTCACGCTGACACGCCGATGTACTCCTTCTTACGATCGTCGACACACCGGAACGCCTTTCCTACCTGCTGACTCAGCATCGCACCTCTGAGCTGGCCAACAGCTCTTCCAACCAATCCACTGCCAATTGGTGCACAACGGGTAAGGACTGGATGATGTTCAATGCCTCGCGCGCCTGACGCTGGCATTCCTCGGGTTTCCCCTCTGACAACGCGATCGCAGCCGAGACACGGAGCCTTGCGTGCTGCGGAACCCTGGACCAATCGTGGATCTGCTCAAAGGCTGTTCGGGCGTTTGCTCCGTCCCGTTTACACCACGCCTCATAAAACGCCTTTTCTAACATGACCCAAACATAGAGTGTTCCGAATTTCGGGATTGCCTTGGCAACCGCCTCGTTCAGATAATGAGCCGCCAAATGCACTTCGTGCAGGTCTGCCGCTTTATAGAATGCGAGTAAACAGACTGTGACGCGCTCGGCCGAATCGGTGTTCTCGGTTAACTGTAGCGCGAGTTCCAGCATCTTGGAAGACCAGTCGCGCGGCCTGATTCCTTGTTGCCCATCATGGATCATCGCACTTACAAGAAAGCGGACCTCGCCGGTTCGACGACCGCGAAGGACGTCCCAAAGAAGCACACCATAGCTTGTCCGGCGAGGACCTAATGGCAACAGAAGCCGCACTCCACCCGTTATTCCCATAAAGGTGATGGCCGCAAGAAAGAGCGTGTCAATCGATGCACGCACTGGGTCGATGGCTCGCACGATCACCAGAAAAACGAATCCGACCAGAATCATCGAAACCGGCCCGCTCGAAACCAACCAGAAACATCGCCACCGGAGTCCTTCGAGAGTCTTTGGAGCGAAAACCGTGGTCCCGGTAATCATTGTCTCACGATTGTTCCAAATGAATCGGGTCCGATTGCGAATTCGACGAAGGGCGAATGGCCCGCAAGCAAACGCGAGCAACTTCAGCCCGATCAATTTGGCAACCAAAATTCGAGCGAGATGATGCAGAATAACCAGAATCTCATATGCCACAAAGACGAGAAAGGGAAGCGGTACCAAGTTGGAAGGTTGCGCAGCTACCGCCGCGAAGCACGCGGGTTCCAGGAGAATCCAGACCCCAAGACATACCGCGAGCAAAATCAGATACGAAATGATGACCAAGCCCCGCCTCCACGATCGTGTTCCTTGCATGGCAGTGGCGAACTCTATCGATGCCGGCACAGCACGGCTAGCGTAATTTCAACAGGTCTCCTGCTCTCTTAGTGCACCGCTTCGCATATAATGGGGATGCC
>JAFAQT010000147.1 GCA_019246215.1 Verrucomicrobiota bacterium
CCGCACGAAAGCGCACTTTGCCGTCGGCGACACGCTCGTAAGCTTTGGTGATCTCGTCGAGCGAGTAGGTCTCGGCCATTACTTTGACTTTGCCCGATGCGGCGATCTGTAGCGCTTCGTGCAAGTATTCGCGATCGTTTTGCTGGCCGCCAAGGATGCGGATACGACGCGTGATCAAATCGCCGGGATGTACGGCAAGCGGTTTGTTTTCGAACCCCATTAAGACCAGGCGACCATCCGGATGCAGACCTGCGATGCTGTCGGCCATCGCTTCAACGGAATTGCTCGTGCCAAGGATCACGCGTAGCCTTCCGCAATTACGACGACCGGTCGGGGCAGGTATCGATCTGTCCGCGAATGGCGTGTGGGTTCTGCGGGCGCTGGGGCCTCGGGGAGACCGTCGATCGGAATGCCGCAGTGCTCCGCCGCCGCTCATTCCAACGCCTAGCCGATTCAGAACAGAAGAACAGAAACACTCCTGTGGGAAGATCTCCCTGCAACGAACGGTGTAAGAAAACGATAGATCCGTCAGAACAAAGGAGCCGTTGAGCCATAGTCAGCTTAACATGCCGCCGATCTTGTGTTTTTTACTAGCTGTCCTCCAATAACAATGAGATTGACCTATATGATTACGGGGGCTGGTATAGAACTCGAAGACAGGTTGGAAATCGTCCTTGCTTGTTTTGCGGAAGGAATATGAGCCTCCACCGACACATTCTTGCCTTTCAGCTCTCCTGATCTCCGCCTCCCGAGATCAGTTTTTGGAGCACGATAAAGACCAATAGCAGCGCACCGATCACAATCTTCGTCCACCAACTATTAAGCGTGCCGTTAAAGATGATGATTTGCTGGATCAATCCGAGAATCAGGACGCCCATTAGCGTTCCTGGAATGAAGCCGACTCCGCCGGTTAGCAGAGTGCCTCCGATCACGACCGCGGCAATCGCGTCTAGCTCTAAGCCTGCGAAAGAGGCAGGGTTGCCCGATTGCATATAGAAGGTTGCCACAATGCCGCCTAGAGCGGAGAAAAATGCGGCGAGGGCATACGCTGTGATTTTCGTTCGGCCTATCGGCAATCCCATTAGGCGAGCGGAGTTTTCGTTTGATCCAATCGCATACACGTTCCGGCCGAAGCGGGTGAAACTTGCCACGAAAGTCCCAACGATAACCGAGCCCAGGAAACACATCGCGGTAAACGGCAGCACTGCTTTGGGAGCAACTAAGATCGAGAGTTGGGGCAGCACCTGGCCATAGAAAGGATGGTCGATTCCAATTGACTCAGGATAGATCACAAAACCCAGCCCACGCAGGCAAAAGAGCCCGGCGAGCGTGACCAGGAATGGGGGCAATTCGAAATAGTGGATTAAGCCGCCCATGACGACTCCAGCGGCGGTCCCGACACAGAGCGCGATCCCCATGGCCAAGAAAGGGTCCCAGCCCACCTGAAGGAGCTTGGCCACCAATATGCCCACAAAAGCGACCATCGACCCCACTGAGAGGTCGATCCCACCCGATAAAATGACGAACGACTCCCCGACGGCCGCGACGCCCACGAACGCACTATCGTTTAGCAGGTTTACGATCACCCGGGGAGTGCCAAAATTCGGGTAAAGTAGCGAACCGGTGCTGAAGACCGCCAGCAAAACAAGAGCGGTCGCCAGGAGGGGAATGTACTTAGGGTTTAGGCGAGTCATGCGTGGCCGTAATTGACTTTTGAGGCGGCCGAGAACCAAGCGGTTTCAGAATCCTACCGAACGGCCGAACGACATGCGAGAGCCGCGTCCGGAAGGATTCGCTTTGGAAAAGGCAAACCGCGATGATGGCCAAGGCTTTTGGCACAGGCGAGATATCGGAACTCACGTTTCTGGCATACAACGTGGTTGTTAGCGTCTGGATGAAGAGACCGCCGACCACGGCGCCGATCAGGTAAAAGCGACCTCCCTGCAGCGAAGTGCCGCCGACAACGACAGCGAGGATTGCATCCAATTCCAAATACAAACCAATATTGTTGGCGTCCGCACTTTTGATATTTGAACACGCGACCAGTCCTGCCAGCCCGGCACAGAACCCGGAAAAGGTGTAGACGAGAAACTTGACCTGCTTGGCATTAATGCCCGAGTAACGGCTAGCCTCGTCATTATCGCCAACCGACTCGATAAACAACCCGAGGGCTGTGCGCCGGACTAGAAAGAAGGCGAGCCCTAGCGTAACAAGAACAAGCGTGAGAGTAAAAGGCAAAGCGAATAGATGCCCATTGCCGAGGTAGACCATCGTCGGATCAAGAAAATTGATGATCTGGCCTTCCGTGATCAGCTGCGCGACGCCACGCCCGGCGACCATTAGTACCAAAGTCGCGACAATCGGTTGTATACCGAATCCCGCGACCAGCACTCCGTTCCAAGCTCCGGCCAAAGTCGAGATCACTAGCGCAGCCGCGATAGCGGCGCCAGCGGACTGGTGCTCGGTTACGAGTAATCGGGAGGAAACCGCGGCGGCAATCGCCATCACAGCACCAACCGAAAGATCAACCCCTCCGGTGGCGATCACCAAGACCATCCCCAGCGACAAAAGCATTACTTTGGCTCCCTGATTCAACACATCGATTCGGGAGCCGTACAAATGGCCATCTAAGATCTGGATGTGAAAGAATCCAGGAGTAAAGAACTGATTGAAAAGCAGCAGCAGCCCAAGCGCGCCCACTGACCAGAAGATCCTTTGACCGCGCAACAAAAACAGAATTGAACCAAAAACGATCCAGAATAGTAAGTCAGAAACCCAGTCGATCATGCGGCCGGCCGCTCCAGATTGTGAGTTGCGATGGACTGCATGATAGTTTCCTCAGAAATCTCTCCTTCTGTCAATTCAACCACCTTCCGACGATCGCGTAAGACCACAACTCGCTGACTTTGCCGGACGACTTCTTCCAATTCGGAACTAATGAAGAGCACGGCCAGGCCATCTTGCCGCAGGGACTGTATCAATTTCTCCACTTCGGCCTTCGCCCCAACGTCAATTCCCCGGGTAGGCTCATCGAGAATAAACAGCTTCGGCTCGGTCGCTAACCATCTGCCGAGAAGAACTTTTTGCTGATTCCCGCCGCTCAGATTGCGAACAGTCTGCTCTCGGCTGGGAGTCTTGATCGCCAGCGCCTGGATGAACCGGTCGGCCAGCTTCGCCTGCTCGGTGACGGACAAGCGTTGCCAGCTTCCTCGACTTGCCTGCAGCGCCAAAACGATATTCTCCCGTACGGTGAGGTTTGGAATAATCCCGGCAACTTTGCGGTCCTCTGGAGTTAACGCAATCCCGTAGCGGATAGCCGCCCGCGGCGAATTGAATCTGACGGCCTGCCGGTTGATCCGGACGGTACCTTGATCTGGTCGGTCAACTCCAAAAAGGAGTTTGGCCGTTTCGGTCCGGCCAGATCCGAGGAGGCCGGCCAGTCCGACCACCTCTCCGGGCCGAATATCCAGATCGAGAGGTCGGAGAGAACCTTTTCGGCCTAGCCCGTGGGCTTCTAACATAGGCGCTTCCGACCGAATAGAGGCTGTGCTGGCACGCTTTTGCTCCAGTGCTTCCACTTGATGAACGGCTTTGCCGATCATATGGGAAACCAGTTTGATCCGCGGAAGCTCTTGGGTGGCAAAGCAACCAACTCTGCGGCCGTTGCGCAGGACGGTGATCAAATCAGAAATTTCGTAAACTTGATCAAGAAAGTGCGTAATAAAAATGATTCCGAGACCGCTTTCCCGAAGTTTCCGGAGTTTTTTGAACAACTCTTCGACTTCAGTCCGGTCCAGGCTAGAGGTCGGCTCGTCGAGAATTAATAGTTTAGCCGAGATATCGAGAGCACGGGCAATCGCAATCAGCTGCTGAATGGCAATCGAATACGAGGAGAGCTGACGGTTGACATCAAGAGACAGGTCAAGCCGGGCCAGCGCTGCCGCAGCTCGTTTCGCAATTGCGCGCCAACGAATAGCACCGAGCCATGTCGGCTGGCGGCCCAGACAAATATTCTCGGCCACGGATAAGTGCGGAATCAGATTAACTTCCTGATACACCGTACTGATCCCAAGCCCCTCTGCCTCCCGCGGTGATCGCGGCGCAATGATCTTATCTTCCAATCGCGTTTCTCCGGCGTCACGGGGAAAAACTCCGGTCAATACTTTGATTAAGGTGCTCTTTCCTGCGCCGTTCTCGCCCATCAGGGCATGGATTTCGCCCCGTTGGATCGCGAAGTCAACCGCGTCCAGCGCCTTGACCCCGGGAAAGCCTTTTGTTAGCCCAGCAATCTCTAAGAGCGAGTTAGCCACTCAATGATTTTAGAGCAAATTCGGGCGCTCTGCCTTTCGTCCGAGCGCCCGCTTTGGCACAAGTATTAATATTGTCTCTTTGGCAGTTCTGCTGCTGCCTGTGCTTGGTCGTAAACCCCTTCTTGGCTGACGACTCGCTTGGGCACCTCTTCTTTATTTGCTACTTTTTCGATCAGGTCAAACAACTGCGGCCCGAGGAGCGGATTGCATTCGACGGTGACATTCAGCTTACCATCCTTCATTGCTTCAAACGCTCCTCGGACCCCGTCGATCGAGACGATCTTAATATCCTGGCCGGGCTTAATGCCAGCTTCTTCCATGGCCTGGATGGCTCCTAAGGCCATGTCGTCATTGTGGGCAAACAGGACGTTAATCTCCTTGGCGTTCGGCGCTTTCAAAAACGCTTCCATTACCTCCTTGCCCTTCGCTCGAGTGAAGTCGCCACTCTGCGACATGATAATTTTCATGTCGGGATATTTGCTCAAAACTTCCTCGAAGCCTTTCTTCCGATCAATCGCCGGCGCAGATCCGACGGTCCCAACCAATTCGGCGATATTGGCTTTGCCTCCGGTCAGTTTGGCTACCGCGTTGGCGGCACGCCGACCTTCTTCCACGAAATCGGACCCCAGGAAAGTGACGTACAGACTCGGGTCGGAAACTTTGACCGCACGGTCAGACAGAACGACCGGAATCCCGGCTTTTTTTGCTTCTTGCAAAACCGGCTCGAAGCCGGTCTCGACGACAGGTGAAAATGCGATCACATCCACTCCTTGCGCAATAAAGGATCGGATCGCCTTGATTTGATTTTCCTGCTTTTGCTGGGCATCGGAAAACCGGAGATCGATTCCGCGCTTCTGAGCTTCGGATTTGATTGATTCGGTGTTGGCGGTGCGCCAACCGCTTTCCGCGCCAACCTGAGAAAAACCAACGACTAACTTTTTCTGAGCGGTGTCAGCGGCTAAAGCTAGGAGCTGAGTTAGAGTACAGAGCGTGGGAAACGCGAGCAGGGCAACGATAGTTCGATAACTGGGAGCTATTTTCATATTCTGGGGCTGCAGGTGTTGGTTTCTCGCCCGGACGCATCCGAGGCCGTTAGCCATCCGGTGCGCTGGCGAAAACCGTGAGCGATCACAAACCTAAGCCCCATTCTTCAAAATTCAGAAAAGAGCGTGACGCCGTGACCGTTCACGTGCGATAGTTCTTTGCCCGGTAGTTTGCAAGAAAAATTTGCACATAGTTTCGTGCGACTCTACTTCCTTTTCCGAACGATCTATTCACTTTTCCATGCGGCTTTCCTCTCAAAAAAAGAAAGTTACCATTCACGATGTGGCAGCTCTGACGGGAGTCTCTTATCAGACGGTCTCTCGCGTTATCAATGGAATGCCAGAGGTTTCGGCAACGACTCGCGCCCGTATCCAAAAAGTACTCGCAGAAGTTGGTTTCCGACCCAACCTGACGGCCCGGCAGCTGGCCAGCAAGCGCTCCACCACCGTTGGACTGGTCACTTTTGCGACCAATTTCTACGGTCCCTCCCAGATTATGGTCAACAGCGAGCAGGCTTCAAAAGAATTCGGGTTGACTTTCATGTTCAGCGGTATCCTCGAACCGAGTACCCGAGATATCCGCCGGGCTGTGGACGAGCTTTGCGCTCACCAGGTCTGTGGTATTCTGATTCATTTGCCTTGGGAGGTCGATCTGCGCGATCTCCAGGATGTCTGTCGAGACGTGCCAATCGTAGCTGCCGATTCTGATTTCGGGTTCGAGTGTCCCTCTGTTTTTATCAACCAGGAGCTCGGCTCGCGTAAGGCAACTCGCCATTTGCTTCAGGTCGGTCACAAGAAAGTCGCCCATATCCGCGGGCCTGTCCTCTGGCGAGCCGCCAAGCTTCGCTACATTGGTTGGCAAAAGGAATTAAAGGCAGCGCGTCTTCCTCTCGGGCCGGTCGTTGATGGCGATTGGACTGCTGAATCCGGTTTTAAAGCCGCCCAAGAACTTATCTCCAATCATTGGGGCAAGTTCACTGCAATCGTCGTCGCTAACGATCAAATGGCTCTGGGAGCAATCCGCGCTTTTGAGGAGAGTTCGATCCGCATACCACAAAAAATTTCGCTGGTCGGCTTCGACGATATTCCGGAGGCTGGCTTTTTCCGGCCACCTCTGTCGACCATCAAGCAAGACTTTGCCTCTCTTGGTCGGCTAAGTATCCAATGCTTGATGGCCAAGGTTGATCCGAGTCAACCGCCCTTG
>JAFAQT010000403.1 GCA_019246215.1 Verrucomicrobiota bacterium
CTGGGTGGGGATGTGCGTGAATTTCTGGGATCTGACTCTTTGGTCATGGCTAGTGGCGAGCGCCCACGGTGCCGGGCTCATGGTTGTGCCAGTGCTTCTTGGGGCGAAATCGATTTTCTGCGGAATTAATCCCGCTGACATCAGCGCGATTCGTTCCATTCAACCTCTCATTGCAACCGCGGCAGTCGCCGTTCATACCGCCTCGCATTTACTCGTGTCCGGATTGGTGGCCTGGGTGGTCTATGATTTTATCGGACTGGCGGTCTTACGGCGTTCATGGATTAATCTTGATTTGATCTGGTGTTTTACACTTTTGGGCGCAGCCATCATCCTGTGCTTTGCGCCGCTTTCCTGAAGGGTTCAGGCAGCCATGCTGACCCCCTTGTGCACCAAGCGATGCTGGTTTAGCGGCGTTGAGCTCAATGAGCTCGCCGACAAGGCGGTCCGAGCCGGCAGGAGGGAATCAAGTGACCGAGGAGCAACGCAGCCGCCGGCTCATTTTCAGCTCAACCCCTGGGGCCGTGCAGCATTGGCGATTTCAGGGCCTCGCTTGCTCGACCCTTTCAGTCCAGATACGGGCCTTCGCTCGCGCCTTTCAAAATTGCCAACTCTGCGACGGCGTCCCTAAACCAGCGCCGGACTTGGTGCAATGGCAGCAAAAGAATGTCAGAAGCCGCAAAGATCACGAGCTAAGGTCAAGGCCGTTCATTTACAAACTCGCACGGGGCCAGATTCTGATTTAGTCTGTAGGGTGATTACCATACAGGACCGCCTGCCGCCGCTTATCTCCAGGATTCTTGAGTCTTATCAGGAGATCGGCGGCATTAACAATATAGATGGTACGAATCTCCCCTCGAAAAGGGCGATCACACAAATCTGTGAAGATCTTCTGCAGATTTTATTCCCTGGATTTCACGACGAAGAACCAATTGAGACGGGGAAGGTCCCGCAGATTACCTCGGGCCGAATACTGAGTATTGTCGAGAGGCTTCGAGTCGAGGCATTCAAAAGTTTACGTCTGAATGAACCGGAGTGCCCCAGCCGAAGAGCCGACCAAATCGTTTTGCATCTGATTAGAGAACTGCAACCTCTCCGGGAGCTTTTGCAGAGCGACGTGGAGGCGGCTTACGAGGGAGACCCGGCAAGCACAAGCTATAACGAGATCATTGTGAGCTATCCCTGCATCGAAGCGATCGCAATCCAGCGACTAGCCCATACTCTCTACCGCGAGCGGTTGCCTCTCATTCCACGAATTATGACGGAATGGGCCCACGGGCGGACTGGAATTGACATCCACCCGGGGGCAGAGATTGGCAGCCATTTCTTTATCGATCACGGGACCGGTGTGGTCATCGGCGAGACCTGCCGGATTGGCTCTCACGTGAAGCTGTATCACGGAGTAACACTCGGCGCGCGCAGTTTTCAGAAAGACGAAGAAGGAAAAATCAAAAAGGGCGGGAAACGTCATCCAGATGTAGGAGACTGGGTGACCATCTATCCCAATGCAACGATCCTGGGCGGAGAGACCGTGATCGGGTCGGGCTCGACGATCGGCGCGAACGTTTTCCTCATGGAGAGCGTTCCACCAGGCTCTCTGGTAAGAAACGAACGGGTTTTTACCAGTATTGTGTCGAAAAAGAGTCGGTCTCCAAGCGTGTCGCACGTCCAAAACGATCTCGAACCGCTTCTCAATTACGAAATCTAGCAGGCTGCCAGCCCCTATCGCGTAGTGCACCGTCTCGCATATGATCGTGATGCCGGTGCGAGACGGTGCACCAGGCAATCCTTCTCGTCCGCGCCGTCGTTCCCGTTCTTGCTCGTTGCGCGTTGTAAGGACGTCGTAACAAGAAAAATGCATGAGCAAGTAAAGGGAGTGATTCGTTCAATCGCGAAGACATCGAGAGCGAGAACGACGGAGAGGACGAGAACGATTAAGAAGGACCCAGTCCACAATTGACACTGACAACTGGTATGCGAAACCCAGCCGTCCTTGGTCTGATTGGAAACACCCCTTTGGTGGAGATTACTCGCTTCGACACTGGTTGTTGTCGGCTGTTTGTGAAATTAGAAAACCAGAATCCGACCGGATCGATCAAAGATCGGATGGCGCTGGCGATGGTGGAAGCGGCCGAACGGGACGGGCATTTGCAGGCTGGAGGAACGATCGTTGAGGCAACCGCTGGAAATACCGGTCTGGGGTTGGCGCTCGTCGCCGCGGCCAAAGGCTATCAGTTGATTCTGGTGATCCCTGATAAGATGTCTCAGGAGAAAGTTTTGCATCTTCGCGCGCTTGGCGCGAAAACTGTCATCACGCGCTCCGACGTGACGAAAGGTCATCCTGAGTACTACCAGGACCTCGCGGAGAAGATAGCTGCTGAAACCCCGAACGCATTTTTCGTGAATCAATTCAGGAATCCGGCAAATCCTTTGGCTCACGAAACATCCACAGGCCCCGAGATCTGGGAACAAATGCATCACGAACTGGACGCGATCGTGGTCGGCGTAGGATCCAGCGGTACGCTGACCGGGTTGAGCCATTTTTTTGCCAGAGTTCAACCCGATTGTGAAATCGTTCTTGCCGATCCGGAAGGCTCGGTGTTGAGCGGCTATATTCGGGAAAAGCAGATCGGCACTGCAGGATCCTGGTTGGTGGAAGGGATCGGAGAAGATTTTGTTCCTGAGATTGCCGATCTGACCCGCGTTAAGAAGGCATATTCGATCCCGGACAAGGAGAGCTTTGCGGCGGCTCGGGAATTCCTACGCAAAGAAGGGATCTTCGGGGGATCTTCCTCGGGCACTCTGTTTGCAGCGGCACTTCACTATTGTCGAGAGCAAATTCGTCCTAAACGCGTTGTGAGCTTCGCATGTGACAGCGGAAGCAAATATCTCTCGAAAATGTACAATGACGTCTGGATGGCGGAGCAGGGATTCACCTCTCGCGCAGAATACGGAGATCTGCGCGACCTCGTCTCCCGGCGGTACCAGGACGGCAGTGTTGTGACGGTAGGCCCCTCGGACACACTGCTCACCGCATATAACCGGATGCGTATTGCCGACGTCTCCCAGGTACCGGTTCTGGACCATGGCGAACTTGTCGGGTTGCTTGACGAATCGGATCTTCTTGTTCGGGTCCAGGATGGCGTAGGTTCATTCAGGGAAGTCGTACGCGCGGCGATGACGGATCGTCTTGAGACCTTGCAACCCTCCGCATCTCTTGACGCCGTTCGCAAAATTCTCGATAGCGGCAAGGTGACTATCGTGATGGAGGGGACCGACTTTGTCGGACTGATCACTCGCGTTGATCTCCTGAACTATTTGCGGCGGAAATTATAAACGCATGTCGGAGAAGAAACTGCACGGATTCGCGACCAGGGCAATCCACTCCGGCCAACCCCCGGATCCGACGACCGGGGCAATCATGACGCCGATCTATCAAACGTCAACCTACGTTCAGCAAAGCCCGGGCGTGCATAAAGGATTTGATTACGCCAGAAGTATTAATCCGACTCGACTTGCCTACGAACGATGTATCGCCGATCTGGAGCGAGGCGATCGCGGGTTCGCGTTCGCCTCAGGAGTTGCGGCTATGGCAACTGTCCTGGAGCTGCTGGACTCAGGGGCACACGTAATCGCCAGCGACGATTTGTACGGAGGCACGTTCCGGTTGTTCGAACGGGTCCGGCGGAGATCCGCAAACCTGGATTTCACGTTCGTCGATCTCACCGATATTTCCCGTTTAGAACAGACGATCCATGAGAACACAAGGATGATCTGGGTCGAAACCCCCTCCAACCCGTTGCTGAAGCTGATTGACCTGGAAGCTGTCGCTCGATTCGCCAGAGAACACCGGCTCCTATCGGTCTGTGACAATACGTTCGCCAGTCCATGGATCCAGCGCCCGTTGGAACTCGGGTTCGATCTGGTGTTGCACTCGGCGACAAAGTATCTCAACGGGCACTCTGATATCGTCGGTGGGGTTGCAGTGGTAGGCGCTCGGCCAGATTTGGCGCCGATCATCGACAAGTTGGCTTTTCTTCAGAACGCAACAGGCGCTGTGGCCGGGCCGTTCGACAGCTTTTTGGCCATGCGCGGTCTCAAGACATTGGCGCTGCGCATGGAGCGACATTGCGCCAACGCATTCTCTCTCGCTTGCTGGCTGGAACTACATCCCAAAATACGTTTGGTGCGTTACCCGGGTCTCCCCTCGCACACGCAACATGAGCTTGCCAGTCGCCAAATGCACGGTTTCGGTGGCATGATCACGATCCACCTCGATTCAGATCTTGCCGGCACTCGGAGATTTCTGGAACAGACGGAGCTTTTTTCCCTCGCGGAGAGCCTCGGCGGGGTAGAAAGCCTTATTGAACATCCCGCGCTCATGACGCACGGTTCCATTCCAGTCGAGCAACGCGCAGCCCTCGGGATCGACGACAACCTGGTCAGGCTGTCCGTAGGCGTGGAGGATCTTGACGATCTCCACGAAGATCTTGCCACAGCGCTCGAGGAGATCTGAAGGCATTCTTCGTACAGCAGAATGGAGAGGCTGGGGTGAACGGCTTTTCGGAAGATTGACCCCGCCGATCACGACATAATCCTCCTCTTCTATTATCTACTCCCATCGGAGATTGTCGGCGAACCAGAAACCTCAAAGATTCTGCAACTCGTAAGACAATGTTGCGATCGCGGCAGACCTTGTAAGTAACCGTGTTTTCCCCAGTGTTTCACCGCGGAGACCTGACCTGATGCTAGGCGCAATCCGAGGATCAAGCGACTAATTGGGGCCCGCTCCCTGCGCGGGGTTAGGCGTGACATAGCCGGCAGTTTCCCGCCTTACTTCATCCGATCAAACGTCTTTTGCAGCATCTCCAGGTCAGTCGGCGAGCCCAGCCTTGCACGGGTTGTCTCGATCCACTTGCGCTCGAACGCATTTTTGGTAGGGCGATCGTTCTCGAAGAAGACACCAAAGAGTCCCGGAAAAGGAACATTCGCCAAGCGATAGGCTGCTATCTCGTCGGTGACATCGTGGCGGACTTCGTCCTCAGGGGTTCCATCCCATTTTTTTTCGT
>JAFAQT010000424.1 GCA_019246215.1 Verrucomicrobiota bacterium
GACTCCAACCCCAGTTCCAACGCCGACTGCAACCCCAGTTCCAACGCCGACTCCAACCCCAGTTCCAACCCCGACCCCAACCCCGCCTCCAACTCCAACCCCAACTCCAACTCCAGCTCCAACGCCGACGCCGACCCCAGCTGCAAAGCAAATACCGATATCAAGATCTACTCGAGGGCCCTCACTCACTCCCAGGCCGGAGAGCACTCCAGTCGCCATGCCGAAGCAGGAGGCTCACCTGAAACCGCAGAATAAATCGACCGGTATGCCACATGGTAACCCGAACGGAACTCCTGGATCTGCCAAAGGCAATCCCGCAGGTGCACTAAATGGAACCGGCGATGGCGGCGCGCGGAGCAATCTTTTGCTTCGGAGTCCCCGCCCTCCCTATCCGCAGATGGCATTGCAGATGCATATCGCTGGAGAGGTCAAAGTGCGGATCACGGTCGAAAATGGTACCATTGTCAATGTGGATGCCTCAGGGCCACCGATACTCGCAAGCGCTGCTTCGCGTTGGGTGAAAGCGAACTGGAAATTCAATCCCACGGTCACTGGAACGTTTGTTCTTCCGGTGAGCTTCGTGCTGCATTGACTTCAGGCGTGGAGCGCAGATCGCTAACATTTTATTCTGGACTGCCGCGATGGCATGTTCCCCTGTTCGGGATATTCACCTCACACCCTCAGACCCTCAAACAGCAAACGAAAAACGAAAGGCCAAGAAAGTGTATCTGATGATGGAAACAGCCTTGTATAGCAGGGAGTTTTAATATGGGTTCCAACTAGCGAAAAGCGGAAAGCTTGGGCAAATACAGTTTGTAAGAGCCTCGCATATTTAAGTTAAGAGATGGGTATGCCCGGATGGCAGAACATTGGAAAAGACATCCGCCCATACTTAACCGTACCGATGCTATTTCGCCGCTCTTGCGAATGCAGAAATTAAGAATACCAAGGCGGAATCAGTTGTGGGTCATGGAATCGGCCGTTTACCAGACGATCTAACTGCCAATTACGCGCGTGCGGGCAATATGTTCACATGAAGCTGCAATGAATGACGGCAAAAGAACATACCGGATGCCCGAAACGGTTTGCAGAGCAAGAGAGCCCAACGACCACGACTGCTTTGTTGAACGTCCAAAAAACTCGACGTATTCAGGCTGGATAGTCTCCGGTAATATACTTCTCGAGGTTGTCGATTGTTGCGGTTTGCGCCGATATTATCCTCCTGACAAGGTCGCCGATCGAAACCATTCCGATCATTTTATCGTCTTTCAAAACCGGCAGATGCCGAACCCGTTTCTCCGTCATCACTTGCATGCATTCGCTCACGCTGTCACCGGGATGCGCAGTAATCGGTTTCGTAGTCATAATGTCCCTGACAGGAGTTTCCTTCGATGATTTGCCTTTCAGGATGACTTTTCTTGTATAATCGCGCTCGGAGATAATTCCCACTAAATTGCCATTCTCCAACACCGGAAGCGCGCCGACATTCTTGTCTGCCATGAGCTGGATGGCATCAAAGACCGTTGCATTTGGAGCAATCGACCAGACTGCAGAGCCCTTATGCGCCAGAATCGCGTCTACTGAGCCAGCGATTTCCATAAGCACAAGTATGCGCCCTTTGCCAAAAGATTCAAAAGAGAAAATCCGCGGCACGAACTTTCACCCCTTTGAGATCATTCCGATGTTGCAGCCGCCGTTTAGCTTGGAATTCGGCTGATCGCCGATTTGTTCAACTCAATCTTGAGAAATTGAAGAGCCGCTTTTCGCGTCGTCACTGACTCTTCCAGCGGGAGGTTAATCACACGGCCGTCACCCAGGCGAATCGCCGCCACCCAGGTCGTGCCCTGCCGATAAAGATCGAGCAGACCTTGAGGCCGGAGATCTCCGAGAGTCACCTTTCCTGAGCAATTTTGAGGCATGCTAGATCAATCGGCAGAATCGGCGCAAACTTTAACCCCTGAGGCCAGAGGGGGGGAACGTGTGGCGAAATCGGCAGATCGGCGTGTCGGCGGCAAATGCTTCGCTCTGGGCTTTCAGGCAAGCAAAGCGGAAGGCTTGGCCTTCTTTGTTCGAATGTGATGGTAATTTGCGCGGCAACCAAATCCGCCCCGCCGATCTGCCGATACGGCGGATCTGTTCTTCTACAGCCGCTCTTCGGTGATTTTTCCTATCAGATCGAGCACCGACCGATGTATTTCGCCTCGGACATATAGGCCTTCAAGGTCAGGAAGGTCTTTCTTGTACTTAGCGTGGATCGCTTTTAGCAGTTCGCGTT
>JAFAQT010000077.1 GCA_019246215.1 Verrucomicrobiota bacterium
CTATACAAACGGCGATCCGCATATCGGGCACGCATACGAGAAGATCCTGGCGGATGTCGTCGCCAGGTATCACCGAACTTTTGACGGGCCGACTTTCTTTCTGACCGGCGTCGATCAGCACGGGCAAAAAGTGCAACGGGCAGCCCAGAAATCTGGAGTAGAGCCATTGCAATTCGCGCAAGAGGTCACCCAAAAGTTTCTTGCCTTGTGGGACAAACTCAATATCCGAAAAGACGGCTGGGCGGCGACTACCGACCCCAGACACAAGAGAACTGTCCAGAGAATTCTCCAGTCACTTTACGAAAAGGGGGAACTAAAAAAAGCGAAATACTCCGGGTATTACAGTGTTCGTCAGGAACAATTTCTCACGGACAAGGAAAGAAACGATGCCGGAGTATTTGGAACCGAGTGGGGTGAAGTCATTCTTCTAGAAGAGGAAAACTGGTATTTTCCCCTCATTAAACACAAGGAGTGGCTCAAGGAGTTTGTTGAGACACACCCCGATTTCGTCATCCCAAATTTCCGTCGCAACGAATTGCTCAATGCGGTCGAGCGCCTGTCCGGCGATCTCTGCGTTTCCCGCCCAAAGGAGCGGTTAGCCTGGGGTATTGAATTCCCGTTCGATCCGAATTACGTCACGTTCGTCTGGTTTGACGCGCTTCTGAACTACGTTTCATTCGCTGGCTATCTCTCCGACAATGATCCAAGCTTGCCGGATTTTAATGAACTCTGGCCCTGCAAGGCGCATATTATAGGCAAGGACATCCTCGTTCCAGCCCATGGTGTTTATTGGCCGATCATGCTGCATGCGATGGGATTCTCAGATGAACAGATGCCGAGGCTTGTCGTCCACGGATGGTGGAATATAGCTGGCGCGAAAATGAGTAAAAGCCTCGGAAACACCGTTGATCCGGATATTTTAGCGGACAGATACGGAGCCGACGCGCTTCGTTATTATTTGATGAGGGATAACAACGTGGGTCAGGACTCAGATTTTAGCGAAGAGAGTCTTGTTAAGCGCAACAACAGCGATCTAGCCAATGATCTGGGGAACCTGGTCAATCGAACGATCAGCATGAGCCAGCGCTATCGCGGGGGTCGTGTAGATTCATCCGAGTTGAACGACCAAGATCTGAATTCGATCCGCGATCTGGCGAACTCCGTTATCGGACGCTACCGTGCCGCATTCGAACGATTTGAGGTGCACAATGCGATGGAAACGGCGTGGGAACTTGTGACCAGAGCCAATGCATTGGTGGAACACAAGGCGCCTTGGAAACTGGCTAAAGAACCGTCGCAAACCGAACTGTTGAACGCAGTGCTCTACACACTCGCGGAAAGCGTCAGGCTCTTGGCGCTCCTGGTCAGCCCTGTGATACCGGCAGCGAGTGAGAAAATCCTCGAGCAGCTGCGGGCCGGCGACATACGAGATTTGCGATGGGGCAGTTTGCCCTCAGGACATGAGGTCGGCAAACCTTTCCCGATTTTCCCAAAGTTCGAACTGTAAGGGAGCACCGTTTGGGGATCGGCCCGGGTTTTAAATTACACAAGCAGCAGGTTTTGCTCACGACAAGTAGGCCCCTCGAGGCGAGCAGTGGCGCTCGCCGGACACGGCACATCGCTACACCGGAATATCCGGCTGGACCGACTGCGGAATTGTGTGTCTTTTGCTACTTAGGCTTCGGAGACTGCTTTGGGCTAGAGGCGGTGTTCTTCTTTTTTGCGGCGCTGGCCTTTGCCTGTTTCTGCGCCGCCTGCTTGTGCGTGGCTTTCGGAGATTTGTCACCCATGATCCGAAGGTTAATTTCCATAACAAAAAGAGTCAACACAGAGAGCTATCCTGCGCGTAAATTTCGCTCTTTCGTATCGATTCGCACAGGCACTCCTAACAGTAAACCGTTCTGCTAGTGCTCAATGATGCGCTCCTCCTTCCACAGTGGATAACCGTCGCATCGTCCAGGCGATAGACACCCCTGCCCGCCCCATTTACATTACGGCCCCAAGCATCCAGGGAACGAACTCTTCCGCGCCGAACCCATGCGCCTCCGACCGAGATCGACGACCCGAGGCTGTTTCCAATATCAATTGGAAAATCTGTTCTCCCAATTCCTCGATTGACGCGTTCCCATCCAGAATTTCACCGCAATTAATATCCATATCGTCGGCCATTTGCCGGTATAGCCGCGAGCTTGTCGCCAATTTCAGAGAGGGCGACGGCTTGCACCCATAGACCGATCCGCGACCCGTGGTGAAACAAATCAGGTTCGCGCCACCCGCGACTTGTCCAGTCGCAGAAACAGGATCATAGCCGGGAGTATCCATAAACACCAATCCTTTGGATGTCACCGGTTCAGCGTATTGAAATACATCCACCAGGTTTGTTGTTCCCCCTTTTGCGATCGCGCCCAGCGATTTTTCAAGGATTGTGGTTAACCCACCGGCCTTGTTGCCGGGCGAAGGGTTGTTGTTCATCTCGCCTCGCTCCCGCTCCGTGTACTCTTCCCACCAGCGAATTCGTGAAACCAGCTTTTCCCCGATTTCTGGGGTAATCGCCCGCCGCGTCAGCAAGTGTTCTGCCCCGTAAATCTCGGGGGTCTCCGACAAAATCGCCGTACCTCCGTTGCTAACCAGCAAGTCGACGGCAGCGCCGAGTGCCGGATTCGCCGTGATACCGGAATAGCCGTCCGAGCCCCCGCATTGGAGGCCCAGGATCAAGTTGCTGGCGGAAACGGCTTCACGAGTGACTTGGTTAGCAATCGACAACATATCCCGGATCCGTTCGACGCCGATCCGTATTGCGCCAACCGTGCCCCCCGACTCCTGGATAGTCATCGACGACAAAAGTGGTCCTCGCGGAAGGTTCTGCGTGGAAAACAGGTCTTCCGCTTGATTGACCTCGCAGCCCAATCCTATCACGAGTATTCCGCAAAAATTGACGTGGCGCGCGTATCCCGACAGGGTGCGCCGCAACACTTTCATCCCCTCCCCATTGATGTCCATGCCACATCCAGTCGTGTGCGTGATCGCCACGACGCCATCCACATTCGGATACTCTCTCAAAGCGTCACCTGTGAACGCTTCCGATATCCTCTTTGCCACCGTAGCAGAACAATTTACCGTCGTCAGTACTCCGAGATAGTTCCGAGTCGCTACCCGCCCATCGGGACGGACAATTCCACTGAAGGTCGCTTCCGAATGGACGTAGCGCGTCGGCTTGGCATCCGTGCAGAAAGCGTAATCACGTTCGAAGGTCCGGACGCTCAAGTTTTGTACATGCACATGGGCGCCGGCGGCAATCGGCTGCGACGCAAACCCGATGATCTGGTTGTACCTCCGCACAGGTGCCCCGGCCGCAATATTTCGAATCGCGATTTTGTGTCCAGCCGGAACGGTTTCCCGTGCCGATACGTCGTATTCATCGAGATGCGTTCCGGCAGGAACCTCTCGACACGCGATGACTACATCGTCCGCCCGATTTAGCTGAATCACTAACGCGTGCTCGGCAACCATCCTTTGATCCTCCGAAATAAACAAATTCGTTCAGTTTCGTCCCCGAAACCGGGACATTCGTGTTCAGACCTCAAGATAACACGTATTTAATTCCCACACTAAGGACGCTGAGCTCCATTTGCCGCGACGTAGACAGCGTACAATGAGGTGGTGGCGGTGATGAAAATCCGATTCCTCTTAGGACCTCCGAACGTCAGATTAGCCACCGGCTCCGGCACCAGTATCTTGCCCAGGCGAACCCCATCCGGTGCGTAACAGTGCACGCCGTCCCCGGCGCTTGTCCAGATATTCCCTTGCAGATCCACCCGTAGACCGTCTGGAAGACCGGGTGATACCTCGGCAAAGAGGTCTCCTCCGCTTAGCCGTCCGAGTTGATCCACGGAGAACGATCGAATATGATGCTCTCCGGCCATGGAGTGGGAAACCCCGGTATCGACAACATAAAGTTTCGATTCATCAGGGGAAAACGCGATCCCGTTCGGCTTGTTAAAATCCTTGGCAACCGGTTCGAGGTTTCCAGTCACTGGATTATACCGAAAAACGTAGCAACCGCCATATTCGCTCTCGGCAACGTGCCCCTCGTAATCTGAAAAAATCCCATAGGGCGGATCAGTAAACCATATGGTCCCATCCGATTTGACGACAACATCGTTTGGCGAGTTCAACTTCTTACCCTCGAATTGATCCACCAGAACCGTAATAGAACCGTCTGGCTCAGTCCGAGTCACCCGCCGAGTCCCATGTTCGCACGTGACCAAACGACCCTGGCGGTCACGCGTGTTCCCGTTGCTATTGTTGGCAAAATCCCGAAAAACGCTGACATGACCGCCAGCCCAACGTAGCATTCGATTGTTTGGAATGTCGCTCCAGACCAAATAATCGCCGTCTGCAAAATAGACGGGGCCTTCCGCCCAAAGCGAACCCGTGTGAAGCTTTTCGACCCAGGCGTTTCCAAGCGTGAGATAAAAAAACCGCTCGTCGTAAATCTCGATTTCATCTCGTATTCCGGATGTTCTGGTCATTGCATGCACCCACCTTATAGGTTAGTCGGATCTTCATTGAGGTCCACCGGCGGCGGCGTCGGCAAATCGACCGGCGGCGGCTTTTGCTGGCGGTCGAGTGGACCGACTGGCGCCGCCCGGCGAACCTCAGGTTGGGCTTTGTCGACAGGAAGAGCGCGCGGAGCCGGCGTCCAATCCGCTTTGCTCGTCTGGGCGAACTGAGGCGGTTCTTTCGGCCGCGGCTTTATGGATTGATAGGGATCATCACCGATCACCGTAGGTCCACGAACCAGGACGGGAGTGGACTGCGCCGGGTCGGTCGCATTGGTCGCTCGTGGCGCGTCCTGAGAACGAAGCGTCCGCACAAACGAGCGAGTATCGTCTCCATGCAGCCAGCATGTTTCGTTCGGGAGCTGTTTGGCCGTCGAGAACTCGAAAAACGTTCCTTTCCGAGGCGGCAACCATGGATCCGCAACAGACGTCAACATGCATTTCGGCGAGGCAGGCAGACCCGTGTCGAGGCAGACCTCCACGCGCTTGAGATCAATTGGTCTCCCCAATTCTCTGGGAGGCTGCGTCGCCAGCGATGCATTCATGATCTCAGTCCACACTGGCAACGCTATCTGGTTGGAAAATGCTCCGCGCCTGATCGTCTGGGGTTTATCGAAGCCGGCCCAGACACCGCAAGTCACCTCACTATCGTATCCGACGAACCAGACATCCGTAAAGTTGTAAGCAGTACCCGTTTTGCCGGCAGCCGGAAATTGTCTCAGACCAAATTCCTGACGAGCATTCGAAGCGGTTCCGGTCTGCATGACCTCAGTGAGAAAGGAGTGCATCTCAAATGCCACGCCTGGTTCGATCACCTTCACTCGTTGCGGTTCGGCATGATAGATCTCCTGGCCGTCCTGCGTCTCAATTTTTACCACTAGCATCAAACGCTCTGGACGCGACCCGCTTCCAGGGAACATCATGTAAGAAGTGACAAGATCCGCCAGCGCCACATCGCTACTCCCAAGAAATGTCGCCGGATAAGGCCGCAGATCATCTTGAATTCCAGCTTTTTTTGCCAGTTTGAGGACGGAATCTAAACCAGCTTCGACACCGACTCGCACCGTTGCCGCGTTCTTGGACAATGCAAAAACGCGTCGCATCGGCAGAGGCCCCTCGTACTGGTTGTCCGCGCGTTCAACCCCCCACTCACCCAGAATACCGGTTGTGCCCCCAATCATTACCTGACGATTATCAAGAGGAGCATCTTCGAACAACGAACCGGGAAAAACGCCCTTTTCCAAGGCGGCGGTGAAGACCAACGGCGTAAACGCGGTGCCTGCCGGTCGCTTCGATTGGAAGGCACGATCGTATTCACTCTGGGAAAAATCGCGACCCCCAACCAGCGCCAACAATCCTCCGGTCCGATTGTCAACGGCTACCACAGCCCCTTGCAGATATTCTGGTACCGGGGGCGATTCGGGAGCCGCGTGTGTGTTCTTCCAAGTCTTTAGGAAATTCGTGTATTCAGCGTATGTCTGGTGCTGATACTCGGGTTGCTCTTCAACCTTAGTCAACTCGCGTCGAAGCGATTCTTCCGCGGTTTTTTGCAGAACTGGATCCAGAGTCGTATAGATTCGGTACCCCTGACTCGTAATTGATTCGAGCCCAATCTCTCCCTGGACTTGCTGCCGGATCAAATCGATCGCGTAAGACTGCGATACCACACCGGACTTCGGCTGTACCTGGAGCGGCTGTCGTTTTGCGCCCTCCGCGGTTTGCTGAGAGATTTTATGTTCCTCGACCATCCGGTTCAGAACGAAATCCCGCTCCAGCGTTGCAGCCTCTAAATTATGCCACGGCGAGAGATTGTTGGGACTCTTCAAAAGCGCTGCAAGCATGGCCGCTTCCCCAACCGAAAGATCTTTGGCCGGCTTTCCGAAATATCCCTTGGAAGCCGCCTCTGCTCCATACAACCCGCCTCCGAAATATACTCGGTTCAGGTAAAGTTCCATGATCTTATTCTTTGGCACGGACCGTTCGATCCGCATCGCGAGAAAGACTTCAAGTATTTTCCGGTCGTAGGTACGATCCCGCAGATCGAAAACGTTCCTGGCCAATTGCTGGGTGACCGTACTCGCCCCCTGGCGGATACGACCGGCCTTAGTGTTCTTGAGCAGGGCGCGAAACATCCCGTAAAAGTCGACCCCGCTGTGTTCGTAAAATCGGTTATCTTCCTCCGCAATGACGGCTTCGATCAAATAGGGCGAAATTTGGTCCAGGCTGACCTGTTCCCGATTTTGAATAAACAGCTTTCCGAAGACCTGCCCATAGCGGTCGTAAATCACGCTTGCCGATTCCACGGAATCCAATTTGGACAAGTCGAATTCCGCCGCTTTTTTCTCGTACCTTCCGATAAAATCCAGTGCGAACCACCCACCAACCCCCGCCAATAGGAGCAGGATCAAAACCGTATTTACAAAGAGTGGGCGGAAAAAAAATGGACGGCGGCGTTCCGGTTCAGTCATATTTTTACAGATTGGTCCAAACCCCTTTCACGGGCTGCCGCCCGGATCAAATACAAAGTTTAGGCGGTCCATCCATCCTGATCCAGGCTTTTCCGGTTGACTATTCACTCGAACTTCCCATTCTCGGTCATTCCGCTGCTACAATGCTAGGATCCACCCCGCTCGCCGCCTTAATCCGAGAGCGTCTCCATCACCAGGGCCCGGTGCCGTTTCCCTGGTTCATGCAACAGGCGCTTTATCACCCCGACCTTGGATATTACACTTCCACACGTCTGCGAATTGGCAGAGAGGGTGATTATTACACCAATGTCAGTGTTGGTCCTCTCTATGGGCAGTTATTGGGGTCTCAGGTCCTTGAGATGTGGAAAACCCTTGGGAGCCCGTCTCAGTTCACGATCGTCGAAGAAGGGGCTGAGGACGCAGTGTTGGCAGTCGATATCCTCTCTGCAATACAGGAAGAATCTATCGAAGCTGCCGAATGTATTCGCTACATTATCCTCGAGCCGATCCCGGGGAAACAGCTGCGACAACAGGCGCGATTTGAGCCCGCCTTACTCGCAAAAGTGAAATGGCTGCGGGGATTGGCCGATCTCGAGGCTGTTAACGGAGCATTTATCTCGAATGAACTGGTCGACGCGATGCCTGTCCACCTGGTCGTTTATCGCGACGATAGATGGTCGGAACTGCTGGTGGGCATTTCCGGGGAAGATTTCTGCTTCGTCCCCGGAAAGGTCGGCTCGCCCGCGTTGGCCCAAGCTCTTGATAAACTGCCCTTGCCGGTCTTCTCGCCGTACACAACCGAAGTAAACTTGGCAGCGTTGCGCTGGATTCAGTCCGTGAGCACCAAGCTGGAACGCGGGTTTGTGTTGATTGTCGATTATGGTTTCCCGCGCGCGGAGTACTACAAGCCGGAACGCACGGGAGGCACATTGTCGTGCTATTCCCGCCACCGGCGGTCGTACAACCCGCTCGAGCGACCGGGAGAGATTGACATTTCTGCGCACGTCGATTTTACGGCGCTTGCTGAAGCTGCTGCTGAGGCCGCTCTCCAGGTGGCTGGATATACGGACCAGCACCATTTCATGGTCGGCGCAGCCGAGTCTCGGCTCCTGGCGCTTGAGAAAACCGTCGAGACGGAAGGATCCGCACACGCCCGCGCTGCCTTCCTTGGCCGCTACCGGACCCTGATGCATCCCGGAAACATGGGAATGGCCTTCAAATTCTTGCTCCTCACCAAGGGGATCGACACGCATTCCCAATTGACCGGATTCAAATACTCCTCAGATCCTTGGAAGTCGCTCACCTGAGTCTCGCCACCATCCGCAGTAAGCATAAAAGCTGAAGTCATCGGGGGGTAGCGAAGTCTCGTTCTGTTCCAAGCTGATAAGAGAGAATGAACTATGCAAAATATCGCCCTCAAGGGCCTGTCCCTTGCGAAGGGGGCTTATGCAAATAGGCTTATGCAAATAGGGACAGGTCAGATGTTCCGGGTATCTCCCGACAGTCGTGTAGGGGAGCGGTCGCACGAGCGAAGCTCCTGCACGCTTCTATTTGACCTGTCCCTTGCGAAGGTACCTGCACGCTTCTATTGGCTGTGCCTTGCGAAGGTACAAATACCCAAATAGGGACAGGTCAGATGTTCCAGGTGTCGCCCGACAATCGTGTAAAAGGAGCGGCCGCACGAGCGAAGCTCCTGCACGCTTCTATTGACCAGTCCCTTGCGAAGGTACTTCGGGCCGGCTCATATGGCTATGAAAGTACAATCGGAGTTCACTCGACGCGGGTACAACGTCCGGCAGATTGAGGGAGTGATCTAATTCCAAGCCGTCGCAAGGCTATGCAAAATGCTGAGAGCTGGGCTTGTATCCTAAGGATTTTGGGGTTAGCCATAGCCTATGATTGATCGGATTAGGGACCTACTGAAAGCCAAAGACTGGCACCCGTTCACGATTCACCGCGGCGGTGGCAATTCGATCCATATTACCAGCCGCGAACAGGCTTGGGTCAGTCCATATAGCCGGTTGGTGGTTGAGATCGCCCCGGGGTGGATAGAGATTTTAACTCCGGAGGAAACAACAGGCGTGGACGTTGCGCCTGTTACTTTCACCGACATCCAAAATCAAACCGGTTAGAATGAAAGCCTCATGACCCAAAAGAGGCCTCGCGAATTTTCCGAAGGGGCGTGATAGTAGAAACGAGAGAATCAGTTTGTCGGTGCCGGTCGTCTGACCGGAATATTGATGTTTCAAGCACGACCCTGCATTCTCTCTTGCCTGATCACGCGATTTTTTTGGTACAGGGTTGATCAAGAATTGGCCCCTGCACCGTGTCCAGAATGAGTGTGACCAATTTATATCTTCGAATCGAACAACCACGGGCGCGCTGGAACGTCTTGATATCGCGCAAATTTTTAAGCGGCGGGTGGCGCCGCAATCACCGGGGCTGAACGAAGGAAGTTCGTTTTGACGCGCGACGTTTCATGGGATCAGCTTCATCCTCGCGGACGAGGCTGTGGCGATAGTCGTTCCTCTGGAAAGAGGTAAACAGGCGATGTTCGTAAAATCGGAGGTGGTTCTCGAACCTGGAATCGGATAAGTTCTTCCGGTATGAGCGGCTTAGCTTACTTTGAATATGCGCTGGTTCTTCCCGAAGAACGTTACTTAATTGAAGTGCAAACACGGAAGTCCGACAGTGGAGAGCTGCGCGGGCAAGAGGAAATCGAACAAATCGCGAAAGAGAGCCTCGCTCTAGCTATCGGTCGTGGAGACGAGAGAGAAATTGGGGAGTTTAAACCAAATCCGATCAGCGAATCCGATGCACAAATCTTAAAGAAGGTAGAACAGCTTTTGACCCGTCCCGAGAGCGTCGTCTACCTTGTCGAATGAGTCACCAATTCGATTGAGTGTAAATGGCCTAGTGTACCGTCTCGGATATCGTCGTGAAATTTTCCGCCGCAGGTTAGCGAGCTGTTTTCAGGGCGAACCTAGCCGGACCGAGTGTAAAGCGCCCATCTCTGGATTGATACGTGTCGAGCGAGTAACGCGAAAAAACCAAATCACCGTGGTCCGGAAGGTCGCGTTGAAAACGGGCCGGCGACTGCGTTGCTCATCGGTGAGATATCGTTAGATATGCGCCCTCCTGCGACCCGTCCGGCTCGAGCGCCTTGCCGACGGTCATTTTGAAGGCGGCCGATGGTTTTCTGTATCGCCTAGACAGTCGCCTTCGGCTTCGCAGATGAGGCATCCAGTTTCGGACCGGCGGAATACTTCCTGGGAGGGAGGTCCGGATCGAGAAATCCGAGAGCATGGGGAGGCTTGATCACTCGTACACCTTCCCGTTGCTGTTCGGCAATGATCTCCTGGTGAAACTGCTGCATTCGAGTCCAATGCAGCTTAGGACGAAAATGATGCTCGGCGTGATAACCGTTATTAAACCAGAGCAAGTTATACCATTTGTCGTAGGAACTAACTCCCCAAGCGATCGGTTTATCCGGATTACCGCCATAATGCAGAAAATAGCCGTTCAAATAAGTGCAGCAATGTCCCAAGTAGTAAAAGGGGAGAAAGAAAACCCAGAATTTCCAGTCGATCATTAATCCAATGGCAATAGTTGCTCCCAGCACTACGATTTCGATGATGCCCCATCGTGCGTCGGCGGGATTCTTTCTTTTGATTTCGGCATAGATCGCTTTTGGATCTTCCCGAAGGTAGCTGAGGAAAATATAGCTCCAGGGGTTTTCCGCTTCGCCATCGTGGCCATGTCGATA
Source organism: Verrucomicrobiota bacterium (assembly GCA_019246215.1). GTDB lineage: Bacteria > Verrucomicrobiota > Verrucomicrobiia > Chthoniobacterales > JAFAMB01 > JAFAMB01. Next base: position 10,797 of record JAFAQT010000077.1, read on the forward strand.
TATGGAGATCCAGTCATGCGTATGTCCGTGCTCATCGGGGCGGTCGCTATTGCCCATATGGTGCCGGTGATGCACATGTTTGTAGAAGGTTTGCGAGATTCCCAGCGTTACCGATTCCATGATGCTGAACAGTCGATTGAGAATCCTCCATTTAAAGAATGGGTTATGGATGAGGTTGTGTGAAACGCCATTGATATTCCAAGACACACTCACGGAATAAATCAGACCCATGCAAAGCAAAACCCACCAGGGGGCATAAGGAAACGCGAAGAAAAACGTGAGCACGTAAGCGAAATGGAGGAGCCCACAAAGTACACACATCGCATCCCATTTCGAATAGGCTAAAACTTTCATTTTTTTCCTTTCTGTTGTTCCCGATCGCGCACAAACGTAAACAAAACCACGAAAAAAGCTATGTCGTTAAGATCCATTTGACCGACCGTTATTTTACTGGGCTTCTTGGCCCGCATCGGGGTGTTGTGCTCATCTGCATCTTTGTTGTACGGCTACGCATTTATTCGCGATTACTCGAATCCCACCATCTGTTATCGTATTTGCCCGGAGCGTTTTCAACTCTCAATCTGCGCCAAAGTTCTTCGGCGCAACGGCAGCACTGAGGCCTGGTCGCTGCTCACTCGTATTACCGGCGAGGCAATGTTCGGGTTTCGACTGGACCCAGCCAGTTTACTTTTGAGGTAAACGGACGGTAAACAGGCAGGCGCTCCACGCACAAAGCACTTAGCACGAACTAAAAAACAGTTCGAGGCACTTTGAGGCAAGCGACCGTGATCAACCCGCTCTGCTACCGAACATTTCAAGTGAGTACCTGCATCCAGCGGTTGTATTCGTGCACTTCGATCTGCGACCGTATGCTCTGGAGGTGCGTTTTGCGATTCGTCATCCCTCTCGGGCGACCAGAGCGCATGTAATGTTCCAGCTCGTGATCGCTCCCTTTTTTGAGCACCGCCGTAATTGCATCGTCGTTGAGCAGAATTTCCCGCAGAGCGACCCGACCGCTCTGGCGTTTCGGGACCAGGACTTGGCTCAGGAGCGCAACCAGAACGGTTGCGAAAACGTCTCGCGCCCGTTCCCTCATACCTGCAGGCAATAACTTTAAAAGTCTCTCAGGCGTTTCTGCTACGCTGTTTGCATGCAACGTGCCGAACACTAGATGTCCGGTTTCAGCGGCCTGGAGGGCAACCATTGCAGTCTCGTGATCCCTGATCTCTGCAATCGAGATCACGTCGGGGTTCTGACGCCAAGCGTCCCGCGCACCAACATGAAAAGATGGACAATCAACTCCGACCTCGCGCTGAGCAATATCGGCCAGCTTTTCACGAAAAAGGAACTCGATTGGATCCTCGATCGTGACGATCTTTACTTGCCTCACCTGGTTTATTGTTTCCAGAATAGACGCCAAGGTCGTTGTCTTGCCACTCCCGGTCGCGCCCGTGATGAGGACCAACCCTCCGGGAGCATTGGTGATTGACGTGGTCACCTTCTCCAACAGTCCGACACTCTCAGGGCTGGGAGGACTTTCCGGCAGCGGGCGCAACGATGCTGAGAGTTTGCCTTGGGCTCTGACAATATTCACGCGGAACCGCATCCCGTGCATCTCAGTTGAAAAATCCAAAGAAGGCATTGCCGTTTCGAGTGCTGGCAGTAAGTCCGGCCTGGTTTGGACGAGCGCGCGAACAAGTCGCTCAAACGCGTCTTCAGTGAAGTCATCCGGCGAACTCAGCCTGACGACCTTACCGTCGACCCTTCCCTTGACCAAAGATCGATTGAGGTACACGTCGCTGGCAACACTTGAGCGAACGAACTCCACGATCCTTTGCCAGTCCTCCATCATGCTCTCCTTCCGTGATGGCTTCAGGGTTTTGCAAGGGTATGAAACCCTGGTTTGTTGTCCGTTCCCAGACTACAGGTGCACCGCGCGTTTAAATCCAGAACATTCGCGTAAGTGCCACCCGCCGGACACGTCGGGACGCCGTATCGCAAATAAGGTTTCAATTGATCAAGACTGGTCAGAGCAACGCCCGGATTATCTCTGGAAAATTCGTCCTTTGCGCCTTCGATGGTAGCAAGATTAGCCGAGCATTCCCTGCCTTTAC
>JAFAQT010000144.1 GCA_019246215.1 Verrucomicrobiota bacterium
TTGGGGTTCGTTAAAGTTGTCGATGCGGATGGGTTGATCAATCGAGACTCGGTAGCGATTTCTGGGTTTATCGACAAAGATGTAGTTTAGTTTGTCGACGATTGTCCGATGTGTTTCGCCTATTGGAGCCATGCGGATGATTTGGCCGTTCAGCAGTTCGACTCGTTCGGAGGGAGCCAGGACTCCCGTTTCGGCGAGCTTATAATACTCGGTGATCGAGAATTTTCGCAGCTCGGGTTGGAGACCGGTGACCATAAGTAGGATGGCGACGATTTACTTTGCTGGCGCTTGCCCTGCCAAGCAAGACAGAATTCGGAAGAGCATAAAGCGGTTTTACTAGTCGTAATCGGTCACAGGGCAAGGGCGGGTGTCTAAGAACCGGATAGGCGAAATCCTGAAACTGGAGCCCTTCCCCTTTGCTGGACCATCTGCTGCGCAGGCCCTGGTGTATTGTGATCCTTCCAGGCTCTTATTAACTCCATGGTAGGCGAATGTTGCCGGAATGGTACGCTACGGAATGCTTATTCCGATTTCGGAGTTCTAATTGAACAATTGAACGGCCCTCGTTTCTGGCGAAACTTGGGCGAAATGCCGTATGAAAAAGACATCAGCGCTCGTTTTATTTCTGTATGCCCTTCCCGGTTTTGCTTTAGCGCCGGTTCTCGCACAAACCCCGACTCCGGCGCCCACAACAACACCCGCTGTCGCTCCTGAAGCGACCGCTGCGCCCCCATTGAGCGACCGCATCACTCAGGTGTTGCCCGATGGCCATGTAACGTTCCGGCTTCTGGCGCCAAAGGCCAATACTGTGGAAGTGCTGATCGGTATCAAGAGCGGTCCATACGAGCCCCAAGGAACCACAACCGCCGACATGAAGAAGGACACGAACGGCCTCTGGTCTGTGACGTTGGGACCCTGGGGACCCAACCTGTACGAGTACCGGTTCAGGCTGGACGGGCGCCTGATCACGGATCCTGGCAACGACATGCCCAAACCACAGCGACAGGTCGACACAAGCCTGCTGTTAATTCCCGGTTCGCCTCCTGATTTCCTGGACGTGCAAAACGGCGCGCATGGCACAATGCGCAATGAGACCTACTATTCGACCACGCTCGGAAAAAACCGACAGGTACTGATCTACACCCCGCCGAGCTATGACCGGTCTCACGCTCCTTTCCCTGTTCTTTATCTCTACCATGGCTTCTGGGACACGCGCTATTCCTGGGTGACTGAGGGGAGGTTGCCCCAAATTCTGGACAACCTGCTTGCTCAAGGCAAAGCGGTTCCGATGATCGTGGTCGTGCCGGAAGCGCACGCGCTGCCTCCTGAAGATATTGCTGGCACGGACCACTCACCTTATCTGGCTGAAAACCAAAAGGCAGTCGACGAGGAGCTTTTCCGCGACATCATCCCTTTAATCGAAACCCGCTATAAAATCAGCGACGAACCGCGGGAGCGAGCCGTTGCAGGGCTATCAATGGGCGGCCTTCAGTCGATAGAAACCGGGATTGTGCACCTGGGCTACTTTCGCTGGATCGGTGCCTTCAGTCCCGGCCTGAGGCCGCTTGCCTTATCGGAGGAGTTTAAGAACGCGTTAAAGGATTCGGAAAAGATCAACACAACCTTGCGCCTTTTCGATATCGTTGTTGGCGATGACGATCAAATAGTCGGAAAGGACGTCGCGGCTTTTGAGGCGCAGCTAAAGCAAACAAATATCCAACATGCCTATACTGTATTGCCCGGTGGAACGCACAGCATGTTCGTCTGGCGAGTGGCGCTCCATGATTTCCTGGAAGATGTTTTCAAACCCTGAATCCGAGCCGAAGGTAGACCAGCATACTGTTGAATCGTTTCGTGGGCGCTTTCGAACTGTTAGCCCTGTTTGGAGCTGGATACGCCGTAATCTTGGTGCAATAAGGAACGGGATGGGTTTGTAACAGGCGGAGGCGCGAGGTTAATCAAAGAGGAAGGAAGTCACCTTGGGCGGCTCGACTGACCAGCACGATCTCCTGCGTAGAGTTGCAATCATTGGCAGCGGTCCTGGTGGTTTAGTGGCGGCGAGATACCTGAAACAGCACGGGTTCGAGCCGGTGATCTTTGAGCAAGGCGATGAGATTGGTGGCCAGTGGAACCTTCGCTCGCCCCACAGCGGAATCTGGCCTTCGATGGTAACCAACACGAGCCGATTGCTAACCTGCTTTAGCGACCTCGCGCCGGAACCGTCGGCTCCGATTTTCCCGTCCAGTAATGAAATCCTCGCCTACCTGAAACGGTACGCACGAAGGTTCGACGTCCTTTCTCATGTCCACCTTAATACCCGTGTCGAGCTGATCGAACGCGATCCCGACAGCGGCGGATGGCTCGTTCGATCCAGCGCCACAGAAAAAAGGAACGAGAAATTTCTCTATGCCGTTATCGCTTCAGGTCGATTCAACAAACCCTCGGTCCCATCGCTGCCGGGGCTCGAATCGTTTCGCGGTTCGTGTGGCGTGCTCCACAGTTTTGATTATAAAGATCCAGAGAGCTTCCGCGGAAAGCGCGTGCTTGTAGTGGGTTGCGCCATTAGCGCGCTCGAAATAGCGAGTGACCTTGCAATGCTCGGCGCGCTGCGCGTGGTCTCGACTTTCCGACGCCAGCGTTACGTCATGCAAAAACTGGTGGCCGGGGTACCGAGCGACGCACTCGCGTTTACTCGCTTTGCGGCGCTTAGCGCCGAGGTCACTCCGAAGGAAGTCCTCAGTAAAGCAACGCAGGACTATATCCTGCGGGTGTTCGGCAGTCCGGAGCGGTTCGGTGCGTTCAGACCGGCTGGTGACTTCTTGAGTGTTGGACGGGCGTTGAGCCAGCACTATCTGCCGCTGGTCGCTGAAGGTCGGATTGCCGTCAAGCCCTGGATCGGCGAAATCCAGGACCGGAACGTTCGATTCCTCGATGAAAGTTCGGAAGAATTTGACGCCATCATCTTTGGTACAGGCTTTCAGTTGAGCATGCCATTTTTGAGTTCCACAATCTCCAGCATCCTCGACCTGGACGCTCAACACGCCGATCTTTACAAATACACATTTCATCCGGATTTACCCGGTCTTGCTTTCCTGGGTCTTTGGGAGCAAACCGGACCCTATTTTCCTCCACTGGAGCTGCAGGCCCGCTGGATCACGTACGTCTGGAGCGGAATCGTGCCCTCTCCGCCGCGGGACCAGATGAATGCCGGAATTGCAGCATACCGAGCAACGCGAGGAAAATCACAGCTGCAGGCGATGCATCTGATGGCTCTGTTATTTGCGCGCGAAGCGAAGGTCGAACCCGATCTGAGGGAGTGGCCGCAGTTGGCTCGGGCGCTATTGTTTGGTCCGCTCTCCACCATTTCGTTCCGGTTGAGCGGCCCTGACCGCCTCCTCGACGCTGGAGAACGCGTCGCAACCGAAGCGCGAGTGCTAGGGACGGTTGGCACTGCCGAGTTTTCAAGTGAACAGGTGGCGCAGCTTCAAGTCCTGGCCGAGGCTCGCAAAGACGCGGAGTTTGCCGAGTTTGTGGACCGGATCACGAAACGGGTCGATATCGTTTCGCAATAGTGCACTGCTGTGTTCTGACGCCTGCTTTTTGTAGAATTCAAACAATCTTCCTACCGCTTCCTACAGAGGCCAGAACTCGACGTGGACTCCAAAGCAATCGTCGAACTGCAGGACTATTTCCGCGAGCTGGGGGGCATGTCGCCCAGCCAGGCATGGCAGCATGAATCTTGCCTCGAGCTCTATTCCTATAGCGAGGCCAAAGTATGAAGGATGTTCGCTTCGAAGGTAGCAGCAACATTCAAGAATTAAGGTCCCGGGGATTTGGGCTCGGATGCGGAACTAACAATAACACCACCACAAGGAAAGCCTCTTGTGCGTTCCGGCTATACGCTTACGACTCTCCGCTAAATCCCGACGGTTATTGGGTCATCGCCAGGGATGCGAATCTACTCTCCGCAGAAGACGAAGTGTGACTAACTTTTTCACTTCCCGGCTTTCTGCTGATTAAAAATGGTAAATGGTCCACGAATCGCCTCCAAGGGGAGCGCGCCGCGTTTTCGCCCAGAGAAGTAAGCGGGGCAAGATGAGGCGATTCTTGTTTGGGCGGCTCATGCTAGCTCCACGGGATCAGCATCTCTGAGTCTCTTGCCGGGCAAAGGCTGTCCGCCATAGTTTGGCTTCGGCCGAACGCCGGCGGACCGTCATTCATCCGGCGCGCCACACCTTGGGTCTTTTGTCTTGAATCCTACCGCTGCTCAGTCGCTCCAACGGCCTGTGAAGTCCCGGCAGCGTCTTCGGCGGGAGGCACTTTCGGCTTATGTTTCCCATTCCGGTGCGAGGCCTTCTCAACCAGATAAAACATGACCGGAATCAGGAAGATCGCGATCAAAGTCGACGCCAGCATCCCGCCGATGACCGTCGTGCCGAGAATCTGCCGCGAGGCAGCGCCCGATCCGGAGGCGACCCAGAGCGGTACGCATCCGAGGATGAACGCAAACGCAGTCATCAGGATCGGGCGCAACCGCAGACGGGCGCCGGCCAGGGCTGCTTCCGCGATCGGCGTTCCTTTTTCGTACTCGGCCTTGGAAAATTCAACAATGAGGATGGCGTTCTTTGCCGCCAGGCCAATGAGCATGACTAAGCCGATTTGGGCGTAGACGTTGTTTTCGAACAGGACAGAGCTTTTTCCGTAGACATCCGCTTCCAGAAGCCTCGCGAGCAGGACTGCAAAGGCGCCCAGAACGGCGATAGGCGTGCAGAGCAGGACACTGAATGGCAATGACCAGCTCTCGTATTGGGCCGCAAGAATGAGGAACACGAACAGCAGGGACAATCCGAAGATCACCGCAGGTGACACCCCTTTCTGTGCCTGTTGTTCCTGGAACGACATTCCCATATAATCAAAGCCCATCTCCTGCGGCATCGTCTTTGCGAATACATCTTGGAGTGCTGCCATGACCTGGAAGGAGCTGGCGCCCTCTTTCCCGGTTACGTTCAATTGTGCGCATCGATGAAGATTGTAACGCATCGTAAATTCCGCTCCGGTGCGGGGTACGATGCGCACCACCGAAGAGAGCGGGACGGGGTCTCCATCTTTGTTGCGCACGTAAAACCGGCCGACATCTTGCGGGACTGTCCGATAGGGGCCATCGGCCTGAAGATACACCTGCCATGTTCGCCCGAACCGATTGAAATAGTTGACAAACGAACCGCCCAGAAAAACCTGGGTGGCCTTATACACATCCGACAAACTTACCCCTTGCTTAAGGACTTTATCTTGATCCACATCCAGATAATACTGGGGAACGCTTGGCAACAAGGTGGTTGAGATCCTCGCAATTTCGGGACGTTTCGCCGCGGCCTCGATGAATTTCTGGGTCTGTCGTGCTAGAAACTGGACATCCAGCCCCGCGCGATCTTCCAGAAGGAAAGTGACGCCGCCGGATGTTCCTATCCCCGGGATCGACGGCGGCGGGAAAACAAAGGCAATGCCTTCGGGAATCTTAGCAAGCGCTTCGTTTGCGCGGGCGATCATCAACCGAAGTTGTTCCTCCGGCGTCTCACGCTTTTTCCATGGCTTCAGGGTCACAAAGAAAAAGCCATTATAGGTCGTACTGACGCCGCTCAGCATGCTGTAGCCAGAAATCGCCGTCACGTCCTGAACTCCAGGTATCTTCCGAAGAATGTCCTGGACCTGCGCGGAGGCGGCTGAGGTTCTTTGCAGGGACGCGGAGTCCGGCAATGACAGATTTGCGAAAAGATAGCCCTGATCCTCGGTTGGAACGAAGCCGCTCGGAATCTTTTTACCAAGCCAACCTGACGCGACGACGACGAGGATTAGAAACACGACGCAGATAAAGCCCCGGCGCATCAGCAGACGGCAGACAGCAACATAACCGTTGGTTGCGGACCCGAACATTTTGTTAAAGCCCTTGAAGAAAAAACCCAGTGGCCCTCGGGCTTCCTTTCTGGGTCGCAACAGGAGCGCGGCAAGCGCCGGGCTCAAGGTGAGTGCATTGAATGCCGAGAAAATCACAGAAACCGCGATGGTAACGGCGAACTGTTGGTAAAGCCGGCCGGTGATGCCTGGAATAAACGCGGTCGGGATAAAGACCGCCGCAAGAATGAGGGCGATGGCAATCACGGGTCCGGAAACCTCTTCCATTGCCTTGATCGCAGCCTCTCGGGGCGATAACCCGTGTTCGATGTGATGTTCTACGGCTTCGACAACGACGATGGCGTCATCGACCACCAGGCCAATGGCCAGGACCAGCCCCAGGAGTGACAACGTGTTGACCGAGAACCCCAACAGAGGGAACACCGCAAAGGTGCCGATCAGCGACACTGGGACGGCGCACAAGGGAATCAACGTGGCACGCCAGCCCTGGAGGAAGATGAAAACCACAATGATCACGAGAATCATCGCCTCCACCAGGGTCTTATAGATTTCTTCCATTCCTGCCGTTACGGCCAGAGTCGTGTCCAGAGAAATGGAATAGTCCAACCCGGACGGGAACCGCCCCTTAAGCTGTTTCAGCAGCTCCCTGACGTCCTTTGCCGCATTCACCGCATTCGAACCCGGCAACTGGTAAATCGCGAGGACCGCGGCGGGTTTGCCGTTGAAAGTGCTGGTCTGTGAGTAATTCTGAGCCCCGAGTTCCACACGGCCAACATCCTTGACTCTTACAAAAGCACCATTCGGCTCCGCCCGGATGACAACGTTTCCGAACTGCTCCTCCGCCACCAACCGACCCTGTGCCAGCACGGTATTGGTAAAGGGCTGGCCCGGTGGTATCGGTTCGCCACCGATCTGACCGGCCGGATTTACCGTGTTCTGCGCGAGAAGTGCGTTTTCGATTTCGGGAGTCGTGATGTTAAGGGCAGCGAGCTTGTTTGGATCGACCCATACCCGGAGTGCATATTGGCCTGCGCCAAAGACGGACACACTTGCGATACCGGGCACCCGGAGAATCGGGTCGTTCAA